>JBGSMX010000168.1:0-16029 GCA_041739935.1 Coriobacteriia bacterium | reverse complement strand
TTCCCACGTCCAGCCTTCTGGTGTCCAAATCCAGTAATAGTCCAGCGGATGCGCGGCCATGATGCGGCGGAAAGTGGCTTCATAGACGGCGCGCACGTCAGTGGAGCGCTGCGCGACGGTCTTCGGCAACACCAGTGGTGCTTCCGTGCCGAGGCAGGTCTTCACGCCCAGTTGCCGGGCAAAGGTGAAGGCGTCCTTGAACTGCGACGCGACGCGGTTGAACACGTCGTTGCAGGCGTCGGGCGGGTCGGCATCGCTGTCGGCCCCGGCTGCGATCTGGGCCATGTCGCGACCGGTCGCGGCGCTTTCGGAACGCGCCGCGGTAACGTCGTAGTCATCGTGCGATCGGACGTGCTCGTCGCGCTCCTTGATGAGCAGCCAGTTCTCGGCATGATCGCCCTCGCGCGGCTTCATGCGCACGAGCGTGAAGCCTCCCTGGAGCTTGGTGCCGTGCAAGATGAACTTGAGCGAGCCCTTCCCCATGCCGGCAGCCATGTCTTCTTTGGGCTCGTAGGTTCCGCGATCCCAGACCATCACCGTACCGCCGCCGTACTCTCCGGCGGGAATCGTGCCCTCGAACGAGCCGTAGTCGATGGGGTGGTCTTCGACATGTACGGCCAGGCGACGATCGCGCGTGTCCAGGCTCGGGCCTTTGGGAACGGCCCAACTCGCGAGTACACCGTCCATCTCGAGCCGCACGTCGTAGTGCAGGCGAGTTGCGGCGTGCTTCTGAATCACGAACATCAGCGGACGCGGCAGTTCACCTGCGGGAACGTCCCCGGAGGGCTCCGACGTGCGGGTGAAGTCGCGCTTCTGTCGGTATCTATCGAGTGGCATGGGGTACCAACCAAGGCAAGCGTAGGAGGCCCGTCAACAGGGTTCGTACCCTTGCCGGAGTCGCGCGACCCGCATTCGAGGGGCACCACGCTTAGCACCAGGCGCTGCTGGGTCGTTAGGACGTACCCGACCTCGCCCCCCAGTGGTGGACGGGCCCGATGCTACCCCCGGGCCCGTTTCGCATCGTCCAGCGAGCGCTTGAGCAGATCCACGATGTCGACGACCTCGCCTCCTGTTTGCTTGGCCGGTGCCGTCGTCTCGATGGTGACCGCTTCGCCCTGCGCCTTGCGCTCGATGAGCGCCAGCAGATCGTCGTGGTACGTGTCGCGATACTGCGAGTCGCTCGCATCGAACGGGCGCTCGATGGTCGACAGCAGCTGCTTGGCCATGTCGAGCTCGGCGGGCGTCACATTGCTCGCTTCCAGCTCGGCTGGCGGCAGCTCGAGCGATCCGGCGTCGCGCAACTCGTACGGGTAGCGAAGGATCTCGAGCACGAGGGCATCACCGTGCGGCACGAGCGCCGCCAGGTGCTGCCGGGTGCGGATGACGACCTTCGCGAGCGCGACGCGCTGCGCCCCGCGCAGTACCTCGCGCAGCAGGGCATAGGCCTTTCGGCCCGCCTTCGAGGGCTCGAGGTAGTAGGGCTTGTCGAAGTACGTCGGATCGATCTCGTCGGCGCAGACCGCCGCGATGATGTCGATGGTTTGGGTGGCCTCGACGTTGGCCGCAGTGAAGTCATCATCGTCGAGCACGACCCAGCGGCCGTCCTCGAGTTCGTATCCCTTCACGATGTCGTCCCAGACGACCTCCTCGCCGGTGTTCTCGTTGACGCGGCGCTGCTTGATAGGAGACATGTCGCGGCTGTCGAGCATGTGGAAGGAGAGCTGCGAACCTCGGTCCTCGGCAGGGTATAGTCTTACCGGGATGGTCACGAGTCCAAAACTGACCGACCCGGTCCAGATGACATGAGGCATGACCGGCCACCTTTCGCGTGTGAGAGCAGGCGTTTGGTA
The DNA here is from genome assembly GCA_041739935.1 of Coriobacteriia bacterium. GTDB lineage: Bacteria > Actinomycetota > Coriobacteriia > Anaerosomatales > JAGXFU01 > JBGSMX01. The sequence continues at coordinate 14,179 of JBGSMX010000168.1, read as the reverse complement.
TGTACCCGCTCGAAAGGCCGGCGGGCAACCCGTGTTCGACATGGCGAGAGGAGCCACAAATGGTGTGGGCACGCGCAAGCAAGACCGTTCTGGTGCTGGGAGTCGCTCTGACGCTCGGCGCGTACGTGACGGGATGCAGCGATTCGACGGCCTCGAGTAGTGCGGCCGACCTCAACGGTACCTGGCAACTTGCATCGTTCGTGGATGCCGAGGGCGAGCTTGTCGACGCCGACACCGCGATAGAGTCTGTGCTCACGCTCGAAGATGGCTCATCGACCGGAGTCGGCGGCGTCAACACGTTCACCGGGTCGTACGAGGCGGGCGATGACGGAACCATCGAGTTCGGCCCGCAGGCCTCGACACTCATGGCCGGGCCCGATGACGCCATGATGCAGGAGGATGGGCTCTACCGCGCGCTCGACACAGCAGCAGCGTTCGCGATCGACGGCGATACCCTGACGCTCGAGGATGCCGAGGGAGAGACGCTCGCGACATTCACAGCGGTCGGGGAGTAGGCCTTCGAGACGCGCGTCAGAAAGCCGAGTCGACCACGGAGTCTCAGCTGCCTGCGTCAGCTGCGCTCGTCCAGCTGCGGCTGTCTCGATTGCCCCTGTCTTCGCTCCTGGGTATACTCGCCTATGCGCTTGCCAGCGGGTGAGATTCCGCATGCGCCAGCCGGAGAGCTGACCGAGAGGCTGAAGGTGCACGACTGGAAATCGTGTGTGCGGTTTATAGCCGTACCCAGGGTTCGAATCCCTGGCTCTCCGCCATAGCGACGAAACAAGGCCCGTCCCTTCGGGGGCGGGCCTTGCTCTGAGCGGGCGTGCGGTTCGGGCCGTCCTACGCCGGGGGCGTCAGACAGTCCGGGTAACGAAGCTCGCACACCTGCGCCCATACCCCTTCGGCAAGGTGCTCGCGAACCATCAGTTGCTCGAGCATCACATCGGTCTTGCGAATCCGCCGGCTCATCTTCTCGAGCAGGTGGAACGCGACAGCCGGATTGGCGGCGACCTCCTGTTCGAGGTCCTTGCGAGATACCTGTCTGAGTTCGGTGGGGCCTACCGTGGTCGCGGTCGCCGAGCGCGGTCCCGAGTCGAAGAGCGCCATCTCCCCGAAGAATGCGCCCGGACCGATCTCGGCAAGCTCGCTGACGATCTCCTCGGATTCACGGATGTTGGTTCGCGTGAGCCGAACGCGGCCCGAGACGATGACGTACATGGTGTGCCCGGCCTGGTTCTCGCGGAACACGATGGAGCCGTCCTTGTACCCTTTCACGTGTCCGGTGCTTTCGAGCATGACACTCTCCCCCTTGTATCGAGCGTTCCTATCACCGTCTCACGTGCGCTGTGCGACGCGCGATCTAGAGAAGTCCCGCGGCGGCCATGACGACGAAGACCAGGAGCATCGCTATGGCGACGCCCACATTGAGTCCGATATCACGAACGTAACGCTGGATAGCCAGCTGGGTGCTGGCCACACGACGAGAGTCCAGGCGATCCTCGATCATCCACGGGATGCGTTCCTGGACCGTCGCCTCGATGAGCCCGATCGCCGTGTTCGAAATCCAGCTGCCCGCGCTCTCCAGCCTGGTCAGCCCGCCAGCGCGGAATGCCGAGACGACCTCTTCGCTCGGAATCGCCGCCTCTACGCTGTGACCCAGTCGGGCAGCTGCCTGGGCGGTCTTCCACGAAGGGACCGCCTCCCGCATCAGAAGGTCGAATCGCTCGCGCGAGAGCAATCCGTTCATTTCGCGGGCGAGCTGTCGAAGGATGTTCTCGCCTCTCATGCGAGGCGTCGCCACGGCCAGCGCGATTTGTGCGACGGGTTCACGGAACTCCACGACCTTGGCCATGCTCTCTTCCAGCGCGACTCGAAGTGGCTCGATGCGACCGGTGCGCGCAAGGTCCGCCACAACGCCCACGCGTTCGTTCACGAAGCGGTTCGCCATGTAGGCGGCCGAGTCTCTCACGGCGTGTACGTAGAGTTCCTGTTCGTGCGGGGTCATCTCGCTTGATGCTTCTGCAACCGCGAGCGCGCGATCCACTGCGTGACGCACTGTCGCGTGACTCTCACGCTCGATGATCACGTAGGCGGTATCGATGAACTGCTGATGGCGAAGTCCCGGAGCGCCCGTACCGAGCGTTACGAGTAGACGCTTCCAGCTTCGCTGAGTTCTGATTCCGGTCCGGAGGAGCTGGCGCCTGGTTCTCACGATCAGTCGAGAGACGACTGCCATGTACGCTTCGTATCCACGGTTGGCCGCAGTGCAGAACGCGAGGAACGCGCGGGCCGTGCGTCGATACCAGTAGTCCACGCTGAACCACGCCGGGAAATGGGCGTGGAACAGCCCGTAGCGAACCCCTACGACCACGATGGTCGTGCCCAGGACGAACGCGACCACCACCGCCTGCAGGTTTGCAGGAGTGAAGAGTACGAACTCATCGAGGATCGCCGAGTGCAGCCCCCAGGTGTGCAGCCCCGGTGCCACGACGCCCTGAAGCACCAGGTTCGGCCACAAGCCGAGGACGGCGATCGGCACCGCCAGCGCTCCCATGGCAACGAGCATGCGGGCGGGCGCTTCCTTCATGCCCGGGAACTCCTGTTTGGGCTTGCCCAGGAAGACGAAGACGATGAGCTTGATGAACGATGCCGCCGTGCCTCCACAGGTCACGACGAAGATCTTCTCGGCAATCGACAGCGACTGGATCTGCCACAGCGGGGCCGCCGCCTCGTGGGCGAACTCGATGCACTCGACGAGCGAATGGTGTATGAGCGTCTTGCTCACGAAGCCGTTGAACAGCGGGACACCCGTGATGCCGAACGCTGCGATGAGCGTGAAGACGAACGTGAGCGGCATCTTCTTCCACAGGCCGCCGAGCTTGTACATGTTGAGTTCGTGCGTTCGGAAGTACACCGCGCCCACACCCAGGAACAGGCACGCCTTGAACAGAGCGTGATTGACGATGTGGTAGAGGCCGCCTGCGTACCCCATCGCACCGTGTGCACCCAGGAATCCGGCCGCACCGATCCCGGCGATGATGAAGCCCATCTGGCTCACGCTGTGGTAGGCAAGCATCCGCTTGGCGTTCTCCTGCAGAAGGGCGAGCACCACACCGATGAACATCGTGGCTATGCCGATCCAGATCACCACGAAACCGAGCTGGGTGGTGAAGTGCCACAGCTCCTCGGCGACCTCCTCCATCACCGGTGGCCTGAAGAGCGCCGTGACCACTCGGAAGATGCCGTAGGCACCTGCCTTGATCATGATTCCCGAGAGCAGTGCGCTTGCCGGCGACGGGGCTACCGGATGCGCGTCGGGCAGCCAGATGTGAACCGGAACGATGCCGGCCTTGACTCCGAAGCCCACGATCATGAGTCCTGCGGCGACCCACGCGAGGGTGGTCTGTTCCTCGGCAAAGGGGATTGGGCCGATGACACCGGTAGAACCGATCCCGAAGACGATGAAGATGCCTGCCACGAGGGCGAAGCCGCCGATGACGGTCATCCACAGGTACTTGGTCGAGGCCTTGAGCGCCTCCGGAGTCTGCGTGTGGACCACGAGCCAGTAGGCGAGCAGGCCCAACGCCTCGAAGAACAGGTAGAGCGAGACGAGATCGCCTGCGAGCACCACGCCCATGTTGGCACCCAGCACCGCCAGGCAGTAGGTGAAGTAACGATTGCGCCGCTCTTCGTGCTGCATATACGCGCCGGCGTAGACCGTCGAGCACAGCCACACAAACGATGTGAAGAGAGCGAAGAACATCCCGAATGAGTCGACGTGGAACGTGATCCCGCCCAGGAGCAGAGGTATCTCACAGCCGATGACGTGGTGCTCGGCAACGAGCGGGATGAGCGCCACAGCACCCAGGAACGTCACGGCAGTGACCGCGATCGCGTACCAGTCGCGCAGTGGCTCGGACCGGTTCCCGAGAGCGCGGACGAGAAGCGAAGCCACGAGCGGCAGTGCGACGATCAGGGCCGGGAGTGCGCTGTATGTGAGATGGCCTTCCATGAGACCGGCAACTCCCCTCGTCCTATGGCAGCGTCTCGGCGGCGAGTTTTGCGAGAGACAGTGGCAGCCCCGGAGCCCACGCGAAGATGCCGAGGATGATTGTGATAGCAGCACCTACGAGCACGACCCCGAGCATCGTCGCCGGCGCTTCTAGGCGACCCTCGATCTCGGGCAGGTCGCGGACGATCGGTGCCGGCTCCTTGAAGTACGCGGCATAGACGATGGGCAGCAGATAGACCGCTGCGAGAAGTGCTCCCCCCAGGAGTATGACCAGGTACCAGGGCTGCTCTGCGTCAAGGATGCCGATTCCCAGATACCACTTGCTGGTGAAGCCGGACAGGGGCGGCGTGCCGATCATGGAAAGCGACGTCAGCGTGAACACGCCCATCGTAATCGGATGCCGTTTGGCGATGCCCGCCATCTCGCTCACGTTGTGTATCCCGGCACGCTTGATCAGAATGCCCGCACAGAAGAACAGCGTGCCCTTCATGAACGCGTGATTCGCGATGTGCACCAACGATCCCGTTATGGACGAGACGCTCAGAAGCGATGCACCGAAGATCACGTAGCCCATCTGGCTGATGGTCGAGTACGCCAGCCGCCGCTTGAGGTTGTCTTGCGGGATCGCGAGTATCGCTGCCGCGAGGATCGTGAACGCCGCGATCCAGCTGAGAGGCATGGCGACCCCTAGCTCTTTGAGCAGCTCGATACCGTACACGTAGAACAGAACGCGCAGGATGCCGAAGCTGCCCGCCGCGACCATGATGCCGCTCAGAACCGCCGAGAAGGGAGCCGGGGCTGCGGGGTGTGCGTCGGGCACCCAGCCGTGCAGCGGCATGAGAGCCGCCTTGACGCCGAAGCCGGCGATGAAACACCAGAAGACAGCGAGCAGCGAGGTGCGGTCGAGCTCTGCGGTCAAGAAGGCGGAGCCGCCAAACTCCTGCGCGCCGGCGAGGAAATAGGTCCCCATGATAGCGAGCAGAACCAGTCCGCCGCCGATGATGATGTAGATGATGTACTTCGTGCCTGCAGCCATCGCCTCGGGCGTCTGTTCGTGCACCACAAGCGGGTAGGTGAGTATCGAAAACAGTTCGTAGAACACCAGGAAGGACAGCAGATTGCCGGCCAGCGCCACGCCCAGCGTCCAGGTGAGCGCCAGCATCAGGAACGCGAAGTAGCGGTTCGTCCGCTCCTCATCTGCCATGTAGCCGAACGAGAACACGAGCGCGAGGAGCCACAGGAGGCCGGCCGTGATGGCGAACAGCTCACCGAGTGCGTCGACTCGCAGACTCATCCAGATCGTGGGTGTCATCTGGAACAGGCGCTGCTCGTAGACCTCGCCGTTCAGGACACCCGGGATCAGCAGCGCAACGAGTGCGGTGGTTATCCCTACTACGATCGTGATTCCCATGGCTCGCGCCCGGTTCGAGACCTTGGAGAGCGGAACCACCAGTCCAGCGCCGAACATCGGCAAGAGCACCACTGCAGGGAGTATCGCGGAGTAACTCATGTGCTCATCACCCCGATCACTCCTCTCACAATCCGAAGAAGAACTCGACTGCCGTGCGCGCCAGGGAAAGTGGCATCCCGGGAACCTCGGCGAAACTTCCAAGCAAGATGACGTACACCGCGCAGATGAGCGTGGGAATCAGAAGCGTCCAGTGCGCCTCTTTGATGTGCAGATGTGTTCCGGGAGGCACCTTGAAGAAGGCCATATAGACGACGGGCAGCCAGTACCCGGCGTTCAGAATGGAACTCGTGATGAGTACCACAACGAAGACCCATCCGTTCTCGGCCTCCATCGCGCCGAGCGAGAGGTACCACTTGGTGATGAATCCCGCGGTAAGGGGCACACCGATGAAGCCAAGCGCAGCTACGGTGAACGCACCCATGGTGAACGGCATCTGGTATCCAATGCCGCCCAGTTCGTGGATGTTGGTGCGCCCGGTGGTGCGTTGTATCGCGCCGGCGACGAAGAACATGGTGATCTTCTGGAACGCCTGATTGGCGATATGAACGATCGCGCCAAGTGCTGCGAGCGGCGTGAGCAGTGCCACGCCGAGCACGATGTATGAGAGCTGGCTGATCGTAGAGTAGGCGAGCCGACGTTTGAAGTTGTCCTGGGTCATCGCGATTATGGAGGCCAGCACGATGGTGACCGAGGCAAGAGCCGCCAGCCATACCGTGATGCCCAGGTCGCGGAGCAGCTCCACACCGAACACGCAGAAGACGACGCGCATGATTCCGAAGGCGCCCGCCTTCACTACAGCGACGGCATGGAGCAGTGCACTGACAGGTGCGGGCGCGACCATCGCCGAGGGAAGCCAACCGTGCAGAGGCATGATTGCGGCCTTCACACCGAACCCGATCACAAACGCCGCGAAGAGCAAGGAGAGCCCCTGCTTCCCCACAGAAGCGGGGAGGATGCCCGCCGTGCTGAGCGAGAGCGTTCCAGCCCACTGGAACGTCACAGCGCATCCCAGCAGAACGAACACGCCACCGAGCAGGGTGTAGACGAGGTACTTCCGGCCCGCCTTCATGGCCTCCGGGGTCTCCTCGTGTACCACCAGCGGGTACGTGCAGATCGTGAGCATCTCGTAGAAGAGGAAGAGCGTGAGCAAGTTCTCGGCAAAAGCGATTCCGACTGTGGTCGACACGCACAAGGCGAAGAAGCCGAAGAACCGTGCGCGTTCGTGCTCCTGCTCCATGTAGCCGATCGCGTAGACCGTGGTGATGAGCCACAGCGATGAGGATACGATCGCGAAGAACATCCCCAGGGCATCGACCCGGAATGCCAGGCCTATTCCCGGAGTGAACTCGATGAGTGAGTACGAGTAGATCTTGCCGTCGAGCACGCCGGGAAGCATCGAGTAAACGAGGGCCAGTTTCACGACGGCGGCGCTCAAGCTCCAGAAGCGTCGCCACCAGGTTCGCTCGCCGACGGCGAAAACCAGGATCCCGCAGAAGAGCGACAGGAGCGGTGCGAGCAGTGGCCGAATATCTACGACTTCCATATCAACCCCCGATCGGCGCCAGCATGTTGATGACCGCCGGCTCGATGAAGCTGAGTGGGATCCGGCCGAAGATACCCATCACCAGACACAGGATTGCCAGGATCACGATTGGAATGAGCATCGTGAGCGGAGCCTCGCCCACTTCCAGGATCTCGGGGTGAGAGGGAGGCATGAAGTAGAACGCATTCAGCATCCGGATGTAGTAGACGAAGATGAGCAGGGCGCCGAATAGGAGCGCGACGGCGAAGAAGAGCCTGTCGGCCTCAATGGCACCCAGGGCGATGTACCACTTGCAGAGGAACCCGGCTGTGGGCGGGATGCCGACGATTGAGATCGCTCCCACAGCGATCGCTGCGGACGTGATCGGCATCGCCTTGCCGACTCCGCGCAGGTCGCTGAGCTTGCGATAGCCGGTCTGATGTATGAGCGAGCCCGCACCCAGGAACAAGCACGCCTTGATGATTGCGTGGTTGAAGATGTGCACCGAAGCACCGATTATGCCGTACGTCGACGCGAGCCCGAGGCCCAGGAAGATGTAGCCGATGTTCGAGATCGTCGAGTAGGCCAGCATCATCTTGATGTCGTCTTGAACCATCGCGAACAGCGCGCCCATCACGATAGAGATCGCGCCGAGCCACATGAGTACATTGTTGAGAGCAGTGAGATCCAGCACCTGAGAGGCGTACAGGATCTGGAACATCCTGAGCATGCCCAGCACGCCCACCTTGACCACGAGCCCCGAGAGGACCGCGCTGACCGGGCTCGGGGCGATCGAGTGGGCATCGGGCAACCAGATGTGCAGCGGGAACAGCGCCGCTTTCACGCAGAAGCCCAGTGTGAGCGCTGCAACCGCAACTGCCGCGGGGAACGGCTCCACATCGGAGAGCCGCACCGCGAGGTCAGTCATGTTCAGAGTCCCGGTGAGCGAGTACATGATTCCGATCGCAAGCAGGATCGAAAGCGATGATATGGCTCCCATGACCAGGTACTTGAATGCCGCAAGCTCCGCGATACCGTCACCGGTGATCGCGACGAGCGCGTAGCCGGCGAGCGAGAGGATCTCGAGGAACACGAAGAGGTTGAAGATGTCGCCGGTCACCGCGAAACCATTCATGCCGCCCAGGCACAGCAGCATCAGGGCGTAGAAGTACGGTATCCGGCGCTCCGGGATGGCGTGCTTCGCGTACCCGAGGCAGTAGAGCAGCGAGAGCCAACCCACGAGGCAGATGACCGCGATGGACGCGCTGAACTCATCGAACCGCAGTTCGATGCCGATCGGCGGAGCCCATCCTCCCATGTAGTATGAGAACTCGCCCTGGGTGTGGATCTGATAGGTCAGAGCGGCCGCAGCCAGAGACACGATACTGAATGTGAAGAGCGCCCAGTAGCCGGCGAGCTGCGCCCTGCGCCTCGCGATGATGGGCGTGAGCGCCGCGCCTACCAGCGGGGTGACCAGGAGAACGACCGGCCACTGTGTGCCATACATACTCACTCCACACCCCACAGCTCTTCGGATTCGATCGTCCCGAAACGCGCGTAGATCCGGATGATCAGACTCAGGGCGAGCGCGCTGGTGCTGAACGCCACGACGATACCGGTGAGAATGAGCCCTTGTGGCAGGGGGTTGGCGAAGGGCGGGTTCGCGCCGGGACCCATGATGGGAGCATCGCCCCCGTCCACGATTCCGGCTGCCATGACGAATGCGAACACGGCGGTCTCGATGATGTTGAGGCCCATCAGCTTCTTGACCAGGTTGCCTTTCGCCATGATCGCGTAGAGTCCGATGAGGAGCAGCACCACGGACGCGACGTAGTCGATATTCGTCCAAAGGGCTTTCATTCGATGCTCCCCTCCATGGCCCAGAACACCGATGCGACAATCGCCGCACCGCCTATCCCGATGCCGAACTCGATCGCGGTCAGGAATGGCACGCGGAGGAAGAGATACGCGCCGTCCACAGGATAGGAAAGGTACTTGCCGAGCAGGAGCATTCCGACAAGCCCGACCACGGTGAACGTGAGCACTGCCGCTGGTTGTAGCCACAGTCGTATTGGCTCGGGTAGGAACGTTTGCGCGTGTTTGCTTCCCACGACAAGGCTGGTAGCGATGAGCAGCGCTCCGATGATGGTTCCGCCCTGGAATCCGCCGCCGGGCGTCGAGTGGCCGTAGATGATCATGTATGCGGAGAACACCACGATGAAGGGGGCAAGGGTGCGGACGATGAAGTGGGTCACCGGACTGACGGGAGTCTCGATTGCCCCAGGCTGCTCCTTGGCCTTCTTAGCGGCAAGGAGCACGCCGAAGACGGCCATGAGAGACGTGAAGATGACAGTTACCTCGCCGTTGGTGTCGAATCCGCGGTAGTTCAGGATGATGGCGGTGACGATGTTCTCGCAGCCGGTCTCCTCGGGACCCTTTTCAAGGTAGTGGGGAACGACATGCGTGTACGCGGGGTTGTCCACCGAGCCGATCGGTGGAAGCTTAGCGACGCCGTACAGCAGCGGCACGGATGCCAGGATGAGCAGCGCCAGGGTGAGTACACGTCTCATCGTTCTCGCCTTGTTGTCCGGGAGACGGCTATCAGGAACAACACCGTAGTGACGCCTGCACCCACCGCAGCTTCTGTGAGGGCTACGTCGGGTGAGCCACGGAGCTGCCAGAGCAGGCACATGATGAGGCTGTAGGTGGAGAAGATGATTGCCGCAGCGAGCAGGTCCTTGGTGCGGATCACGGCGAGAGCGCACGCGATGAGCAGCCCGTAGAGAACCACGTCGAAGGCGCGACTCATGGCTGGACACCGTCCTTGTCCGACTCGCGGGTCCAGGGAGTCAGCCCTGTCCGATATGCGGCCCGCGCAAGTGCGTGGCCGGCCGTTGGGCTTGTGAGAAGAATGAACGCTGCGATCGCAAGGATCTTGAAGGCGTCGGCTTCCCATCCGGTGTAGACGGCCAGAGCGACGAGAATCGATCCGGCACCGAGTGTGTCGCACTTGGTCGCAGCGTGCGTGCGCGTGTAGAAGTCCGGAAAGCGCAGGATCCCGAGGGTGCCCACGAGGAAGAAGAAGGCGCCGATACAGGAGAAGATGATGGTGATCGCCATGACAACGGGATGCACGTCATTCATTACTGCCACTCCTCCTCGAGTTGACCGGTCTCAAGGAATCTGGAAGCGGCGAGCGTTGCCACGAGGTTCAGAAGCGCGTAGACGAAGGCGACGTCGATGAACAGGCCCCGGCCGAAGACGAACGCCAGCAGCACAAGTACCACGAGCGTCTTGGTGCCAACGATGTTGACGGCGAGGATTCGGTCGACCGTGGTCGGGCCGAGATACGCGCGGTAGAGGCAAAGGAAAGCATTCACGAGCAGGAAGATCGCGATCCCCCAGAAGAAGACGTCCATCTCACTGCTCCTCGAAGACCTTGGCGATCATGTGGTCGAGCTTGCGAGAAGCAATGTCGTCAGCGAAGCCTCTGTCGAGGCAGTGGATGAAGAAGACGGAGTCATCGACATCCACGGTCAGGGTGCCCGGTGTGAGGGTGATCGAGTTTGCCAGCGCAGTTTCGGAGACAGGGCGCTTGAGTGCGCAGGTGTGCTCCACGATCACCGGATCGATCGGCATCCGGGGGTCGAGCACCTTCTCGGCCACGTAGATGTTCGCCCAGATGATCTCCTTGATCAGGAAGCCCACGTAGACGATGAAGCGGCCTGCCTGCCGAATGGTGAGCAGGGGAGCATCATCTTTCGTCCACAGCAAGCGGCTGCTTATCCAGGCCACAAGGACCGAGATTCCAAGGCCAACTGCCATCCCCGCAGGTTCGAGCGAGCCGGAGATCAGGATCCAGAAGCCGAAGAGAACCACACTCAGCTGGATGATGGCCATCACGTCTCACCCACTTGTGCGTTTTCGATCAGCGATGCCGATGAGACGTGGCCGCGTGTACCCTCCTCGGATGCTTGAAGGGCGGACTCGGCGAGTGCAAGCAGTTCTTCGGCGTCATGGGCCGGGTCGGGGCACGTTCCAATGCCGATGTTCACGGTATGCATCGTCACCGGTTCGAGCTCGTCGCCTTCAAACTCGGTGGTCTCGACAAGTGTGGTGAGTCGCTGCGCGATGGCAGCTGCTTCGGCTGGCATGCAGTGCGGGCAGATGAGCGCGAAGGTCTCGTCTTTGCGGCGTGCGAGGACGTCCGTATTTCGAGCCGAGATCTTCATGATTTCGGCGAGGTGTTCGAGAAGCAGGTTGGCGCGGTTGGTGCCGAATGTCTCCCGAAAGTCGGCGTAGTCGTCGATTTCGATGAGCAACAGCGCCATCTCGCCACCGTAGCGCGCCCTGCGCCGGACCTCCTCTTCCAGACGGGTGGAGAAGTAGCTCGATGAGTAGAGCCCGGTGAGCGGATCGTAGACCGACGTTCGTTCGAGTTCGATCGCATGCTGCTCTTGTCGCCGGGTCAACACGCCCACGATCATCGCCGATACAAAGAACACCCCGAGGCCGATTGCTGCTTCGACGGTCCCGGAATCGGAGATTGGAACGTTGGCGCTGAGCGCGTGGAGCCCGATGAGCGCCGCCGAGATCGCGGACACGAGAATCGCCCCGGCCGCATGAAACGTCAGTGCGGCGACCATGATCGGGACACCGTACAGCGGCCACAAGGAGCTGAACTCCCCGGTGAACTCGATCAGGAGCGCGACGAAAGTAGTCGACAGCGCGATGAATAGAACCCGGTGAAGATGAATTCGTGAACCCATCACTGCCTCCCCCGCACACCGTGCAGTAACACGTCGGGGGGGCGTTCACAATGCGAGTATATACCTGGAAAAGGGCCTGTGCGGTTAATCGTTATTTATTCACAATGGGGTCGTGGGCACCTTCTTCTCGTTCAGGGTGAGGAAGGATCAGGAAGCGTGGTGCTTGGACGCGGCGTCCTGCGAAACGCAACGACGAAGGGCGCCCCACGGGCGCCCTTCGAGTGTCAGCAGACACGTGCCGATGTGCGAGGCCGTAGCCTACTCGGCGGCGTCTTGCTCTCGCACCTTGCGCACGATGATGACCAGGATGATCGCGATCAACACGACGAGTGATCCAATGATGACCCACGTGAGGTTCGAGCTTCCCTGAGCGGGTACCGGTTCTTCGCTGACGGGCAAGGGTTCGGCGGTAGCCGTTGGCTGAGCAGTCGCGGTGGCTTCAGCCTGAGCCGCGGCGATCTCGGGCGCGGGACCGTCGAGCAGCAGTCCCGCAATCGTGAGCTGCTGTCCCGCCGCGACCGGCACCGTCTCGACCCAGTAGAGCACGTCGGACTCGCGCACCTCGACGGTGGGCGAGGGGGTCACGTTCTCCATGTGGTACGCGAGCGGCGAAGCGATTGCGACGCGGGCGCGCTCCGCGGTGCCGCCCGAGGTCCATGCGAGCGAGATGCTGAGTCCGCCTTCTGCTGCTGCGACGGACCCCTCGGGGAGGGTGAGCTCGAGCTGAGCTGCGGGGGATTGGGTGAGCGTGAAATTCACGAGATCGTAGGTGTCGAACTCCTCGATGGTGAACTCGACGACCGGGTCGTCGCCGCCCATGCCCAGGAGTTCTCCGGCCCACGATATCTCCGAGTCCTTGGGGATTGCGAGCGCCGCCTCGTGTGGCAGGGTCGTGCCCTCGGGCAGAAGCGCGCTGATCACGAGGGTGGGCGCCATGCCCACCTGGAGATCGTAGAGGGTTGCGCTGATCGATTCCCAGCCGTCGGCGGGGCCGGCGAGCGCGGGAGCCGGGAAGGCGGCGACGAGCACGAGTGTTGCGAGGGCAAGCGCGACCAGGTGCCGGCTGCGTGTCAGATGCGTGCGGATACTCTCCAAAGCGGACTCCTCGGCGAATCATGGTGCGGGTGTGCCGACCAGATGATACATCAGTGAGCGGACGAACGAACTTCTGCAGGTTTCGCGCCAAACGGGCCTGTTACGCGCGCTTACATGAAGGTCGAAGCGATCGTGAGAAGCCCGAAAGCGACAAAGACCGCCGCCGAGATTCGGCGCAGGAGCAGTTCGGGCAGGTTCTTGCCCAGCAGGCGCCCGACCAGGATGGCGAGGGCATCGGCCAGCACCATGCCAATGGTGGAGCCCAGGGTAACCGCCCAGAACTGCGCTACCGGCGAGATCGGAGCCCCGGCGCCGAGAGGAGCGAGCAGCGTCTGAACCGCAGGACCGGCCTGCTTGAGCAAGGTGAGCGGCGCAGTCGCGGGGTCTGCGGCGATGGTGAGCGTCATGATCTGGGTCTTGTCACCGAGCTCCGCGAAGAAGAACGCGACCGCCGAGGCCGCGATCGGTCCGAAGCGATCGGCGCCACGCTCGGCATCGGATTCCTCGACCCGATCGCCGCGAAGCGTCCAGATCCCGAACCCGATGAACAGCAGCCCGGATATCCACGAAAGCGCGGTCGTGGGCAGGGCGGCACCCACGAGCTGACCGACGAGTGCCGTGAAGAAGTGCACCACGAAGGTCGCGATGAATATGCCGACGAGCACCTGCCAGGCCTTGTAGCGCGTGGCCAGCACCAGCGCCAGCAACTGGGACTTGTCCGCGAGCTCGCCCACGAGGATGAGCACGAGCGCGACCAGGAACACATAGAGCAACGGGTGACGCCCCTATCCGATGATGTCGCGTGCGATCACGGGATGCGCAGCTCGCTGATCCGGTAGCCCGCGTCCGTAGGGATACATACATAGATGTAGCTCTCGGTGCCCCAGTCCCACTGCTCGCTCGACCAGACCCACACTGTCGTGCCGTCGCTTTGCAGCTGGGCATCGGTAATCTCGAACGAACTGAGTGCTCCATCCGAGTACTGGGCGCTTGCGGGGTCCTCGGCAAACGGTGAGACCGTGAGGGCATGCGCATCCTCGGCACGGTCTTCCTGGACGGCGTAGATGAACTCGCCCACGACCTGAAGCGCCTCGTCCTCAGGTGCCATGGTCGCGCCGCTGGTGTCGTCGCCTTCGATCGGGTAGGGCTCTGCAGCAAGCCACGAACCGTCAGGCTGCTTGGTAACCTCGACCATCTCGACCCATTCGCTGGCAGGCGGCCCGATCGCGTAGACGATCCGGTCCGCTTCCTCGCTGGTCGCGAGGTAGACCCAGTCGGTCGGCAGCGATTCGGCGAGCGCCTCTTCCGGC
>JBGSMX010000043.1:0-31157 GCA_041739935.1 Coriobacteriia bacterium | reverse complement strand
CTGTCCGAGCACGGCGCGGTGAGTTCGCAGACCGCTTGCGAGATGGCGGCCGGTGCGCTCGACCGGTTCGGAGCCGATCTCGCGGTGTCGGTCACCGGGATCGCCGGACCCGAGGGAGGCAGCGTCGACAAACCGGTTGGCCTCGTGTGGTTCGGCGTTGCGGACCGTGACGGGGTCGCCGCGTTCCGTCGCGATCTGTTCGGCGACCGCGATGGGATCCGCGAGCGTGCGACTGTGGTAGCCCTGGACATGCTCCGGCGCAGGATCACCGGAATGGAGATCGGCTAGCATGCGCGCATTCATCGGAATCGATCTCGAGCCGGAATGGCGCGAAGCACTCGGCAGAGGCTGCGAAACGGTGCGCGACGTGGTGCCCGGCTGGCGTGACCACAAGTGGGTTGCGCCCGAGAATCTGCACATCACACTCAAGTTCCTGGGGGACATTTCCGCAGATGCCGCACAGACGCTTCCGGAGGACCTCGAAGAAGCACTTCGCGACGTAGACCGCTTCGAACTGCCGGTACGCTCGTTTTTCGAAGCGTCGCCAAGTCACCGTACGGCCAAGATCCTGTGGACGACCTTCGATGATGATCGTGGGCACTGCAGCGGCCTCGCCGACAGAATCGAGACCGTCGCCGAGCGTTACGGTGTTTTGCCCGACACCCGCGACTTCTTCCCCCACGTGACGCTCTGCCGCGCGAGGCGTCCTCGCTCCTTCACGGTTGCCGAGCAGGCTACCGCTGCGGCCGTGGATTCCTTGACCGCGCATCGGCTCGAAGCGGTCGTGTCAGTGCTGACTGTTACGGTCTACAAGAGCACATTGACGCGCGAAGGCGCCCACTACGACAGGCTATCCGTCCTGCGGCTCGCCGATTGACATCGAACACACGTTCGTGTACGGTCGGCGCAGCCCCTCAGGGTCGCCCGTCATGATGCGAAGGAGCAGGCGAGCATGAACGAAGACAAGTCCAAGATTCTCGACGTCACCAAAGAACAGATCGAGCGCAAGTTCGGCAAGGGTTCCCTCATGAAGCTCGGGGAGCACGCAGCCGTCACACAGATCGCTGCGATCCCGACCGGCTCGCTCGCACTCGATGCGGCGCTCGGTATCGGGGGAGTCCCGCGAGGTCGGGTCGTCGAGATCTACGGCCCCGAATCGGGTGGCAAGACCACCCTGGCCCTACAGATCATCGCCGAAGCTCAGGCCCTCGGCGGGGTGGCGGCCTTCATCGACGCGGAGCACGCGCTCGACCCGTCGTATGCAGCGCGCCTGGGTGTAGATATCGACGAGATCCTTATCAGCCAGCCCGACACGGGCGAACAAGCCCTCGAGATCGCCGACATGCTCGTGCGCAGTGGTGCCATCGACGTGATCGTCATCGACTCGGTGGCCGCGCTGGTGCCCCGGGCCGAGCTCGAAGGCGAGATGGGCGACGTGTCGGTCGGTCTGCAGGCCCGTCTCATGAGCCAGGCGCTGCGAAAGCTTGCCGGATCGCTCAACAGGTCGATGACCACCTGCATCTTCATCAATCAGATCCGCGAGAAGATCGGCGTCATGTTCGGCAGCCCTGAGACCACGAGCGGCGGCCGTGCACTGAAGTTCTTCGCCAGCGTGCGTATCGACGTGCGCCGGATCGACTCGATCAAGCAGGGAACCGACATCATCGGCAACCGCGTGCGCGCAAAAGTCGTCAAGAATAAGGTCGCCCCGCCGTTCCGTCTGGCCGAGTTCGACCTCATGTATGGCCTGGGCATCTCCAAGGAGGGCAACCTCCTCGACCTGGGTGTCGAGGAAGGGATCGTCGCGAAGTCCGGAGCCTGGTACAACTACGGCGAAGAACGCCTGGGACAGGGACGCGAAGCGGCCAAGGAATTCTTGCGAGATCACCTCGAACTCCGCAACGAGATCGAGGCCCGGATTCGCGAGATCCTCGGGCTCCCCGTGCCCACAGCTTCCGGGGTAGCCCCCTTGCCGCGGATCGAAGCGGAGCCGGAAGAAGAGTAGCAACCGATGGCCGAGACGGGCAGACTCAGTATCCGCACCGTCCGGGGTCCTGGTGGCCTCAAGCGGGAGCTGCTCGTCGACGGCCATCCCTTCGCCACGACCTCACGAGATGTCGTGAAGGCTCTCGAGCTTCAAGACGACGACATCATCTCGCCGGGCGAGGTGGTGGAAAGCATCCTGGCCCAGGAGTTTACGTGGGCGCGCCAGCGCGGGCTCAGGCTCCTCAATCACCGCGATCGCTCGCGGCACGAGCTCGGGCGGCGCCTCCTCGAGGATGGCTACTCCGCCGCCACGACGGACGCTGTTCTCGAGCGCTTTCAGGAGCTTGGCTACCTCGACGACCAACGGTATGCGGATGGACTGATCCGCGGGAAGGTGGCATCCGGGTGGGGCCGCACCCGCGTGCGAAAGGCGCTGCGGGTCGCCGGCATCGATGAGCCGACAGCGGAGCTTGCCTTGGAGCGAGAGTACCCACCAGACGATCTCGACAGAGCACGCGAGATTGCCGCGCGTCACCCCGTGAGCGACGTTCGAGGAGCCGCCCGACTGGCAGATCGTCTGATACGCAGGGGTTTCGATCCCTCGATCGCCCGCACGGTCGCGTTCGAGGCCATCAAAGTCGACCCGACGAGCGTCGACGATAGTCAAGAGTAGTCCTTGCCACCACCTCAATCTTGACCTTTCTACCTGCGAAGACATACTATAAGCGAGGCATATGTGATATTCCGCCGAGTCAGGCGCGCTTGTGCGCTCCGGCGGTTCGAATGTAGCAGGACTGAACCACAGGAATGACCAGGTCTTATGACCTGGTCTATGCGCACATAATGGCGCCCTGACCTATCGGACTAATCACTTATGCCGTACGTACGCTCCGGGTCCGCGTGCGACGGCTTCTCTGATTTCATGCAATGCGCAGAGTTGCTTCGTCGCTCAATCCGGTGCGTTTCCAGCGATATTGGACGCACTACGACCGGAAGGAGGCGCATTCGATGCAGCCATTCATCTTCGCAGTTGTTGGAGTCATCATCGGCGTTCTCCTCGGCTTCGCGCTTCAGAACTGGATCGTCAAGGGTCGTTCGACGCGAGCGCGTGAGGACGCCGAACGCCTGCTCAAAGACGCCGAGAAGCAAGCCGAGACACAGAAGAAAGAGGCCTTGATCGAGGCCAAGGACCAGATTTTCCGCATGAAGCAAGATGCGGAAGACGAAGCCAAGGAACGTCGCAAGGAACTCACTGCACTCGAAGCCAGGCTCGGCCAGCGCGAGGAGAACATCGACCGTCGCGCTGACTCGATCGACAAGCGAGAGCACCAACTCTCTTCGCTTCAGGGACAGATCGCGAAGCAGGAGAAGGACCTGGAGGACCTCGTTGCCGTCGAGAAGCAGCGACTCGAACAGCTCGCAGGGATGACCTCCGACGAGGCTAAGACCGTGCTGATGGGTCGCATCGAGGACGACGTGAAGCGCGATGCGGTCGCCTTCATCCGGGAGACTGAAGCTCGGACCCGCGAGGAGGCCGACAAGAAGGCTCGCAACATCGTCAGCATCGCGATCCAGCGGGTTGCCGCCGATCACACTGCGGAATCCACTGTCTCGGTCGTGCACATCCCCAGTGACGACATGAAGGGCCGGATCATCGGTCGTGAGGGTCGCAATATCCGTGCGTTCGAACAGCTCACGGGTATCAACCTGATCATCGACGACACACCGGAAGCGGTCATTCTCTCGAGCTTCGACCCCGTTCGGCGTGAGATCGGGCGCATCGCGCTCGAATCACTTATCGCTGACGGCCGGATTCATCCCGCACGCATCGAAGAGATGTTCAACAAGGCGGAGGTGCTCGTCTCCCAGCAGATCCAGGAGGCCGGTGAGCAGGCCGCATTCGACAGCGGAGTGCACGGGCTGCACAGCGAGCTCGTCCGCACCCTGGGTCGACTCAAGTACCGCACATCGTACGGGCAAAACGTGCTCAAGCACTCGCTCGAAGTCGCATACCTCGCCAGCGTCATGGCATCGGAACTCGGTATCGATGAGAAGCTGTGCAAGCGCGCAGGTTTGCTCCATGACATCGGAAAGGCCATCGACCATGAAGTCGAGGGCCCTCACGCCGTCATCGGCGCCGATCTGGCCCGACGCATGAACGAGCCGAAGGCCGTGCTTCACTGCATCGAAGCGCATCACGCTGACGTCGAACCTCAGACGGTCGAGGCCGTCTTGATACAGGCAGCTGACGCGATCTCCGCTGCGCGCCCCGGCGCCAGGCGTGAGACTCTCGAGAGCTACATCAAGCGTCTGGAGAAGCTCGAGCAAGTGGCCGAGAGCCACCCCGGAGTCGAGAAGTGCTACGCCATGCAGGCCGGCCGGGAGATCCGCGTGATGGTCAAGCCCGAGGATGTCGACGACTCCAATGCCGTCATTCTCGCACGCGACATCGCGAAGCAGATCGAAGACGAGATGGAATACCCGGGCCAGATCAAGGTCATGGTGATACGCGAGAGTCGCGCGGTGGACTACGCGAAATAGACCGAAATGCGTGCCTTCCGCACAGGTACGCATCGTATAATCCTGCATGGCTACCAGCCGTGCGCACGAGGGGCCGCTTGCGGCCCCTCGGCCATATGCTGCCTTGTTTTGCTTCTCCTGTCCGCTTACCGGCGCTGATAGACTGACAACATGACTGACGATTCACGTTCGCTGATAGATTTCGTCTCCGCGGTGTCGGGAGATGCGTACCTCAAAGTGGAGGAGTCGCTTGGCGACGGCTACGTTCGCTTGCGCGTCTCAGAAGCGGAACGGCGCCAGGCCAAGCATGACATCCGCAGCTTCGAGGACATCGTCGTGGAGTTGCTGCGCAACGCCCGGGACGCACACGCACAGCGCATCTTCGTGGCCACGGCGCGCGAGGGCGACACCCGCACGCTTGTGATGATCGATGATGGGGTAGGGATTCCTGCCGCCTTGCAGGACAAGGTCTTCGAGCCCCGCGTGACCTCCAAACTCGAAACCATGGTTATGGATACCTGGGGCGTCCACGGGCGCGGCATGGCTCTGTTCTCGATCAAATCGAACGTCTCCGTTGCTCGGATCGCTTCCTCGGCAAGCCACAAAGGCACGTCGATTCTGATCTCGAGCGATGCTGCCTCACTTGCCGAGCGTGCGGATCAATCCTCGTGGCCGACGCTCGAACGCGATGAAGCGGGCATGCTCAGAGTCGTGCGAGGCGCGCACAACATCATCCGGCGAATCCTCGAGTTCGCATGCGAGCACCCTGAGATCGATCTGTATCTGGGCTCGCCCGTCGAAATCCTCACCACACTGGCCGGCAAGGCACGTGAGGCGCTGGATACCTCGGATCTGCTGTTCTGCGACGACCTGGAGCGACTACCTGTATGGCAGCGGCCGGTGGCGGCCTCAGATGCATCAGACCTGGTGGAGGTGGCGCACGGTATCGGACTTGTCGTCTCGGAGCGCACCGCGCACCGCATCTTGAGCGGAGAACTCGTGCCGCTCGATAGCGTGATCTCTCAGGCTCAGATCGATGACGAGGCACCGGCCGCACCGGAACCGGACATCTATCGCGACCGGCGCGGACTCAAGATCCATCACACCGACCTGACCGCTTTCAAGCGCGACCTCACCCAGGCCTTCGATCATCTGGCCGAGCGCTACTATCTGCACCTGCGCGGCGAGCCCCGGATTCACGTCGATCGGGATGGGATTCGCGTCCGTTTTGACGTCGAGAAGGACGACTGACGCGGCACTCGCGACGAGGAAAATTGCGCTATACTTGGATGCCCAAGTACCAAGCACTAAGTGACCAGTGATCGCAGCAATGACGTAGCAGCCGCCACGTGCGGCACGCAGTATGACGCAACTAGAGGAGCACCCGTGGAAGTCCTCAAGGTATCCAGCAAGTCAAACCCGAATTCCGTAGCCGGTGCGCTTGCGGGCATCATCAGGGAGCAAGGACCGGTCGAGATTCAGACCGTCGGTGCGGGTGCTCTCAACCAGGCCATCAAAGCGATTGCGATTGCACGTGGATTCATCGCACCTTCCGGCATGGAACTCACCTGCATACCGGCTTTCGCGGACATCCTTATCAACGGCGAGGAGCGCACGGCGATTCGGCTGCTGGTCGAGCCCCGCGACATGCACCACTAGACTCCGGCGAGCGGGGGCTCGATGCGTTTCGATCTCCACGTTCACAGCACGGCTTCCGACGGCGCCCTGACACCCTCGCAGCTCATCGAACGCGCTTGCGAGCTCGGGTTGACCGCACTGTCGATAACAGACCACGACTCGATCGACGGTATCGTGCCGGCCGTCTGCGAGGTCCGCGATCGTCCACTCATTCTGATCCCGGGAGTGGAGCTCTCTACCGTCCACGATGGCCGCGACGTGCACATCCTCGGCTACTTCGTGGACACCGAAAACCGTGAATTCCGCGCCCGACTGGCGGAGCTTCGCTCGGCACGACGGGACCGCGCCGAGATGATGGTAGACGCTCTCCATACCGCAGGGTACGAACTCACCCTCGACGAGGTCCTGCTCCTTGCCGAGGAGGGGAGCGTTGGGAGGTCGCACGTGGCACGGGTACTGGTCGAAAGAGGCCATGCGGTCGATGTCGCCGATGCTTTCGATCGTTTCATTGGTCGAAACCGCCCCTTCTACGTGGCCAAACCCGTCGCCGGTCCTGTGGAGGTCATAGAGAGCATCCGTGCTGCGGGCGGGGTTGCGGTTCTGGCACACCCCGGCGTCACTCAGATAGACGATGCGCTCGACGAGCTGGTTGCTGCAGGTCTCGACGGACTTGAGGCCTATCACGCCGAGCACACGCGCTCGATGCAAGATCGCTACGCGGGCATCGCGGATCGACGTGGGCTGATCGCCACAGGCGGGTCTGATTTCCACGGAATCTCAGCTCCCGGTGCGTCAATGGGCTCCGTCAAGATCCCGGACGCTGTCTTGCCCCGGCTCTTTGCGCGAGCGGGCCGCACGTGGGAACCCCGCCCATGACGACCTTCGAGGTCCGCACGTTCGGTTGTCAGATGAACAAGCACGACGCCGAGCGGGTCGAGGGAATGCTCGTTCAGTGCGGGATGGAGCCGGTAGCCGAGGACTCCGCTCCCGACATACTGGTTTTCCTCACGTGTTGCGTTCGCGAAAACGCAGACGAGCGGCTCTACGGCCAGGCCTCAGCCGCCAAAGCACTCAAGATGCACTCCAACACACTGATTGCCGTGGGCGGCTGCATCGCCCAGCGCGACGGCCGCGAGCTTCTCAAGCAGCTCCCACACGTTGACGTCGTCTTCGGGACGCACAACCTGGGCAGGCTGCCGGCGCTGCTCGAGGCGGCAGAGTCCGGACGGACCCCTGTGATCGAGGTGCTCCAGGGCTCCGACGATTTCGCGAGCGATCTTCCCGGAATCCGGCAGCATCCCTGGCATGCGTGGGTTCCGATCACCGTGGGGTGCGACAACTACTGCACCTACTGCATCGTCCCGTATGTGCGGGGTCCCGAACGCTCGCGTCCGCTGTCAGACATCGTGGCCGAATGCGAGCGGCTCGTTGACGACGGCGTCGTCGAGATCACCCTGTTGGGTCAGAACGTCAACTCGTACGGGCGCGATCTGTATGGAGAGCCCCGGTTCGCCCGGGTACTGCGGGCCGTCGCAGCTACGGGTGTGCAGCGCATACGCTTCGCCACGAGTCATCCCAAGGACCTTGGCGACGAGACGATTCGCACAATGGCCGGGGAACCTGCCATCTGCAAGGCGCTGCACCTTCCGGTCCAGTCCGGCTCAGATCGGATCCTGGCTGCGATGAACCGCCGCTATACGCAGGCCGACTACCTGGGCCTGGTTGGCAAGCTCAACGAGGCCATGCCGGGACTCGCTCTGTCCACCGACATCATCGCGGGTTTCCCGGGCGAAACCGAGGAGGACTTCGAGCAGACCATGTATGTCGTGGAGCAGGCCGACTACGACCAGGCATTCACGTTCATCTACTCACCTCGCGAAGGTACACCTGCCGCATCGATGATCGACCAGGTTCCCCGCGAGATCACGCAACCGCGTTTCGACCGGCTGGTCGATGCGATCAAGGCCGGTGCACTGCGCAAGAACACGCTGCTCATCGACAGTACGCAAAGCGTGCTCGTAGAAGGAGTGTCCAAGCGCGATCCTCGCATGATCGCCGGCCGTACCGAGGGCAATAGGGTCGTGCACGCTCCGCTGCCTGCAGGCGTGCGCATCGGGCAGCTTTCGGGTCGCATCGTCGACATTCAGATCGACGATGCGCAAACCTGGTTTCTCTCCGGGCGCCTGTCGGGGTACGAACCGACATAGGGGATTTGCTTACGCCCGCATAAGTCCGGGCGTCAGACGATTCTCGGCGCCTTGGGAGGAGCTAGACGATGTCTCAGCCTGTGTTCGGCATCATCGCACCGCATCCGCCTATCATGGTCGAGTCGGTCGGAGGCGCGCGATCGCAGGTTACGCGCGAGTCGATCGAGTCCCTGAAGATAGCAGCGCGACTGCTCGAGCGTTTCGATCCCGACACCGTCGTCATCATGTCCCCGCACAGCCCTGCCGCCTCCGACACCTTCGTCATAGAGACCGCATCCCAGCTGAGTGGATCGTTTGCCCAGTTCGGCGCAAGCAATCCGCGCTACGACTACACCGGCGACCCGGAGCTTGCGCATAGGCTGCTCGAGCGTTTGAGCGGAGCCGGCATACCGGCCCTCGATCGCGGCGAAGTGGTGTCCCTTGGCTCGGGTGAGCTCGACCATGGTGTTCTCGTACCCATGAGTTTCCTGGATCCGCAGGGACGCTGGCCGTTGCTCGACCTCTCGCTCTCCTGGTTGCCCTACGAGCAGCATCGCGAGTTGGGTCGGCAGGTACGCGCCGCCGCCGAGGACCTCGGCCGCAGGATCGCGTTTGTTGCGAGCGGGGACTGTGCGCACCGTCTCACTCCTGACGCTCCGGCGGGCTATTCACCGCGCGCTGCCCAGTTCGATGCCACGCTGGTCCGACTGGTAGGCGACTCCGATTTCGACGGACTGATGACCATCGACCCGGATCTCGTCGAAGCAGCGGGGGAGTGCGGCTTACGCTCGTTTGTCACCCTGGGCGGCGCTGCGGAACCCGCTACTGCCCGAGTGCTTTCCTACGAGGGTCCCTGGGGCGTGGGCTACATGACCGCACTCGTCAACGAGCATCTCGTCGCCGCGCCAACAGTTGACGCCGGTTCGAAGGGCGGAATGCCCGGCGCGCCCGAGCACGAGATAGTCGCACTCGCGCGTCACACGATCGAGTCGTATGTCACGCGGGGTGTGATTCCGGATCCGACCCTGCTTCACGACCCGGCACTCCCACGCCGGGCGGGAGCGTTTGTGAGTCTGCATAGGCTCGATGAGCTTCGCGGATGCATTGGCACGATTGCGGCCGTTCAGGGCTCGCTCGCGGCCGAGGTGGTCCACAACGCGATAGAAGCGGCGACCCGTGACCCGCGTTTTCCTGCAATGACGCCGGCCGAACTCGCCGATCTCGAGATCAGTGTCGACGTGCTGCACGAGGCCGAACCGTGTACGCTCGAACAGCTGGATCCCGCGCGCTACGGCGTCATCGTGAGATCAGGCCATCGCCGCGGTCTTCTGCTGCCGGATCTTGAGGGCGTGGACACCGTGGAGGCACAAGTAGACATAGCACGCCGAAAGGCCGGCATTCCCGCCGGTGCGCCCATCGAACTCGAGAGGTTCCGCGTTGACCGCTACACCTGAGATGCCAGCGCCCTCGGGCGACCCAGATCTGCGTGTGCTGGCCATCATCGGTCCGACGGCCGTCGGCAAGAGCACGCTTGCCGAGGACCTCGCGCTGCGCCTGGATGGGGAGGTCGTCTCGGCAGACTCGATGCAGGTGTATCGCGGCATGGACATCGGGACCGCCAAGCTGCCTGAGGACCAGCGCCGCGTGCCTCACCACTGCCTGGACCTGGTTGAGCCCGGCCAGGACTTCTCGGCAGCACTCTTCCAGCGCTTCGCTCGAGTGGCCATCGGCCAGATCGCGGAGCGCGGACGGCTGCCCGTGGTCGCGGGGGGTACGGGGCTCTACGTCCGGGCGGCTCTCGACGACATGAAGTTCCCCTACGGGGAGTCGAAGAATCCGGTTCGAGAACAGCTCGAGGCGCTGGCGACTGAGATCGGAGCACACGCGCTGCACGCACGGCTCGCTCAGATCGACCCGGAGTCGGCGGCGATGATCCACCAGAACAACCTGCGGCGAACGATCCGCGCACTCGAGATGACGCATGAGGGTGCCTCCTACGCGCTCCAGGCGCGCGGCTTCAGCAACCGCGAGAGCGTGTACGACACCCGCTTCATCGGCCTCGAGATGCAGCGGGAGGCGCTGTACGCCCGCATCGACGCGAGGGTCGACGAGATGCTGGAGCACGGGTTGCTCGACGAGGTCCGGGGCTTGCTCGACTCGGGATTCCGAGACGCGCTGACTGCGGCGCAGGCTATCGGATACAAGGAGATGGTCTCGGTGATCGACGGGACCGAGGCGCTCGAAGAAGCGACTCACAAGATCAAACAGGCATCCCGACGTTACGCGAAACGTCAGCTCACGTGGTTTCGTTCCGAATCCCGGATCGCGTGGATCGATGTCACCGAACTGAAGCCTCAAGACGTGCTCGACCGTGCAGTCGAGCTGCTAGAATCGAGCGAGGCCTCGCAGGTTTGATGGGGCGGTGTCCGGAGAGGGTAGGTCTGGCATGCGGATCGAATTCAGCAAGATGCACGGACTCGGCAACGACTTCGTCGTTATCGAGGACCTGGCCGAGACGCTCGACTTCTCCGCCGAGGCGGTCCAATGGTTCTGCGACCGGAACTTCGGTGTCGGTGCCGATGGGCTGATTCTCGTCCGTCCCGCAACAAGCGATACGGCGGATTTCTTCATGCTCTACTAC
Organism: Coriobacteriia bacterium; assembly: GCA_041739935.1. Taxonomy (GTDB): domain Bacteria; phylum Actinomycetota; class Coriobacteriia; order Anaerosomatales; family JAGXFU01; genus JBGSMX01. Next base: position 20,186 of record JBGSMX010000043.1, on the reverse strand, counting down.
AACGCCGACGGCACCACTGCCGAGATGTGCGGCAACGGCATCCGCTGCTTCGCGAAGTACCTCGCCGACCATGATTTGCTCGCGCGGGGTGCCACGAGCGTGAATGTAGAGACGCTCGGCGGCGTCAAGCCCATCACCTTCACCCGTGATTACGATGGACTGCTGCACATGGCCACTGTGGACATGGGAGAACCGGTTCTCGAGCCCTCGTTGATCCCGACGACGTTCACGGGCGCTCAGGTCTTCGAGTGCCCGATCGAGACCGAATTCGGCACGTTCCAGGTGACTGCTGTCTCGATGGGCAATCCTCACGCGATCATCTGGGTCGATGACGTGGACGAGGCTCCCGTAGATACCGTGGGCCCTGCTATCGAAACCGATTCGCACTTCCCGGCGCGGACCAACGTCGAGTTCGCCGAGTACGCCGGGGATGAAACGATTCGGCTGCGCGTTTGGGAGCGGGGAGTGGGCGAAACGCTTGCGTGTGGCACCGGTGCGTGCGCCACGCTCGTGGCGGCGACACTCAGATGCACGCTCGGACGCGTCGCCACGATCGAGCTTCCCGGTGGCGACCTCGACGTGCATTGGAGCGAGGACGGGCACGTGTACATGACCGGGCCCGCTACCGAGGTGTACACCGGGAGCGTTGAGCTTTCAGAGGAAGACGGCGACGAAGACGCCTGATCTCGCCAAGGCCGCCGCGCGCGGGTCGTTCTGCTACCATGTTCCGAATGGATCGACCCATCCGGCCTATCGAACGTAAGCCGTACGCCGACCGAAAGGGATGTTCGCACCGTGAGAACCGCCGATCGCATAGCAAATCTCCCGCCCTACCTGTTCGCCGAGATAGACCGTAAGAAGGAGGCGAAGCAGGCCCAGGGTATCGACGTCATCTCGCTGGGTATAGGAGATCCCGACACACCCACGCCGGACCACATCGTCGACGCAATGGCCCAGGCGATTCGCAACCCCGAGAACCACAAGTACCCGAGCTACTCGGGCGCTAAGCGTTACCGTGAGGCCTGTTCGACCTGGATGAAGCGCCGTTTCGAAGTGGATGTGGACGCCAATGAGGAGGTCGTTGCGCTCATCGGGTCGAAAGAGGGGATCGCGCACATCTTCCTGGCCTTCGTGGATCCGGGCGACGTGACGCTCGTCCCGGGATGCGGGTATCCCGTCTACCACACGGGCGGGATCCTTGCCGGAGGCGAGAGCTACTTCATGCCTATGACCGAGGAGAACGACTTCCTCGCTGACTTCGAGTCGACCCCGGCAGATATCCTTGCGCGGGCGAAGATGATGTTCATCAGCTACCCGAACAATCCCACCTCGGCTATCGCCACTCCGGAGTACTTCGATCGTGCGATCGCGTTCGCGCGCGAGCACGACCTGCTCCTTATTCACGACAACGCTTACTCCGAGATCGGATTCGATGGTTATGTCCCGTCGAGTCTGCTCGAGCGGCCTGGCGCCAAGGACGTGGCCATCGAGCTGTTCAGCTGCTCCAAGGCCTACAACATGACCGGCTGGCGTGTCGCATTCGCAGCGGGCAACGCAACCGCGATCAAGGCGCTTGGTACCGTGAAGTCGAACATCGACTCCGGCGTGTTCACCGCCATCCAGGACGCGGCAATCGAGGCGTTCCTCGGCCCGCAAGACTCGATCGTGGAGCTCAATGCGATGTACCAGCGCCGGCGCGATTTCGTCGTAGCGGCGCTCGACAAGATCGGGATCTCTGCCCGCGTACCCAAGGGCACCATCTACGTGTGGGCGAAGGTACCCGAGGGATACACTTCTGCCGAGTTCGCAACGAAGGTTCTCGACGAGGCTAACGTCATCGTGGCCGCCGGCACGGCGTACGGCCCCAGCGGCGAGGGGTATGTGAGAATCTCGTTGTCGACGCCCGACGACCGTCTTGAACAGGCGATCGAGCGAATCAAGAACACACTCTAGGAGCGCTTCGTGCGCACGCATTTCGAACTCGAGGGTCTTCACGACGAGCACCGCGACCGCGCGGTGCTCGTTGGCGTAGACAGGCAGCGCAAAGACTGGCCGGTCGAGGAGTCTCTGGCTGAACTCGAACGTCTTGCGCAGACAGCGGGCTCCGACGTCGTTGCTCATGTGACTCAGCGCATGGAGCGCCCGAGCTCCCGATCGTTCGTGGGTAGCGGCAAGGCTGCTGAAATCGCTGCGCTGGTCGTCGAATTGCGGGCCGACACCGTGATCTTCGATGATGACCTCACACCATCACAGCAGGCCAATCTCGAGGATCTGATCCCCGACACGCGCGTGCTCGACCGGACAGCGCTGATCCTCGCCATCTTCGCGCTTCACGCCCAGAGCAGTGAGGGTAAGCTTCAGGTCGAGCTTGCGCGCCTCGAGTATGTCCTGCCTCGGTTGCGGGGCATGTGGGGCCACCTTGAGGCCGAGCGCCTGGGAGGCGGACGCGGCGCCCGCTTCGGTGCCGGCGAATCCCAGCTCGAAGTCGACCGCCGTCTTACCCGCAGACGCATTTCGGACCTGAAACGCGAGCTCAAGCACGTCGCATCGGTTCGGGCAACACAGCGCGGAGCACGTGCTGGGTCGGGCGTGTTCCGCGTCTCGCTCGTGGGCTACACGAACGCCGGGAAGTCAACGCTACTCAACGCCCTCACCGGCGCAGATGTCCTTGCAGAAGACATGCTGTTCGCAACCCTCGACTCCACCACGCGCCGGCTCACGTTGCGCGAGGGCCGTGAGATCACCGTCACGGATACCGTTGGGTTCATAAACAAGCTCCCTCACGGACTCGTCGAGGCATTCAAGTCCACCCTCGACGAGGTGCGTGACGCAGATCTCCTGATCCATGTTATTGATGGATCGCACTCGCAGGTTGAGGCTCAGATGAAGGCCGTCGACGAAGTCCTGCACGAGATCAGAGCCCAGGAGACGCCCAGACTGCTTGTTGTGAACAAGACCGACGCGATGCTCTCCGAGCAGATCACCGGGATGGCTTCTAAGCACCCTGGTTCCGTTCTTGTCTCCGCAGCGACAGGGGAGGGTATCGATGCCCTGCTGGAGCGGATAGCCGCAGAGGCCGCGCGGGGAAGCACCACCATGACGGTTCTCGTGCCCTATACGCGCGGCGAACTCGTTCAGATCGCCCACGAGAAGACGCAGGTCATCTCCGAACGTCACACCTCGGAAGGGACTCAGCTGGTCTTGAGAGTCCCCGCAGACCTGGTCGAGCGGTTCCGTGAATTCCTGGTCGCCGAGCAAGACGAGCTGCTGCCGTCAGAGTAAGACGTAATGCGCGGTAGGTCACTGTGGCTAGAGGCGCCGGAATAGAGCGACTACCTTGCCCATGACCTGCACGTCGCGAGAGTAGATGGGTTCCATCGTGTGGTTCTCCGGCTGGAGCCGAATTCGGTCCGCCTCTTTGAAGAACCGTTTGACCGTAGATTCCTCGCCGAGAAGAGCTACCACGATCTCGCCGTTTTGGGCCGTGGTCTGTTGGCGCACTACGACGAAGTCCCCGTCCATGATCCCGGCCTCGATCATGCTGTCACCACGCACCCGAAGGATGAAGGTCTGCTCATCGGCCATCTCGGCGGGAAGCGTCATCGTGGCTTCGATGTTCTCGGCAGCGAGGATGGGAGTGCCTGCCGCCACCTGACCCACAAGCGGCACGGCTCGAACCTGGCCGTAGTCGATCGCCCTGTCGGTGTCGCGGTAGTCAAGCACCTCTAACGCGCGGGGTTTCGAGGGGTCTCGACGCAGCAATCCCTTGGCCTCAAGGGCGGCGAGATGGGAGTGAACCGTAGACGACGAGGATAGCCCGACCGCCTCGCCGATCTCACGAACCGAGGGCGGGTAGCCGCAGCGGTGTATCTCGGCGCGGATGTAATCGAGTATCTGTCGCTGACGATCGGTGAGCTCACGCTTGTAGGTCATGGGGGACCCCCTCAGACCGAAAGTATGTTCGACGTGAAGTGTATCCCACCTGCGCATGTAGGCGCAAACACCCGTTCGATTAGGTACACGCCGGCTCTATCCGGGCAGGCACTTGCAATCGAACGTGTGTTTGGTATTCTGTATACGAACGTATGTTCGGTCGTTCGAATCCTGATGTCAGACCCGGTTCGTACGCTTTCCGGAGAACGTCATCACGCCGAACGGGAGGAAGCAGATGCAGACCAGACACAGCAGCCGGGGTAGCCGCACCATCACCCGGGATCAGGGCAAGAGATCCCTGCACACCAGGGACGCGGTTCGCACCGTCACACCGGTCGAGGCACTCATACTCGCCGTATGCGTCATCGCGGTGACAGCGGCTTTTGCGCGTGGTACGACCGTGCTGCCGGCACATGAACTGCCAACCACGAACATCAAGGTCCACGTCACACAGACCCTGTGGGATATCGCCTCCGCTCATCCGATTGACGGGCTCACCACACCCCAGACTGTGGACCGGATCAAGCAGATCAATGGACTCACGAGCTCCCAGCTTCACATCGGACAAGAGCTCGCCGTGCCGTGCGACGCAGGATCGTCGGCAGCCGTAGCCGCCCGCTAGGAGTGATACTGCTGCCGCTCATCGCACTCATACCGAAAGGCGCGATGTTTTCGGCGGTTTTGCCCCTGGGCACGTTGTAACCCCATATCTTGTGTGTTAGGCTCACTCACAGCCAATATGTAGGGGTGGGGGCCATGCGCTGTCCGTTCTGTGGTCACGATGAGACTAAGGTCGTAGACTCGCGAGTCTCGGAGTCTCAGGACGCGATTCGCCGTCGCAGAGAATGCCTTGGCTGTCAGCAGCGCTTCACAACCTACGAGCGCCGTGATGAGATGCCGCTCATGGTCGTCAAACGTGACGGCACCAACGAACCCTTCGAGCGCGGCAAGCTCCTCCGCGGACTTGTCGTCGCCACAGCCAAGCGCAACGTCTCCACGGAAGCACTCGAGGGTCTCATCGAGGATGTCGAGACCGAACTCCACAACTCCTTCCGCTACGAAATCACCGCTCGCCAACTTGGCGACATGGTTCTCACCCGGCTGAAGGACCTCGACAAGGTCGCATACATCAGGTTCGCATCGGTCTACAAATCGTTCCAGGATCTGGATGAGTTCTATTCGGAGCTCAGAGACCTCAAATAGTATCGCGCCGTCACACGGCTTCGTGCCGCTACGCGGCTCTGCAGTGCGTGTTTCACACAAGGAGGGGACCTGCACGATGGTGATGGAACGTGTGGTTAACGTGATCAAGCCCGGCGGTCGACACGATAGCGCCGACTCCACCGACATCGCATTGCTTGTCTCCACGAACTCCCGCCAGGAGATCGACTCCTGGGACCGCTCGAAGATCTCCGACTCTCTCGTCAAAGAAGCCGGTGTCGGGCCTGAGGTCGCTCACGATATCGCCGAGGCTGTCGAGGATCGCATCGACCGCACCAATATGCTGACAGTCACCACCGCGATTATTCGTGAGATGGTGGACCTCGAGCTGCTCGAACGCGGAATGACACTGGCTCACAAGAAGCACAGCCACCTGGGACTGCCCATGTGGGACGTCGAGCAGATCATCTCGAACGCCAACAAAGAGAACTCCAACACGACTCACAATCCCGAGTCGATCAATCTGACCATCGCCGAGACGATCCTCAAGGAGTTCGCCCTCAGGCGGGTATTCTCGGAAGACGTCGCCGAGGCCCACTACGCCGGCGACATCCACCTCCACGACCTGGGCTTCATCGTCAGACCCTATTGCGGTGGCCATTCACTGGAGTACATCAAGCGTTTCGGTCTGAACCTGCCCAACATCACGAGCGTGAGCAAGCCGGCCAAGCACCCCGAAGTCCTGATCGGCCACATGGTGAAGATGGCGGCGGCGCTGCAAGCGCACTACGCCGGAGCGGTCGGCTGGGAGGCCGTGAACGTCTTCTTCGCTCCGTTCCTGGTCGGCAAGACCCCCGAACAGCTCGACCAGCTCGCTGAAATGCTCATCTTTGAATTCAATCAGCTGGCGGGCGCACGTGGCTCGCAGGTCGTGTTCACGGACTTCAACCTCTACTTCAATGTCCCCAGGCACTTCGCCGACACGCCCGCAGTCGGCCCCGGAGGCGAGTACACAGGTAAGACCTACAAGGACTACGAGCCCGAGGCCCAGGCCTTCGTGCGCGCGATGTTCAACGTGTACTTGCGCGGCGATGCGACCGGCAAGACGTTCGTCTTTCCCAAACCGCTCCTGCACATCAACGAGGAGTTCTTCCAGACACCCGGCCACGAGGAGTTCCTCGATCTGGCCTCGCACGTGGCAAGCAAGCAAGGAATCACATATTTCGTGTTCGATCGCGGTGACGAGGTCACGGTGTCCCAATGCTGTAGGCTCAAGCTGAAGCTTAGCCAGGAGCAACTCAACGAGACGTCTACCCCTGAGCGAATGCGTTTCTCGGCGCTCCAGAACGTCACGATCAATCTGCCAAGAGTCGCGTACAAGGCGGGCAGCAACGACCAGGCGCTGTTCATGGAGCTGGGGCGTGCACTCGAACTTGTCGCCAAGGCCCACGTTCAGAAGCGCGACTTCATTCAGGGTCTGGTAGATCTGGGCTCCGAGGGGCCGTTGGGGCTGCTCACCCAGGAACTCGACGGTCAGCCATACCTCAAGATGGATGGCCTGACGTACCTCGCAGGGGTGATCGGCCTGAACGAGCTGGTCCAGGTGCATACCGGACAGCAGCTGCATGAGTCAGACGAGGCTCTCAGGTTCGGCCTGAAGGTCATCTCGGCCATGAACCTCAAGTGCAAGGAACTCTCGGAAAGATACTCCTTCAACATGGTTCTTGAAGAAAGTCCTGCTGAGAGTGCCGGATACCGGCTCGCCAAGCTCGACATGAAGTACTGGCCCTCCCAGACCGCGGGAGTAGTCAAGGGCGAGATCGGATCCGGGAACTACTACTACACCAACTCCGTGCACCTGGCAGTCGACGCGAACGTTGACTACATCGAGCGTGTGGAGAAGCAGTCTCGCTTCCACCCACTCATCGAAGCCGGCGCGATCGTACACGTGTGGCTCGGCGAGCACGAGCCCGACCCGGGCGCTATCCGCTCGTTCGTCGAGAAGACGTTTCGCAATACGCAGTGCTCCCAGATCGCGTTCTCACCCGAATTCACCGTCTGTGAAAGCTGCCGCCGAACGACCCGCGGACTGCGTACCCAGTGCCCGCTGTGCGGCTCGATGGATGTGTACGGTGTCACTCGCATCGTGGGCTATTTCTCCAAGATACAGACGTGGAACAAGTCCAAGGTCGGGGAGCTCTACGAGCGCGTGAGAACCGACCTCGGCACGAGCTCAATCGATTCCGGCCCTGGCGCCGGACAGCAACCCGTGAACGCAAACTGACGCTGGAGGCCGCCTTGAACATCAAACTGTTCGTGAAAGACGACTGTCCCCGATGTCCCGCTGCCAAACGCGCTGTCGAGGGGCTTTCGGACGTCGAGGTCTTCAACGTGAGCGACATAGACGGCCTTGCCGAAGCATCCTTCTACAGCATCCTGTCCACACCCACCATCTTGCTGCTCGACGCGCAGGGCAAGGAAATCCACGGCTGGCGCGGAGAAGTCCCCGAGCCCGCGTATCTGCGCGGCCTGATCGCCCAGTAGACGTGACGACTCCGGCAGCATCCGTCCACGCCGCAACGATCGCAGTGTCGCCGACCAGACGACTCGCAGGATGGTTGTCGGCCGGCATGCTCGACTGGCCCGGCCGGGTCGCTGCCACGCTCTTCCTGTCAGGTTGCCAGATGCGATGTCCCTACTGCCACAACCCGTCGCTCATCGAGCCGACCGCCGACTCATGCGATGCCACCTGGGGAGAAGTGCTCGAATACCTCGAGCGACGCCGATCGTGGGTTGACGGGTTTGTGATCACCGGCGGCGAGCCCACAGAGGATCCGGACCTGATTCCTTTGCTGGAGAGCCTGAATGCAGCTCGAATCCCGGTGAAGCTCGACACCAACGGACTCAGACCGGACGTGCTCAAGTCCGCTCTCACGCGCAAACTGGTTTCCTACATCGCGCTCGACGTGAAGGCCGAACCTTCCGGCTACGAGTGTCTGACCTCCGTACCCGACGCCGCCGAGAAGCTCCGCGAAAGCGTCTCGCTGGTGCTTCGAAGCGGGCTCGACCACGAGTTTCGGACCACCTGCTATCCGGGAGTCGTGCGGCTTGAGGACCTCCCGTCGATAGCGAAGTCCCTCTCGGGCGGCGCCCTGTACGCTCTCCAGCAGTTCCGCGCAGGCACCAACCTTGCCGCCAGGGCGCGGGATGATAGACCGTACCCGCCGCTGGATCTACTCGAGGCGGCCCAGTCCTGCTCGGCATATATTCCGACGATTACGAGAGGGGTCTAGCCCGCCCATGCGGATGTCCATCACACGCATCGATCCTGAACTGCCTTTGCCCAGGTACGCGCATGAGGGCGATGCCGGGTTGGACCTGTACGCCGCATCGGATGCCCACCTCGAGCCACTCGAGCGGACTCTCATTCCGACCGGAATCGCGGTCGCAATCCCCGAGGGGTTTGCCGGCTTCGTGCAGCCCCGAAGTGGACTTGCGATCAACAAGGGACTCAGCCTGGTGAACACTCCCGGGCTCATCGACAGCCACTACCGCGGTGAGATCAAGGTGATCGCAATCAACCTCGATCCGCACGTACCGATCGACATCGTCCGCGGTGAGAAGATCGCGCAACTGGTCATCCAACCGGTTGCAGGAGTCGAGCTGGTCGAGGTCGACTCGCTCGACGAGACGCAACGCGGCGACGGTGGATTCGGGAGCACCGGTGTCTGAGGTACCACGGATTCGTGTCGCCGCCCTCATCGTGATCGACGGCCACATCGTCGTTGTGAGACACCGCAAAGACGGGCGCGAGTATCACCTGCTCCCCGGAGGGGGAGTGGAGTACGGCGAGACCCTCGGACACGCTCTGCAACGCGAAGTCGCCGAGGAGACGGGGCTCACCTGCGAGATCGGCCGGCCGCTCGTTCTCAGCGACACTATCGATCCGGCGGGGACGCGCCATGCAGTCAACATCACATTCGCATGTCGCACGCGCGACACGGAGCCAAAGGTGGCATCCGACGATCCACGTTTGGCCGGCGTCGAGCTCGTGTCTCCGGCCAGCCTCCAAGATCTCGATTTGCGGCCGCCAATAGCCCCCGATCTCATCCAGGCGCTCTCAGATCCGGATGGCTACGTTGCCAGTTACCTCGGCAGCATCTTCACGCCGGAGGAGCCGGGTGATCGCGCGTAACGCGCCCGTTCACCACAGGTTTACATAAGTCTTGCAGAGTCAAGTCCGACGAGAGGGAGGTCGTACGCGAACAGACCAGTGAGGGACGAGGAGTTCGCTGGATAACGCAACCAGACAAAGGAGAGCTGGAAGGGACATGGAGAACTACTTCAAATTCAAAGAGCGCGGCACGGACCTGAAGACCGAGGTCATCTCCGGTATCGCGACGTTCATGACGATGGCATACATCATATTCGTGAACCCCGGGATCCTCTCGGCAGCCGGTGTGCCGTTCGCAGGAGCAGCCACGGCAACCGCTCTTGGAGCTGCACTTATGTGCTTGTGTATGGGCTTCATCACCAACCGCCCGTTCGCGCTTGCCTCGGGAATGGGTCTCAACGCAGTCGTCACGTTCTCGGTTATCGGGTTCGCGCAGCAGAACGTGCCATGGCAGGTCGGGATGTCAGTCATCTTCGTAGAAGGCCTGATCATCTTGCTGCTGGTGCTTACCGGGCTGCGTGAAGCTGTCATGAATGCCATTCCCATAGACCTCAAACGCGCCATTGGAGTGGGCATCGGCCTATTCATCACCATGATCGGCCTGAACGAGGGCGGGTTCATCCAACCCAACTCGGCCACTCTCGTAAGCCTCGGTGACTTCACACAGCCTTACGTGTGGGTGTCCATCATCGGATTGCTGGCGATTCTGGTGTTCATGGCGCTCCGTGTGAAGGGCGACATCTTGTGGGGCATTCTCGTTGCCACTGTCGCCGCTCTGGCGCTCGGGGTCACTGCGTTTCCCACAGGTGGGATAACCGGCCCACTCGACTTTTCCACCTTCTGGGCTCCATTCCAGACCCCCGAGGGCACGGGTTCCATAGCACTGCTCCAGATCTTCACGCCGGCGCTCCTGCTTATGGTCTTTGCCATCATGCTGACCGACTTCTTCGACACGATGGGCACCGTGATCTCGGTCGGCGAGCAGGCCGGCTTCGTTGACAAGGACGGCCGCGTCCCCGGCATCCGTGGCATCCTGACGGTCGACTCAATCGCCGCCAGCGTCGGAGGACTCTTCGGCGCAAGTTCGATCACCACCTACATCGAGTCAGCCGCTGGCGTGGCCGAGGGTGGACGAACGGGCCTCACCGCCATCGTCACCGGTGTCTTCTTCGCGATTGCAGCGTTCTTCGCCCCGCTCATAGCCATGATCGGCGGGGGCTACGATATCGGGAACTCCGAGCACTTCGCGCAGATGGCAGGCGCGGGGTTCACCGTGCCGGAGGGTTCGTACTACATGTATCCCATCACCGCAGGTGCGCTCATCGTCGTGGGCTTCCTCATGATGCGCACGGTGCGGGAGATCCCGTGGACGGACCTGGAAGAAGCGTTTCCCGCATTCCTCACGATCGTCGGCATCCCGTTGACCTACAACATCAGCTACGGCATTGGCTTCGGGTTCATCAGCTACGTTCTCATCAAGGTGTTCCATGGCAAGGCCGCACAGGTGCACCCGCTCATGTGGTTTGTCGCCGCTGCGTTCAGCGTGACCTTCGTACTGCCCGCAATCCAGAACCTGCTTGGTTAGGAGAAGCCCTATGTCGCAGCGTCCCATCGTTCAGACGGACGCCAAGCTCCCGCTCATTCAAGCGGTCCCGCTGGCGTTCCAGCACCTCATGGCCATGTTCGGCGCGACCGTGCTCGTCCCGATCCTGACGGGGCTCAACCCCTCGGTCGCCATCATGACTTCAGGTGCGGGCACGATTCTGTATTTGATTCTCACGAAGGGGAAGATCCCGAGCTTCCTGGGCTCCTCGTTCGCATTCATTGCCCCGATTGCCGCTGTAGCCGGGGTCGTGAACGGAGTAGCCGATCCGGCAAAGATCCCGTATGCGCTCGGCGGGCTCGTGGTCGCCGGCCTCGTGTACGTCGTTGTCGCCGGTGTGATCAAGGCGTTCGGGACCAAATGGCTCTACAAGCTCCTGCCACCTGCGCTTGTAGGTGCTGTAGTCATCATCATCGGACTCGGGCTCGCCGGCGTGGCCATCAAGATGTCTCTGTTCCCGTATGCGGATCCAACGCAACCTCTCGACTGGAATCTGGTGGCAGTAGCAGCGATCACCCTGAGTGCGTGTATAGCCTTCTCCAGCTACTTCAAGGGCTTCATCGCAACGATTCCGATCCTTCTGGGAATCATCGTGGGCTATCTCGCCGCGATTCCGTTCGGCCTGGTCAACTTCCAGCCGGTTCTCGACGCCACATGGGTCGGTCTGCCCACGCTCACAATCGCGAAGTTCGACATCCAGGCGATCATGCTGATCGCGCCGGTCGCCCTGGTAGTCATCATCGAGCACATCGGCCATCTGCTCGTGATCAACGAGATCACCGGCAAGGACTTCAATCCGCTTCTCCCGGCCTCACTGGCCGGAGACGGCATTGCAACCTCGCTGTCGGGTCTCGTAGGTGGCACGCCGTCAACGACGTATGCCGAGAACATCGGCGTCATGGCTGTTACGCGCATCTACGCCGTCCAGTTGTTCTGGTTCGCGGGTGCGTTCGCCTTCATCATCGGCGGATTCGTTCCCAAGCTGGGCGCACTCATCTCCAGCATTCCGACACCTGTCATGGGCGGCGTGTCCATACTTCTGTTCGGCCTCATTGCATCGTCCGGCCTGCGCATGTTGGTCGATAGCGGAATCGACTACAGCCACAGCCGGAACCTGATTCTCTCGAGCGTCGTGCTCGTCCTGGGAATCGGCATGGAGGTCGGCGAGATTCGAATCCCCGTCGGGGACTACACGGTCCCGGGCATGGCCCTGGCAACGGTCGTCGGCGTGATTCTCAATCTGATTCTGCCGGCCGAGAGCAAGGGTCTCGCGGTCGATTCGCCTGACTTTGGCGGGGAGCTCCAGGCCGAGGCAGCCGAGTCAGCGTAGTTGTTCCACCGATCGTAATCGTGTGAGGCGTCTGAACGGCATGCTCGACGGACGACCGACGCGGCTTCGATACAGCCGGCCCCGGATTGCGTCTCACGCGATCCGGGGCCGCCGCACATCGTAGCGACAGCACGAGCCAGATGCGTCGCTCGGGCAATCAGCTGCTCAGACGCTGTGTGTCGGGCACGATGGCACTCATCTGAGCAGCGTATGTAACTCTGATAATCTATCTTATGTCGCCTCACCGAATTGGGTGGCCTCCCCGCTGTCTTGCATGGACTTGGGAGCCGCGGCCTTAGCGGCGGAGAAGACCTAGGCAGCTCACTCCACTGCGCTGAGGTAGCGCTCCTCGAACTCCGACTTTGTCAGCTCGGCTAGATCCTCAGCGATTGCCTCGAGGGCTTCGTGGGCCGCTTCTGACGACTCGTAGCACGCGATCTGCGCGACCTGGTCCTCGTCGTCGGTGTTAACCGCCTCGAGAGCCCAGGATTCATACTCACGCAGTCGCTGTTCTGGCGGCTCGCGGTACAAAATGTCGTCGCGCCATTCGAGATCGGGCTCGTCCGTCTCGTCAAGACGAGTCACTCGGAGCCGGTAGAAGTCACCTGCATTGCCGATGATCTTGGCCATTCGCGATAGCCCCGTCACTGCTCGAGACGCGTGTACTGGGCGCTCGAAGACACGTAGCCGACCGTCCCGTCTGCATCGCGCACCTTGTACCAACCGGCTTGGTTGCCAAGGAAGTCGAGTTTCGTGTCGACGGCAAGTCCGCGAATCAACTCAGCGTCACTCGTGGGCTGCGCACGGAAGTTCAGACCGTTCACGAGTACGATAACCGTTCCTTGCGAGGCTTCCGGCTCGGCTTGCTCGCCCTCGGGCGTTTCGGTGCCCTCGCCCGCGGTGCCGGTCGCCTCCACCGTCGACGTCGTCTCACCCAGATCGACTGCGTCCGGCGTCTTGTAATCCGACCACCAGCTCATGACGAGGAGCAGGATGATTCCCAAAACTGCGAGCGCCGCTGCTGGTTTGACGACCCGGTCGAACTGGCTCATATGTACAGACCTCCACCGTAGACGGCAGCATCTTCAACCTCGTATTCGACGCGCGCCTCGTCGATCCAGTGATCGGCCTCCTCGGCCTGTGTGGCTACTCGGCCAAGGTCGATCTCAGCGAGTGCCGAGAAGACCTCATCGCCCTCCATGTCGTCACTGATGCGACCGGCCTCTTCTGCGACAACGAACGCCGCATCGGCCAGTTCCTCTGCAACACGAACGAGCCGTGAGGGCATGGGGCGGGTATCGAGTTCGTCCGCAAGCACGCGCATCTGATCGCGCACCTCTACGAGAGACCTGCGGTCTTCTGCGGCGGGGTTTTCGGCGAAGTGAGTCAGCGCCTCGTCGGTTTCGTCCGCGAGATGCCGCATGACCGCTTCGAGGGTGCGCTTGGATGCTCGAACCGATTCGCGACGACCGACCAGACCGATGAGGTAGCGACGAACAAGCGCGCGGCGGCCGAAAACGAACCAGGACACGGCAAGTGCCGCGATCAGAAGAACAACCGCTCCCACTACGATCAAGATCCAGACCGGAACGCCTTCGAGCACTCGCCCTCCTTCAGTGGCCCACCGCTTTGACGCGGCTAGCAGCCCTCACGCCTATCGAGTACCCGTTTGGCCTTACCTGCAGTCCGCTCAATGCTTCCGGGCTCGACGAGAGTGACCTTCACGTGCAGCCCGATGACGGCGTGAAGCCGCTCGGAGACGTGCTTCGTGAATCTCACCATGTCAGCCATGATATCGGAAAAGACCTCTTCAGCGACTTCAATACGCACTTCCATGTCGTCGAGCCCGTGCTTTCGGTCAACGACGATGAGATAGTGCGGCCTGATTCCCTCTATCTTGAACAGCACGTCTTCGATCTGACTCGGGAACACGTTCACTCCCCGAATGATGAGCATGTCGTCCGTGCGCTTACGCACCTTCTCCATGCGCACCAACGTGCGCCCGCACTCGCACGGCTCGTAGTGAAGCCGCGTCATGTCGTGGGTGCGGTAACGCAATACCGGGAACGCCTCCTTGGTGATCGGGGTGATTACAAGCTCCCCCTCCCCTCCCTCGGCGACAGGCTCGTCCGTCGCGGGGTCGACGAGCTCTATCAGGAAGTGATCCTCGTTGAGGTGCAGGCCGCAGCGGCACTCGCACTCGCCCGACACGCCCGGTCCCATGACCTCGGACAGGCCGTAGTTGTCTGTTGCGCGAATGTGCAGCTTGGCTTCGATCTCCGCACGTGCCGCTTCCGAGCATGGCTCCGCGCCGAAGAGCCCCAGGCGCAACGCTAGTTTCTCGAAGTCGACACCGAGCTTCTCCCCTACCTCGGCGATATAGAGGGCGTAGCTGGGCGTGGATACGATCACAGTCGTGTCGAAGTCCTGCATCATCATCAGATGGCGCTCGGTGTTGCCCGAACTCGCGGGAATGACGGTCGCACCGCACCGCTCGAGGCCGTAATGCATACCGAAGCCGCCGGTGAACATCCCGTAGCCAAAAGCCATCTGGGCGCGGTCGGTGTGGACCACGCCGGCAGCGCTGGCGACGCGCGCGGTGAGCTCGGTCCACGTGGCGATGTCGCCTTTGGTGTAGCCCACCACGATCGGTTTGCCGGTCGTTCCCGAACTGGAATGTATCCGCACGACCTCGTCGAGCGGGACTGCGAACAGCCCGAATGGATACGTGTCGCGCAGCGTCACCTTGTCCGTGAACGGAAGTTTCCGCACGTCATCGAGCGTTTTGATGTCCTTGGGCCGCACGCCGCTATCGTCGAGCACCTGCTTGTAGTGAGGTACTCGATCGTAGACCCAGGCCACGGTCGCCTGCAGACGACGCAACTGCAACTCGCGCAGCTTGTCCCGCGACATGCTCTCGTACTCCGCGTTCCAGATTGCCATCGCGCGTCTCGACCTCCCCTAGACCTTCGCAGGCCCGGCATCGTTTGAATCGTTCCACCCACCCAGATAGATCTGTCGTACATCGTCGTTCGAGAGCAGCTCAGCGGCGGTCCCGCCAAGCGCAATCTCGCCAGTCCTCATCACGTACCCTCGATCAGCGTGCTTGAGCGCCAGACGTGCGTCCTGCTCGACCAGCACGATCGTGATCCCCCCGGCCCTCAGGACGTCGAGCGCACGGAATATCTCCGCAATCACCTTAGGGGCCAGCCCGAGCGACGGCTCGTCGAGCAGCAGGAGCCTCGGCGAGGACATGAGCGCGCGGGCAACCGCGAGCATCTGCTGTTCCCCCCCTGATAGCGTCGCCGCGGTCTGGCTCCGACGCTCTTCGAGCACCGGAAAGAGCTCGAACGCGCGCGCAAGCGCAGACCCGGCGGCAGCTCCCCGGACACTGTATGCGCCCAGTTCGAGGTTCTCGTCCACGCTCATGGTCCCGAAGAGCATCCGCCCCTCCGGAACGAGCGCGACGCCGGAGCGAACGGCCTTCTCCGGAGTCATAGCGTGCACCTGAGAGCCCTCTATCCACACGGAACCCTTCCACAACGGCAGAAGCCCGACAATCGCCTTGAGCAGCGTGGACTTGCCCGCACCGTTCGAGCCGATGATGGTCACGAGCTCACCGGCGCGGACCTCGAGGTTGATGTCGCGCAGCACCTCCACGTGACCGTATCCGGCGCTGAGCGCACTGATCTTGAGGGCGGTATCAGGCGTCATCGTCTGACTCCTCCTCGCCCAGATAAGCGGTTATAACGAGCGGGTCCTTCTGGATCAACCGTGGCGGACCCTCGGCGATCTTCGCACCGCGGTCGAGCACGACGATCTCGTCGGAGACCTCCATGACAAGCCCCATGTCGTGTTCCACCACGACCAGGGTCGCCCCGTGATCACGGATGCGATACAGAGCCGTGGCCAACGCACCGGTCTCGGTGCTGTTGAGCCCGGCCGCCGGCTCGTCGAGCAACATGAGCCTCGGCCCGGTGGCCAGCGCGCGGGCTATCTCGAGCAACCGACGAAGCCCGTGGGGCATATCGGCGGCCGGTGCGTCTCGCCATTCCTCGAGTCCGACGAGTCGCAGCAGGCGATCCGCCTCCTCGGCAGATAGCCGCTCCTCACGCGCCGTATGCGGCAGGCGCAGTGCGTATGCCGCGAATCCTGCGCTGGTGGTCGCATGCGTACCGACCATGACGTTCTCGTGTGCAGTCATCTCCTCGAAGAGCTGCGTGTTCTGGAAGGTACGGGCGACACCCGCGCGCACCACCCTGTCGGGGCGCATTCCGACCAGATCATCGCCGCCAAACGACACCGTCCCCTCGTCCGGGCGATCGAAGCCCGTGAGGCAGTTGAACAGCGTGGACTTACCGGCACCGTTGGGCCCGATAATCGCCTTGATCTCGCCTTCGTGCACGTCGAACGACACCTGGTCGACCGCCGTCAACCCGCCGAACCGCCTGGTGAGCTCCCTGACCTCGAGCAAGCTCATGCTGTATCACCCGGCCCGGAACGCGCGCCTCGTACGCGCGCACTCAATCGCCGCGCCGCACCCGACAAACCGTCGGGCAGAAACAGGATCACCAGGATAATGACCAGACCGTAGACGTCGGCTTCCCAGTCCTGAATGACCTCGAGGGTCTCTCGCGGAAGCGCCGGCAAGACCACATCCGGCGAGGAGACGAGCGTGAGCAGGATCGCGGCAGCGGCCGGTCCTGCAAGCGAACGTGTGCCGCCGAGGACCGCCATCGCCACAAGGATCACGGACAGGTGCAGGGAGAACGTGGACGGCGAGACGAAGCCGACCGTGTGCGCGTAGAGCGAACCTGCGACTCCGGCAAAGACCGCCGAGATGGTGAACACGCGGACCTTGAGCCCCACGAGATCCACACCCGAGGCCAGGGCGCCAAGCTCAGAGCCATGAAGTGCCAGCATCGAGCGACCGGGCCGCCCCGACACGATGTTCCAGGAAATGAGAAGGGCGAGAGCGGTGGCTCCCCAAGCCAGCCAGTAGACGCGGGCAGGGGTGTCGAATGCAAACGAGCCGATCGAAGCGAACGGGATCCCCGAAAAGCCGTCCGGGCCGCCCGTGATCGGGGCTGCCTCGACAAACGCGATACGCATTATCTCGCCAAATGCGAGCGTCGCCATCGCAAGATAATGGCCTTTGAGCCGCAGGCTCGGCAGCGCCAGCGCAACACCGCCCAGCGCCGTCCCCGCTATAGAGGCGGCTACCCCCGCCAGGAACGGCCATCCGAGTGTCGCCGTGACGTATGCCGAGGTGTAAGCACCGAGCCCGTAGAACGCTGCATGACCGAGCGAGACCTGTCCCGCATAGCCGAAGAGCAGCGCCAGCCCCGTGACGATCAGCGTGTTGATTCCCACGAACGTCAGTATCTTGAGCACGTACCGTGAGTCGCTGCCCGTTATCAGCAGCGGCATGGCCGCAACGAGTGCACCGACCACCACAACGCCCAGATAGCGGCGTACGGGCAGGCCGGTCAGCGACGCGCGGGGGCCGGACTGTGTCTTCGCGCTGCCCACCGTCACACCTTCTCCCGCTTGCCGCGACCAAGCAGCCCCTGGGGCCGCACGAACAGCATCAATAGCAGTACAACGAGCGAGATGGCGTCCTTGTACGTCGAGGAGATGAATGCAACGGACAGACTCTCCAGCATGCCCAGCACGAGCCCGCCGACCACCGCCGCAAACGGGTTGCCCAGTCCGCCAAGAATTGCCGCCGCAAAACCCTTCACCCCGAACGACGGACCCACGTTGAACGCTGTCTGCGTAAGCGGCGTCGTCACAAGTCCGGCCAACCCACCCAGCGCGGCGGCCAGTGCGAAGGAGACTGTGACCATCCATTTCGGGTCGATCCCGACGAGCCTCGCCGCATTGCGGTCGATCGCGCACGCGCGCATCGCTTTGCCGAAGCGCGTTCGCGAGTACATGAGCGAAAGCACCCCGACCGCGATGGCGGCGATTCCCATGATCCATAGCGACTGCCGCTCGAGCGACGCACCCAGAATCTGAATCGAGCCTTCACTGAATCGCGGCAATGCGCGCTCCGTAGGACCGAACGCATGACGCGCAAGAGACGAGAGCAGCATCGACCCGCCGACCGTGATGATGATAAGCGCGAGTGGATCGCCGTCCTTGCGCGGCCGAATCGCGAGCAGTTCGAACACGATTCCCACGCAGGCAGTCGCCAGGACGCCTACCAACCCTGCAAGCGGCAACGGCAACCCCAGGTCTGCATACGCCCACACGGAGAGCATGCCCCCGAGCATGACGAACTCGCCTTGCGCGAAGTTGATCACGCCGGTTGATGCGTACACGATCGTGAACCCGAGCGCGACAAGCGCGTAGATCGAGCCGTTCTTCAGCCCAGCCAGCGCGAATTGCAGCAGCTCAGGTGCGCCCACGTACTACTGGGCCTCCTCGGCAAGCGTCCACTCGCCGTCCACGATGCGATACATGACCAGATCGTTCTCGGTCAGCCCATTGTGATCGTCGGGCAGGAAGGTGAACGTCCCGCCGATGCCCACGAAGCCGGTCGTAGCCTCTATTTCGTCGCGCAGAGCCACCGGATCGATATCGCCTTCCGGCATACGCTGCAGCGCCTCTACCACGATGTTGAGCGCATCGTACGCGTGACCAGCGAAGATGTCCGGCTTTGAGCCGTACTCGGCCTCGTAGCGCGTGATGAAGTCCGTTGCTACGTCGAATGCCTCGGAGTCTTCGCCGTAGCTTTCGGGCAGCAGTATGCGACCCGCCGAGAACTCGAATCCGTTGGCGGCTTCGCCGGCCCCGTCGATCAACTCCACGCGAGCGTTGCCGGGCGCGCCGATGATATCGGGGATTCCGTCGTCGCGCTTGAGCTCGGTGCCGGTCAGGTCGTTCCAGTTCTGCAGCACGGTCGCAGCTTCGCTACCGGCACCCCACATCCAGATGGTTTCGGCGCCCGCTCCGCGAATCTTGGTGAGCTGCGCGGTCATATCCGCATCGCCGGCGTTGTAGGTCTCCTCGGCCACTACTTCGATCCCGAAGTCGCCGAGCATGGCCTTGGTGACCGCGATCCCATCCGCGCCATATCCACCGGAGTCAGACAGAAGCGCGATCTTGGTGACCCCAAGGCCCTCGAGGTAGGCAGCCGTGAACGGAACGACGAGCCGGTTCGGCCATGGAGTCTGGAAGACCCATTTGCTGAACTCGTCGGTGATGACACTCCCTCCGGCCATCGAGACCTGCGGTACCTGCGCGCGCTCGATATCGGCGCGCATGCCCATGGTCTGGCCTGTGCCTGTCGCACCCAGGATGGCAACGACGCCCTCCTGGTCGACGAGCTTGGTCACGGCCGCCTGAGCAGCTGCCGCATCGGTGGCGTCGTCTTCAATCAGTACTTCGATGGGGCGCCCGTTGACGCCGCCCGCATCGTTGATGCGCGCCACCTCGAGATCGATGGCGTTCTTCTCGGGAGCCCCGAGACCGGCGTAACTACCCGTCAGGGAGAGCACCGCACCTATGCGGATCGCTTCCCCCTGGGCTCCCTCATCGGTTCCAGACGACTCAGGGTCGCCCGAGGAACATCCTGTCAATACCGTTGTGGCCAGCAGTGCCGCCGCCACACATACACGCAGTATCCGACGCTTCACTCGAGCGACCCCCTCTTGTCGTCCCTTAAGTGCGAGCTACTCTGCCAGCACCCATTCGCCGTCCTTGATCTCGTACATCACGAGATCATCTTCGGTCATACCGTTGTGGTCGTCAGCAGAAAACGTGAAAGTTCCGCCGATTCCCACGAAGCCATCCGTTGCTTCAATGGCATCGCGCAGGTCAGCAGACGTGAAGCCCTCGTCCAGGGTCTTCATCGCGTTGACCGTGATATGCAATGCGTCAAACGCGTGGCCCGCGAAGGTATCGGGAGCCTTGCCGAACTCTGCGGTATACCGGTCGATGAAGTCCGTCGCGACCGTAAACGCCTCGGTGTCCTCACC
>JBGSMX010000097.1:0-17911 GCA_041739935.1 Coriobacteriia bacterium | reverse complement strand
ACGCCGACCTCGTCTTGCGCGGCGCCGAACGTGTAGACGATACGGGTGTTGTGTAGCCGGACATCCCCTACGGCGGGCGTCAGGGAAGTGCCGAACTTCTGCGCCATGGCCGAGGAGTCTATGGTCCACTTGTAGAAGTCGAAGGTGCCAGGTGCGGTCTCCTTGGCGAACACGACGGTATCGCCGTCTATGTCCCAGGTCCCGGGCTCGACACCTGCCGAGCCGGGTACCGGGCCGTTTGCGTACTGCGGCATGTCGAACGAATGCCACATCAGGCCGTTAGAGTCCGCGTCATGCCAGATGATGTGAAGGCCCGAGATCCGAGGCGCGGTTTGGTCGATCACCGAGTTCGTGACCTGCATCGTGTTCGACCACGAGATGTTGTACGCGAAGATGTTCGATACCGCGGAGCCGCTCTGATACACGACCGTGTCTATCGAGATGTCCGGTGCGGTCTGGTCGATGTTGTCGTCGGCCCCCTGGTCGGTGACCGCCGTCGTGAGGCCCGTTCCGACGTCGTAGACCTTGATGTCGCCATCGAGCGGCGCGCCGTCGAGACCCGGTATGTACTCATAGGCGACGTATCGGCCGTCCATCTCTGGATCGGTTTGCGCCGGCGGGGGCATCCCTGGGCCGCCCGCCACGACCGTCTCCGTGAAGGTCGGGACGGGAAATGCGACTGCCGCACTGCCCACCAGCACGATGGCGGCGACGAGGCCGATCCGGGCTATCCGCGAGACGTTCATGAGACACTCCTGACCCCGGGGCCGCCCCCATGCGACCGCTAAGGACAGGATACTCCCATACCTAGGTTCGCCCCACCCCGAACCGCACCGCGCCCTTCGGGCATGCGTCCACGCACGAGCCGCACAGGATGCACTCCGTGTCGCGCATCTGTTCCTCGGTGATCATGGAACCGACCGGCAGGCTCATGGGGCACACCCGGTCGCACGTCCCACATTTCGTACATGCCGAGGAGTCTGCCCGCAACCGCAACCGCGGCACTCGCGCGAGGTGCCCGAGCTTCTCGCCCACGATGTTCCACACGCCGAACGGGCACAGGTAGTGGCAGAATCCGCGCTTGCCCCAGCCGAGACCTGCGAGCACGAGCCCTAACAGCCCGAAGTAGATGACAAGCGCCTCTGGTCTGTCGAACGAGACGTAGTTCTCGGTGAAGTACAGGGGCTCGAAGCTCATCCAGCCGCCGACCGAGACGGCGATCGCCACCACCGCGCCGGCCCACGCTCCCCACAGGACGTACTTGATCCAACGGACGAAGCGGACCTGCCGAGTGGGGCGGGAGCTGACTCCTTCTGCGATGAGCTGCAGACCATGAAACGGGCACGCCCAGCCACAGAATGCGCGGCCGAAGAAGGGTGCGGTGAGCAGTGTCGCGAACCAGAACACGAGCGAGGAGGTGGCGACGCGCTCTACGGTTCCCGTTGCCATGAGGTACGGCGAGTAGTAGTTCAGCGTGATCGGCAGTGCGAGAAACAGCCCGATGAGTAGCCCCCTGCGTAGCTTCTGGCGTCGTGTGTTCACTCCGGCGTCCTTTCGGCGGGCGGATCATCGTGCAGTTCCTCGGCAAGGAGATCTATGGGCACAAGTCGCCCCGTGCAGCCGCTCATCACGTGCTCCTGTATTCGTGTCAGTGGCGTGTTGTACTCTGTATATATATCTACCTGAACGAGCGTGCGCACGGGGGACCAATTGAAGTACTGCGTGATTATTCTCGATGGTGCTGCTGGGTGGGCGCTTCCTGATCTGGGTGGTCGCACGACGCTCCAGGCTGCGGCAACGCCGAATCTGGACATGATGGCGCGCGCGGGCACGGTCGGGCTTGCTCAGACCGTTCCGGACGGCACGGAGCCGTCGTCCTCGGCGGCGTGCACATCGATTCTGGGCTACGACCCGATCGCCGACTACGTGGGCCGCGGTGCGATCGAGGCCGCGAGTATGGGAATCGACCTTGCGCCTGACGAGGTGGCGCTGCGCTTGAATCTCGTCTCGATCGGCTCGGGATACATGCGCAGCTATGCCGGTGGGCACGTGACGACAGCCGACTCACACGCGATCGTCGCCGCTCTGGCAGGCGAGCTCAACGATACGACGTTCACGCTGTATCCGGGCGTCGCGTACCGGCATATCCTTGTAGTCAAAAGGCACCCGGAGCTGCTTGACGTAGCGTACACGCCGCCTCACGACATCTCGGACAAGTCGGTGGCGCAAAATCTACCCTCGGGTGAAGGCGCGCAGTTGCTCCTGGACTTCATGGGGCGGGCGCGGGATCTGCTCGGAAAGGACCCGACAGTCGCGCGCAGGGTGGACGCAGGCGAGCTGCCCATCACCGATGTCTGGCCGTTTTGGCCCGGTGTTGCGCCGGACGGGATGGTTCCCTTCTCGGCGGCTCGTGGCATCAAGCCCGCCATGACATCGGGTGTCGACCTGCTCAACGGGCTCGCGGTGCTCGCCGGTTTCGACCGGCTTGCCATCACCGGAGTCTCCGACGGTCCCGACAACGACTATGCTGCGCAGGCGGTCGGTGGACTTGCCGCGCTCGAAGACCACGACCTGGTGGTCATCCACGTCGAGGCGCCTGACGAGGCTGGCCATGCCGGAGATATCGACGCGAAGCTTGCGGCGATCGAGGCAATCGATCGCGAAGTCGTGCGCAGGGCCCTGGACTACCGCGGCGCGATGCGCATTCTGGCAATGCCCGACCACCCGACACCCATCGCGCTTAAGACGCACGTAGGCGAGGCGGTACCGTTCGTTCTCTACGGTCCGGGCGTGGGCATCAACGGCGCTCAGGCCTACGACGAGGTCAATGCGGCGGCCACCCGGCTTGTGGTCGACCCCGGGCGCGGAGTGATGGACCTGCTGCTGAAGCGGTGAGGCGAGATCCGGCTACACGGACCGGCTAGACCTTTCCGGCCAGAATCCGCCCGAGTGAGCGGGCCTTGTCGCGCTCCCACTGCTCGATCTCGGGGTGTCGCCAGGTGTCGGTTACGGCGAGAGAGCCCACCGTCCGTATACCGCCGTAACCCAGCGCTTTGCGAAGCTCTCGCACTGGCCCTGTCGTATACCCGAAAAACGTTGCCAGCGGTTCGGGAGCGGCGCATGCAGTGATGATGACCGCGC
This sequence comes from Coriobacteriia bacterium, assembly GCA_041739935.1. Taxonomy (GTDB): domain Bacteria; phylum Actinomycetota; class Coriobacteriia; order Anaerosomatales; family JAGXFU01; genus JBGSMX01. The sequence goes on along the minus strand of JBGSMX010000097.1, from coordinate 14,770 downwards.
GCTTGGCCTCCCGCACGACAGGCGCGTACGGGATCTCGGCGCTGCTCATTCCCGGCAGACGCAGCTGGAGCGTATCGGGGAAGTAGCCGGCCAGGCGGTCGAGCAAGGCGCGGGTGGCTTCATCCGGCCTACGGAAGTACGACTGAGTACCGATGATCACGCCATCGGCGTCCTTGATACGCTCGGCGAGCGCGGGCAGGTCGTCCTCTATCTTGCAGGTCCCCGTCACCTTGCACATGCCGCAGCCGGTGCAGTAGCGAATCTCGAGGTCTGCGAGCCTGAATCGCTCGACTGTCGCGCCTGCCGATTCGGCAGCCAGGGCAGCCATGTCGACCGACCTGCTCACCGTGCCGCGGCGACGTGATGCATCGATTGCGATCACCTTCACGGCGTACCCCCATCAGATCCGTCCGGCAGTCCGAAGAGTTGACGCTGAGGCAGCATGCCTGTTTCGCTGGCAGCCTGCTCGCTTCGGAGCGTCTCGATACAGTCGTCGAGCCAGTCGATGGTGGCTCGCTCGTTTGCCAGCGCGGCCTCGACCGTCATGCGTGCGAACTCAGCGCGTCGGTCAGCGGTGCGAGGATGGGCGTACTCGGCGTAGCGCACACGAAGGTCACCCAATCGCTCCTGCCGAGAAAGGCGCTCTGTCTCAAGAATTGCGATGAGCGCCTCGGCCGGGACTTCCGAGCCGAAGCGCAAACGGATCAGGAACGAGTCGCGGTGCGGGGGCGTGTGGTGGGGGGACGTTAGCCACTCGTCCAAGGCCTCGCGGCCGGAACGGGTGAGGGTGTAGACCTTCCGGTCCGGCCTTCCGGTCTGGCGTACGCGGCGGGCGCTCACAAGGCGGCCGCGTTCGAGCCTGTCCAGGGTGCGGTAGATCTGGGCCTGGTCCGCGGTCCAGAAGTGACTGGCCTCGTCGTCGAAGCACCGGGTCTTCAAGTCGTAGCCGGAGTGGTCCCCTTCAGACAGGAAGCCCAAGATCGCGTAGTCCAATGACATGGATGTCCTTTGTGTCTATATACGACGACACAAGTATAGGACGAAACATATATATAACACAAGGCTCAAGCATCACCTGAGATGATAGGGTAAAACAGCAGCTTGTAGATAGTGTCAGCGGCGTGGACTGGTACTTGAAGGTTGCGCTCTGGCGCACGTGAACATCTGGAGCTCCGGTTGGCGCCCCAACGTTCAACGGGGCCCCTACGGAGGGGCCCCGTTGAACGGGAAGGGAGGTATGAGGACGCCCCGGGTCAGGGCAGCATCAGCTTGTCAGTATCGACACGATCCGCTCGAAGTCGTTGCGATCGATCTCACCGCGGACCAGACGCTGGCGTGTGATTCCGATCGCGTTGTCGAGGGCGGCGCCGGGACGCACGGGTACGGGTCGCAGATCCATGACTGCGCGGTACATGAGAAATGCGAGAGCGCCGAGTGCTAGGGCGGGAACGATGATCATCTTCGGCACCTCCTCCAAGAACTCCGATGACTTGCGATCACTGCGTCGATGTATGGAGTATGCCTGGACTGCGAGGAGCGGGAATGAACCGAATGTGGAGATAGTGTGGAGTGCCCCGGCCCTCTGCGAGACGCTTCGAGCGGTCCACGGGACTCGTGAGTGCATCGCATCGCGCACTACTCGACCGCGTTTCCCCTGGTAGGTAGGCTTTCTTGGCATACAAACTGCTAGTGGGCTGAGCACGGGTAGGGAGCTCTTTGTCGGGACCAGGGCGCGAGTGACCGATCGGAAATACAACTGCTGGGAGTATCAAGGCTGTGGCCGTGGCCCCGCCGACGGCGGCGCCTGTCCCGCGTGCGCTGTGCGATCGCTCGAGGGAACTCACAACGGCACGGGCGCAGGACGCGCGTGCTGGGTGGTGACCGACACGCTCTGCGAGGGCCATCCCTCAGGTCCTTTCGAACGCAAGATCTCCATGTGCCGCAAGTGCGCCTTCTACTACCGCGTGGAAGTCGAGGAAGGCCTCGATCACATGGAAAGCGACGAGCTGATTCGGCGCTACCGCAACGGTGACGAGTCGTAGCCAGCCTCCCCCCGGGTACAATCCGGTTATGCCCTATTACGAACACCCCCGCCCTGCCCTGACTGCCGACGTCGTGCTCTTCGCCGGCTCGGGCGCCAACGCCTCACTTCTGCTCATTCGTCGCGCGGCCGAACCCTTCAAGGGGATGTGGGCGCTTCCCGGCGGCTTCGTAGAAGAGGGCGAGCACGCCATCGAAGCCGCCAGACGCGAGTTGCTCGAGGAGACCGGCATCGAGTGGGAAGGACCGCTCTTCCAGATCGGGGCGTTCGCAGATCCCGGGCGAGACCCGAGGGGTTGGACTGCGAGTGTCGTGTGGGGCGCCGTCCTCGCAGAGGAGATTCCGGCTCAGGGTGGCGACGATGCGGCCGATGCGGCCTGGCACCGGCTCGACCGGTTGCCCCGCCTTGCGTTCGACCACGAGGAGATTGTCGCGGCTGCTCGTGCCCGGCTCGACGTGGTGTAGCGAATACCTACCGGGGTTTCCTGTCGCAATAAGCGCGCGCAAGCGGGTACAATCCCACTACTACGCTAAACAACGACTTAGGGTGCCCGCGATGGATATGGCATTACTGCACGACACGGAGCAGATCCGGTGCGCCACAGAGCCACATCGCATGGAGCTTCTCCGCCGCCTCATGGCCAGGCCCGCAACTATCACGCAGCTTGGGTTGGCATTCGACAGGCATCCTGCCTGGATTCGTCATCACGTCATCGCGCTGATGAGGGCTGGGCTCGTCGAGCTTGCCGAGGAACGGAAGGTCCGCAATTACACCGAGAAGATTTATCGCGCCTCGGCGGGCGCTTACCAGATACACCTTCTGCTCGCGCCCGAGTTCGGTGGAGAGAACCCGCTGCTCATCCTCGGTAGTGATGACTTTGCCGTTGAGGCGCTGGCTGCGCTCTCGTGTGATAAGGCGGGCCACCCGGAAGTGGTGACGGTGCCCACCGGCAGTCTCGACGGTCTGATCGCGTTGCGTCAGGGCCTCGCGGACGTGGCGGGCTGTCACCTGATCGACAGCGACAGTGGCGAATACAACACGCCGTACGTGCGCCACATGTTCCCGGACCGGCCGACCGTGATCGTCACGTTGGCCCATCGCGAGCAGGGCATGCTGGTCGCGCACGGCAATCCCAAAGGCATCCGGCACATCGAGGATGTAGCCGACCCCGGCGTTCGCTTCGTGAATCGGAACAAGGGGTCGGGGACTCGCGTGTGGCTCGATCGCGCGTTTCGCGACCTGGGCATCGATACCGCGCAGATCGCCGGGTACTCGACCGAGGCCCTCACGCACAGCGCCCTTGCCCGCCTCGTCGCTTCCGGTGATGCGGATGTCGGGATAGGTGTGCGAGCGGCTGCGGTCGCCGAGGACGTCGATTTCATCCCGCTATTCCACGAGCGATTCGATCTCGTATTCGACGCCGCCCGGCTCGAAGCCGACGCGCGCTTCGAGCCGCTGAGGGAGCGCATCGACATGAGGGACTTCCGCCGCAAGGTCGCGAGCATGGCAGGCTACGACGCTACCGAGGTCGGGAGAGAGACACGGATTGCGGTCTGAAATGTACGGTCGTAGAGGGCATCGGGTTGAAAGGGGCAGGGCATGATTCAATCGTTCAAGAAGACGACCAGGTTGGTGGTCGTGGTCGCGCTACTAGCGAGTCTGGTAGTGCCGGCGACGCCGGCGGTCGCAGCAGGCTCGTTTGTGGGTGGCGCGTACGACGCGCCGATGTACGTTCCCAACGATCACACACCAATTGCATTCCGGTACCGCGTGACCAGCGGACTTGCGCCGCTCACGAGTTATTACCTGAAGGTGCGGTTCACCGCCGCGCCGACCCCCAGTTCCGCGACGAACCGGGGCTACACCTGGAACCCGGCGACGACCAGGTGGGTGCAAGAACGGGACGAATGGATCGATTTCCCCGTTGTCACTACGGACGCAAGCGGACAGCTCGACGCCTGGGCGTGGACCAAGTTCGGTGATGAGAATGTGGGAGGCGTGGACAGGTATCTGCTGGTCTCACTATCCGCGACTGGAGATGCGACCACCTTCAACTCAGATGCCCCTCCGCTTGTGACCGTGCTCGATATGGAGACCGAGGGCACCTGGATCCACAACGGTGTCGCGACAGGTGCTGCTGCGGCAAAGCGTGCCGAGGCGACCATGGATACGAGCGACACCGTCATCTTCGGTCTGTCGAAGACCGAGGCCAACCTGATCGACGATGACGGCAACGGCGTGGACGACGAGGACTACGGGCCGGCGGGTCGTACGGGTGACTACCGGTTTGGACTTCCCGTCTCAACCAGCGTCGACGTGTACCTGAACCGCAACGTACCGGCCGGTACGCTACAGGACTTCACCACCGGCATTGCCGATACTGACATCGCCGCCGGCGCGATCGAGACTGCGGCCCCTACGGCAGTCGCATCACTCGACGCGACAGGTGGCGCGGCACTCATCGATCTTGACTGGGCTGCAGCGACCGACAACGTCGGAGTAACCGCGTACCGGATCATGCGCTGGGAAGACCTCGTGGACATATCTCCGCCGTACACCCCCGTGCACGAAGTCATCGCCACGGTTGCGGCAGGTGCCTCGACGTATGAGGACACCGATGTCACGAAGGGCGTTGTCTACAGCTATGAGATTCGCGCGGTTGACGCGGCCGGCAACGTCGGTCCCCGATCGGAGACCGCTACTGCTGCGGCGATGGGCGCCGGTGAGCTGGGCGGTATTTCTGACATCAACCGCTATCTGACGTCTGTCGCGATCTCGCGGGCGACCTTCGAGACCGGCACGGTGGACACGGCTGTTATCGCAACCGGGCTCAACTTCGCCGATGCGCTCGCGGCTTCCGGTCTTGCCGGCGCGCACGGTGGACCACTGCTGCTTGTTGGCACAACCGTCAAGACCGAGACGCTCGATGAACTCGATCGTCTGGGTGTGACGCAAGCTCTGATCGTAGGTGGCGAGGCCGCGGTGTCCGCGGCGGTTGAAGCACAGTTGGCAGCTCCCGGGAGAACCGTGACGCGGGTGGCCGCAGGCACCACCAGGTACGATACTGCCGCCCAGGTTGCCGATGCGATCCTTCAAGAGGCGGGTGCTCCTCCTGTGACGTTCATCGCACGGGGTGACGAATTCGCCGACGCACTTGCAGCCGCGCCTGTCGCGTACGCCCAGGCCGCTCCGGTGTTGCTCGTGAAGCCCGGTTCGGTTCCCGAACCCACGTCGGATGCCATCACCAGCCTTGGCCTGACCGAGGGCGTTGCTCTGGGCGGGACGGCTGCCATAGCCGACTCCACGCTGGCGACACTCGACGGGCTTATGAGTGGAAGCGTCGTACGGGTCCAGGGCATCAATCGCTACGCCACGGCGACTGCTTTTGCTGACTACGCCGTCGACAACTCGCTGGCTTCGTACGGGCACGTGGGCGTTTCGACCGGTGTCGTGTATGCGGATGCGCTCTCCGGAGGCGCTCGAGTCGGATCGTTGGGCGGCGTGATGCTGCTCACCAAGCCGCTGGAGCTCTCCTCGGCGACCGCGGACGCTCTTGCGGCAAACCGGCCGGAGATCGACATGGTTGAGGTCTACGGCGGCCTTGCGGCGGTGTCGCAAGACGTGCGGGATGAGATTGCAGCCATCCTGCAGTGACACGTAGGAACGTCTATCTGACGCTGGCGGCGGCCGGGCTCGTATGCCTGGCCGTCGTCGGCGCCTGGGTTGCCGAGAAGGCGGTGGTTGCGAATAGCGATGTGTACCGCATCCCGGTCGTTCAGGACGGCGAGGTGCTGGCCGAGTTCGACATCGAGCAGCTCCAGGAGCTGGGAACACGTCGCATAGAGATGCAAGGTAAGTACGAGGAAGGCCCGCCGCTTCTGGCGGTGTTGGAGGCGGCCGGAGTCAGCGACTTCGAGTCTGTCGTCGTGACGGGTGTTGGCGTGCGTGACAGCGGAAGCCTGGAACTGACCAAGGACCAGGTCGATGAGGATGTGCTGCTGGACATCGCGAACCGTGGGACGTGCAAGCTAGCGGGCCCGAACATTGCATACGAGGACCGCGTACGCGACATCACCAGGATCGAGGTTCGGTGAACGCACCCGACATGAGAGGCGAACCGCAGGTCGCTGTCGCTGCTTATCGGCGATGGTTCACGACGCGTGAGGCCGTGCTCGTGGCGCTGGTCTCGGCGCTTGTCATCATGTCGAAAGTCGTCTTCAAGATGCCGATCCACGTACCTGGCCATTCGGGTGTCATCTGGATGGCGCTGTATGTCGTAGGACGCGGGCTCATTCGCAAGCCGGGTGCCGGACTGATGATCGGCATCGTGTCCGGGATCCTTGCCACCGCGTTCAATCCGGGAAGCATGGGACTGTTGGTTGGCGTGAAGTACCTCGCACCGGGAATCGTGCTCGACGCGGTCGCCATCGCCTCGCGCGAACGGCTGGACGACCCGGTCGTCGGAGTGATTGCAGGCGTGCTCGGGAATCTGGCGAAGCTCTCTGCCGGGGTGATCGTTGCGGTTCTGCTGGGTCTGCCTGCCGGGTTCATTGTTGTCGGGCTAGCCTATTCGGCGGTGACCCACGTTGTGTTCGGCGCGATCGGGGGATGGCTTGGCTCGGTGGTGTTGTCGAGGCTCGATCGTCACGGCATCGGCCGCGATTGGGTGAAAGGCCCGGTCGGAAAGAACCGGTCCCCCGAATGAGTGCGGGCATCCCTATAGTGTCGTGGCACAGGGTCGTGGGCGCGGTTGCGCTCGCCCTGTGCTTCGCCCTTGGGCCCACCCCCGCTCCGGCCGGCGCTGCGTTGCACGACTTCGCGGTCAATGCGGCCATTCCCCGGCGCGAAACGTGGAAGTACTCGGCGGCCTCGCTCGATCCGCGTTCGATACAGAGCATCGACGAGAACACCGCGCTGATCGCGAGTCGCAACGGCAAAACCATCTATCTCGTCCACCCGACCTCGCGCGAAGCGGTGTTTGGGGTAGAGGACTACTGCCGACTCTTCGGCGGGATCCCCAGAACCACCGACCCGAGCTTCTTCTGCGCCGAAATGAACGGCGACAAGCTGCTGATCGTGTCGCGGCAGTCCGCATTTCGCGTCTTCGAGGTGGAACGTCAGGGCAGCTCCTGGAGACTGAACTGGGTGTATGGCGACGGCACGCGGGGCTACGAGCCCAATCAGCTCTACGACCCGTTCTTCGCCACGTACTCGGACTCTGGCGATGTGCTGATAGCCGATGACCAGGGTCATCGGGTGCTACAGGTTCGAGTCTCGGATTACGATGCGGCGGCGCCTGACAACGGGTTTACCGATGCGAGTATCGTATGGCAGTTCGGTGAGCCGGGCGTAGAGGGTGTCACTGGGCAACTGCTCAGGCAGCCCCGCTCGATCGAGGAGATGGCCGATGGCACCATGGTCATCCTAGACTCGGGCAATAGAGCGATTCGCGTACGCAAGACCGGGCCACACACCGGGGAGATTCTGTGGACTTACGGAAAGCCCGGTGTCGCGGGAAGTGCGCTGGGAGAACTGAACGATCCTAACAGGGCGCGTATCTTGGACAACGGAAACATCCTTATCTCCGATGGCAGGAACGCGAGAGTCCTGGAGGTAGACCCGTCCGTGTCGGATCCTGTGAAGGCGACCGTGTGGGTCCTCTCGCCGACCGACCCCGAAAGCACCATCGTCGGGCCTCGCGATGCCACGCGTTCGAGCGCAGGACTGACGTTCGTCGCGGACTCTGCTGGAAACCAGGTCGTTGCGGTTGGCTACGACACCACGTATCGGATTGTGTCTGCCCCGCTGGACTGCGGACTGCCAGGGGTGCGCAAGCAGTTCAATTTGCTGTCGTGGTCCGGATCGGCGCCGCCACAGACCGCGGTCAGGCTCGAATACTCGATAGACGGCGGCGGGTGGGTCTACGCGGGTCCGGCGAATCCATGGCCGCTGCCGGCAGCACAGTACGGCAAGCTCATTCGTTACCGGTTGACGCTGACGACATCGAACCGCGCTGTGACGCCGGTTGTTGACAGCTTGACGATCGATAGCGCCGCGGCACCCGCCTCGGCGGTGACTGATCCCGATGACACGCCGACGCCAGCACCCACACCCGAGACGACCGCGACCGCGAGCCCTTCTTCGGGCAAAGGGAAGCACGTCAAGCCGACCGATGCCGCGACCGGCGCAAACGGTGTCTCCCTTGTGCCCAAGAACGGTGGATCGGCGGTCTTGGGGGGTGCAGGGGGCGATCTGGATGCCGGTGTTGAGGTCTTCTCAGGTACGCTGCGGGGCATGGCCATGGCAGCCACGGGAGACGGGTCGTCGCTCGGACCCGAGATAGGATCGGTGGGGGCGTTCTCGAGCGGCGGAACCCCGGGTGGTGAACCGGTGGGCGCATTCCTCTTGTTGGGTGGCCTCTACGGCGCAGGTCTGGTCCAAGGCGCGCTCGCACTTCGTGGGCTCGCCGCAAGCGGCATGCTGAAAGGGAGACTTATATGACATCGGGGCTCGGCTACTACCTGACGCATCCGGAAGCGATCATATTCGTCGTTGCGACATCGTTGCTCGTTCCCGTGTTGATTCTCGAGGTTCTGGCACTCGTGCTCGTCGTGATCGAAGCGGGCAAGGCAAGCGTGGAGTCTTACTGGCGTTGGCGGCGGCCCGCCGTGGACGGGGACGCTTTGGCTGGCGCGATCAGAAGCGCGCTTGGTGCGGGCAAGTCGGTGGACGCGAATTCCGCACTCTCGGGTGCGTTTGCGGGAACGCCGGCGGCCTCGATAGGTGAGCTACTGGGAGATCTGGGCGCGCTGGACCGGGTGCGGGCCGCGAAGGCCCTCGACGATATCGAGCTGGTGATTCGCAAGCGGCTCGACAAGACGCGCATGCTCGTGAGGATCGGGCCCATGCTCGGGTTGATGGGCACGTTGATCCCAATCAGTCCCGCACTGGTGGGACTTGCGAAAGGGGACATCCAGACACTCTCGGACAATCTCGTGATTGCCTTTTCCACTACAGTCGTGGGTTTGTTTATAGGCGGAATCGCGTACGTTGTCTCGGTGACGCGCGAGCGTTACTACGACAAGGATCTCAGCGATCTGGAGTTCTTGCTCGAGCGGATGGAACTGCCATGAGATCGCGGCGGGTGTTTGGCGCCGGGAATCAGGGCAGTTCGTTCCTGAGAGAGCGCGGCCGGATGAGTTCGGAAGACCACTCGCGGACGGCCGATCCGCTCGAGGCGACCACAAACCTGTTCGACGTTGCCATGCTGATCGGCGTGGGCTTCATGATCGTGGCGCTCACATCGTTTGGCATGAGCGACCTGCTCACCTCGGAAGACATGACCATCGTGAAGAATCCCGGCGAGTCCGACATGGAGATCATCGTCAAGACCGGCGACCGCGTCGAGAGGCTCTCCTCCACAGGTGAATACGCCGAAGGGGTTGGATCGCCCATCGGCACGGTGTACGAACTCGATGACGGAACGGTCGTCTGGGTGCCCGAGGACGGGTCGCTCGACCCGATAGGAGGAGAGTAGATGCGCGTCTTCGTGTGCTTCGACGACACCGACACGATCGATTCCGATCGCGGGACGGGCAAGCTCGTGCGCTGGTTCGCCGATAGCGTGGCCGATCGCTATCGTTGCTGGGGCGTCGTCCGCCAACAGCTCCTGGTGCATCCCGATGTGCCGTACACCTCGCACAACAGCTCTGCATGCGCAGTCATCGAGGCGCCTGCCAGCGCCGTCGAGGAGCTTGCCGAGGAGGCCGCGGCGCACGTCGCCAGGCACTTCATCGACGGGAGCGACCCCGGCGTATGTGTCGTCTCGGAAGAGGATCCGGCTATGCCGGCGCTCAAGGCATTCGGTCGACGAGCGGCTGTCGAAGTCCTTACGCAGGCCGATGCGTTTGCCGCGGCGGAGTTCGTGCATCTGAGCGCCCACGGCGGGACGGGTGACGGCGTGATCGGGGCAGCGGCCGGAGTCGGACTCACCGCATGGGGTTGGTCGGGACGATTCGTTGAGTTCGGAGCGCTCAGGGACTGGCCGGATGTGGTGCGGATAGGGGACCTGGAAGCCGCGGAGATGCTCATCTTGCCGGTGGATCGCAATGTGGTCATGCCGGCTCCTGACGACGTGCTCGATACACAGGAGTGGCTGCGTCCTCGGCTGTGGGGAGGACGGGCGTGCGTGCCGGTGGTTCACGACGGGCCGGGCCGCTGGATCGCCGTGACGCGACACATCGACGTGAGGCCGCCTGAGCCCTCGGATGTGTAGCGGGCGGCGTCCGCGGTTACATACATAGACGCGAGGACACAAGACGCACGCGACTCTCGGTCGCCAATGCGAACGAATCAGCAGGGAGGCCTATCATGAAGCTCAGCGCAAGGAATCAACTCAAGGGAACGGTTACAAGCGTAGTCGAAGGTGCTGTTGAGGCGCTGGTGACACTAGATGTGGGCGGACAGACGATCACCTCGGTCATCACGGTTGCCGCAGTCAAGGAACTGGGCCTGGCAGTCGGGATGCCCGCAGTAGCGGTCATCAAGGCCGATCACGTGATGCTGGCGACAGAGTAGTCCCAGGTGCGCCAGGTCTTGGGGAAATGACGGCAAGAAGGAGTTCGCGCCCTAGTCATGGTCCCCCGGGCGTTGTCAGTCGGCAGCTGCTGCAGTGAAAAGACCGATCGAGTTCAACTTGAGCGAGCTGGCAGGGTCCATGGGCGATTTCGGGACCCTGCTGCCGCTTGCGATTGGCTATGTTGTTTCGTGCGGGCTGGATCCCGCGGGCTTCCTGGTCATGATGGGGATCGCGAACATCGCCGCAGGCCTGGTGTACCGGCTTCCTATGCCTATCGAGCCCATGAAGGTGCTTGCCGTGGTGGCGATCGCGCAGCACTGGACACCGTCGCTGGTCTACGCGTCCGGGTTCGGCATGGGCATCGTGTGGCTGATCCTGGCCTCGACCGGGATCATTCGGTGGGTCGCGAAGGTGACACCGCCCAGCGTGGTGATGGGGATCCAGGCGACGCTGGGCGTGCTGCTGGCGACCGAGGCGCTGCGTCTGGGATCGACCTCGTGGGCGCTGGCGATCCTGGGCGTGGTGATCGTGCTGACGCTCAGGCGCAACCGCTATGCGCCCGCAGCGATCGTGCTCGTGGTCCTGGGGCTGGGGATCATGCTCGCGAAGGGCGAGTTCACGCAGTTCGGCTCGGTCGCGCTTCGGCTTCCCACTTTCGCGACGTTCACAGCAGGTCAGGTGTGGCAGACGCTGCTGCTCGCCGGCTTCGCGCAGATTCCGCTGACGGCCACCAACGCGGTCATCTCGACCTCTTCGGTGATAACGAGCTACTGGCCCGAGGAGCACGTGAGTACGCGCAAACTCGCATTCAGCCATGGGATCATGAACATCATGGCGCCACTTCTGGGCGGGATGCCCATGTGCCACGGCTCGGGTGGTCTGGTCGGGCAGTACTTCTACGGCGCTCGCACGGCCGGCGCGAACGTGATCGAGGGGAGCATCGAAATCCTCCTGGGGCTCTTTCTCGCGGGTTCCATCGCGGGCATCTTCTCGGCGTTCCCGCAGGCCATCATAGGCGCGATGATGTTCATGGTGGGGATAGAGCTCATCAAGTTCGCCCGGCACGTGCGTGCATGGCGCGACATCGTCGTGGTTGTCACGACCGTTGCTGCGGCGCTATTGACCAACATGGCCTTAGGCTTCCTGGTCGGAATCGCGATGCATCGGGTGCTCGGTCTCGTGCCCGTTCGCACGCGCGAGGAGCAGTGACCCGCTCACATTCGACCCAGGCGCGCGGAGTGTCAGACAGCGCGTCGCGTTGACAGCGGCGCTCCTCGGCGAGTATTGTGGCCGACAATCGAATATCCGCCGTTGACGGGGATGAGTATGCGGTCCGACTAGGACCTCAGAGAGCCGGGGTAGCTGCGAACCGGCGTCTGAAAGGCCGCAGAACATGGCCCCAGCAGGCTTCCGGAGGAAACGCGCGCGAGCGCGGAGTAATGCCGGACGGACGCCCCCGTTACCCAGGGCTAGAGAGCATAGGAGCCGATCGCGAAGCTTCCCGCCGTCGCGATGACATGTGGCAGGTTCCGGTGCTTGAGAGGTCGTCTGCAAAGACGGCGAAGTCGGGTGGTACCGCGTGAAGCAGCTTCGATGAGCGCTTCTCGCCCTGACAGTCCTACAGACTGTTGTCGGGCGGGAGGCGTTTTCTTATGTGGAGGTGTCGCACGATGGCGAAGAGCTGGGAAGAGATCAACGCGCGCATCGCGACCGGCGAGGCGGTGGTACTGACCGCCGAGGAGTTCGGTTCGCTCGCGGCTGACGAGGGTGTATCGGCAGCGGCACGCAAGGTCGACGTGGTTACGACCGGGACCTTCGGGCCCATGTGCTCGAGCGGGGTGTTCCTGAACTTCGGGCACTCGGACCCGCCCATCAGGATGGCGACGATCACGCTCAACGACGTGCCGGCCAGCGGCGGTCTGGCGGCGGTAGATACATACCTGGGCGGAACCGAGCCCTCGCTTCACAAGGGCATCGAGTACGGCGGCGCGCACGTGATCGAGGATCTGCTGCGCGGTCGCGCCGTGCACTTGAAAGCAAGCGGGCCGGGCACGGACTGCTACCCGCGCACCGAGATCGACACCTGGATCACGCTCGACGACTTGAACCAGGCCTACTTTTTCAACCCGCGCAACGCGTACCAGAACTACGCGGTTGCCGTGAACACGACCGACCAGGCGCTGTACACGTATCTGGGAACGCTGCTGCCCCGGCTGGCGAATGCGACCTACTGTTCGGCGGGCGCGCTGTCGCCGCTGCTCAACGACCCGACGTACCGCACGATCGGTGTGGGGACGCGGTGCTTCGTGGCAGGCGCGCCAGGCTACGTCGCCTGGGAAGGCACGCAGCACAACCCGCACGACGCGCGCGACGAACACGGCGTGCCCGTGAAGCCGGCCGGAACGCTCGCGGTCATCGCCGACCTCAAGGCGGCGAGCCCGGAGTACTTCAGCGCTGCGACTTTCACCAAGTACGGCGTGTCGAGCTTCGTGGGGATCGGCGTGCCGATTCCCGTGCTCGACGAGGAGATCGCCGAGACTCTCGCGCTCACCGATGCCGACATCACCGCGACGATCTTCGACTACGGCGTGCAGCGTCGCAGCCGCCCCTCACTGGGGACCGTGACCTACGCGCAGCTGCGCTCGGGCTCCATCGAGATCGAGGGCAAGAAGGTTCCGACCGGCCCCATCAGCTCGCTGCCCAAGGCCCGCGCGATCGCTGCCGAGCTCAAGCGATGGGTCGCCGAGGAGCGCTTCACCCTCGCGCCTCCGCTCCAGCAGCTGCCCCAGGTGGGCTCGCAGTCCTTCAAGCCGCTCGAGATACGCGCCGAGGAGGCGATCTAGCCATGGCTCGCAGACGACTCGATCTGACATTCCCGCCCCGGCAGGCGACCAAGCCGATAACGTATCACCTGGTGAAGGACTTCGATCTGACGCCGAACATCTTGCGCGCGCAGATCCAGCCGGGTCAGCAGGGTCGCATGCTTCTCGAAGTGACGGGCCCGCGCGACGCGATCGACGCCGGCGTCGAGTTCCTGATCTCCGAGGGTCTCGAGGTACATCCGGCGGCAAGCGACATCTGTCTGGACGAGGATGCGTGCGTCACCTGTGGCTTGTGCACCGCGGTGTGCAAGCCTGGCGCGCTCACACTCGACGCCGACTCCAGACTGGTGTTCGACAAGGACAAATGTGTCTACTGTGAAGCGTGCGTGATTGCCTGCCCTCGCAGGGCGATCTCGCTGCGATTCTAGAGCCGCACGCGGTAGGAGAGGAAGCGCCCGGTGCCCGACATTCGCATCAGACTCGGTGTAGACGTGCTCGTTATCGACGGCGCGTTCGGCACGATGCTGCAGCGCTACGACATACCTGCCGAGCAAAGCCCCGCGCAGCTCAACTTGACCGCGCCCGAGATCATAGAGGACATCCACCGCAACTACCGTCTGGCCGGTGCCGACTGCATCACGACCAATACGTTCGGGGCCAGTCGACCCAAGCTTGCCGAGTACGGGCTCGAAGGCCAGCTCGAGCAGATTAACCGCGCCGGCGTGCGACTGGCTCGCGCCTCGGGGGCGCCGCACGTTCTCGCCGACATAGGTCCGACCGGACTTGTTCTCGAGCCTCTGGGGTCGGCGACCTTCGATGAGTTGTTTGAGATCTTCGCAGAGCAGGCGAGCGCGCTCGCGCTCGAGCAGCCCGATGCGATCATCATCGAGACCATGACCGACATCGCCGAGGCGCGGTGTGCGGTGCTAGCGGCTCGTTCCGTGTGCGACCTGCCGGTGTTCGCGACCTGCACGTTCGGGCTCGGCGGGCGCATGGACCTGTCGGGCACCGAGCCGGCAACCGCTGCCGTGATCCTCGAGGCAGCAGGGGCCGAGGCTGTCGGGCTCAATTGCGGGCTTGGCCCGGAGCAGATGCTCCCGCTCGTGGAACAGATGGCTGCGGCGACCGGGCTCCCGTTGCTCGTGCTGCCCAACGCCGGGCTCCCACGGTTGGAACGCGGGGAGACCGTCTTTCCCGGTACCGCCGACCAGATGGGTGAGCACGCCGCGAAGTTCGTCGATGCGGGCGCATCGCTCGTGGGCTCGTGCTGCGGCTCGACTCCGGCATTCACGGGGGCGATCTTCGACTTCACGCAGGGAAAGCAGGTGC
>JBGSMX010000090.1:0-8747 GCA_041739935.1 Coriobacteriia bacterium | reverse complement strand
GGCCCGGCGGCGGGCCGCAGGCGCTCGCCTACGAGGAGCGCACCGGCATCAAGGCCCCGCGCATCATCGCCTGGGAGATCACGCGCAGCTGCAACCTGAGTTGCGCGCACTGCCGCGCCGCGGCCGAGTTCGGCCACTATCACGGCGAGCTGTCGCTCGACGAGATCAAGAGCGTGGTCGACGACATCGTCACGATCTCGAACCCGATCATCATCCTCACCGGCGGCGAGCCGCTCATGCGCCCGGACATCTGGGACATCATCGACTACTGCCACGAGAAAGGCGCGATGCCCGTCATCGGCACGAATGCCACGCTGATCACAGACGAGATCGCCGCCAAGATGGCCGGGCACAAGATCCCGCGCATCAGCGTCTCGATCGACTTTCCGACCGCCGAGGAGCACGACGAATTCCGCGGTCAGGTTGGCTGTTTCGACCAGTCGATCGAGGGCATCAAGATCGCCAAGCGTCACGGCGTCGGCGTGCAGATCAACATGACCGTCACGACCATGAACCACGAGAAGGTCGCCGCGGTACACGACCTTGCCGAGTCTCTCGGCGTGGACGCGTTCCACATCTTCATGCTGGTCCCGACCGGTCGCGGCTCCGACCTGCTCGAAAAGGAGCTGCCGCCCGAGGACTACGAGAAGGTGCTCACCTGGGCCTACCACCGCCAGAAGACGAGCCCGCTGCACTTCAAGCCCACCGACTCGCCGCACTACTACCGCATCATCCGCCAGCTCGCGAAGGCCGAGGGCAAGAAGGTCACCCGCGAGGAGTACGGCCTGGATGCCATGACGCGCGGCTGCCTGGGCGGCATCACCTTCTGCTTCATCAGCCACACGGGCGACATCCAGCCGTGCGGATATTTCGACATGCAGCTCGGCAACGTGAAAGAGCAGCCGTTCAGCCAGATCTGGACCGAGTCCAAGGTCTTCAACGAGCTGCGCGACTACTCGCTTCTCAAGGGCAAGTGCGGCGCGTGCGAGTACAAAGCCGTGTGCGGCGGGTGCCGCGCCCGCGCGCTCGAGATCACCGGCGACTACCTCGAGTCCGAGCCCTATTGCATCTACCAGCCTCCGGGCTGGACCGGCGAGTGCTGATAGGCGACCTGCCCTCAGCTTCCGCCGCGGCCTGACAGCAGCTACCGCTCGTCGCATAGTTCAGGCCGCAGGACCCGTGTCGGGTACCATATCCCTATGGGGGAATCATGGGGCGGAGCGGATTTCCCCATGTGTCGTCGCGTACCCACACGTGATGAGGGTCTCGCATGTCCCAGACCGGCGACGAGCACTCGGTATCGAGCGGCAGGCTTCGCGCCGTCATGGCGGCGCTCGTTGTCTTCGCTGTCACCGCCTTCATCGTGTGGCACGGTACCGGGTTGATGCGCGCGCGAGAGACCGAGCGGCTGCGCGCCGAGTATGCCGAGGAGATCCATCCCTACGGCGCTGCGCTGGGTCTCGCGATCGCCGACCACGTGGCCGCTGTCGAGGCGCTGGCGGGATTCGTCGCTGCCGAGCAGGGCACGGGGGATGGCCTGGGCGACGCCGGAGCGTTTGCGGACGGATTGTTCGCGCGCAACGAGGGTTTGCGCAATCTCGAGATCGCTCCGGGGGGTGTCGTCGAGTACGTCTACCCGGAAGGCAGCTGGGATGCGGCGTTGGGCGACGATCTTGAATCAGCCCGGGATCCCGAGATCGCGTCTGACGTCGAGCGCGCCATCGGCAATGGCGCGACCACGCTAAGCGGGCCACTCGATCTGGCCGGCGAAGGGCGGGGGATGATCGCGTGGAAGGCCGTCTACATTCCGGAAGGGGAGTACTGGGGGCTCACCGCCGGGATCATCGAACTCGATGCGATCCTGCTCGAAGCCGGTCTGGACCACTCGCTCGCAGGACGGGAATTCGCCCTGGTAGACACGAGGGGCAACGTTGTCACCGGATCGGCGCAGGTCGTCAACGACGAGCCGGTGCTCCATGAGGTCCCCGTCGCCGACGGCGTGTGGCTCATCGCGGTTCAACCGGCCGAGGGATGGGATGAGATCCCGGTCCCCGGAGAAGCGCTCGTGTGGGTCCTGGGGCTGGCGCTGGGCGTGCTCGGAGGCGCGGCCGTCTACCTGCTGCTGTCCTCCCAGACACGGTTGCACGACAGGCTCAAGGATCGCACCGCCGAACTTGCGAGCAGCAACGCGCATCTCGGGCAACAGGTCGGTGCCCTGCTCGAGACGCAGGAAGCGCTCGCGACGAGCGAGGAGCGCTTCCGGATGCTCTTCGATCTGGCACCGACTGCGATGGCAATCGCCTACCGTGGTCGCCTGGAACTTGCGAACAGAGCGTTCACCGACCTGATAGGGCTGGAGTCGCCACAACAGGCGCAGGGTCGTCATGTTCTCGATGACGTGCATCCTGACAATCGCGAGGAGATCGCGACACGCGCTTCGAGTCGTTTCGAGGGACAAGGCGCATCCGACCACTACGAAACTGCGTTGATCAGCTCGTCCGGCGAGAAGATACCGATCGACGTGAATCTGACGACCTTCGAGATCGACGACGAACAGCGGACGCTTGCCATGCTGACTGACCTTCGGCCACGTATGGCGACGGAACAGGCTCTACAAGACAGCCTCGCGACGTACCGGGCCTTGTTCGAGCACTCGCCAACTCCGCAGTTCGAGGAGGACTTCTCGGCAGCGAAGGAATACCTGGACGGGCTGGGCGTCGAGTGTGAGCAGCTCGACGCGCACCTGCGTGAGCACCCGGAGCACCTGGAGGCCGCGGTTGGACTCATGTACATCTCCCGGGTGAACCTCGCGGGCGTGCAGCTCATGCGCGCTTCCGCACCTGAGGAGATACTGGGTCCGATGGCCTCGATCCTGTGCGCGGAGACCGAGCGAGTGCTGCGTGCCGAGCTCGTGGTCATTGCTCGCGGTGACACGGAGTTCCGCGATACCTCGGAGTTGTGGGCGCTCAATGGGGAGCGCATCGTGGCCGACATCTCCTGGCAAGTTCCCATGGGCAGCGAAAAGACCTTCGACTGCGTGTACGTCTCCGTGATCGAGAGGACGCGCGAGCACGAACTGCGCAGGGAACTTGAGGAATACCGGGACAATCTCGAACTTCTGGTTACAGAGCGCACCGTCGAACTAGCGACGACGAACGAGCAGCTCGTCGAGGCGACTCAGGCAAAAGACCGCTTCCTGGCGGCCATGAGTCACGAGTTGCGTACGCCGCTCAACTCGATCATCGGGTTTTCCGGGATCATGTTGCAGGAGCTGCCGGGCAGCATCAATGCCGAGCAGCGAAAGCAGCTGGAGATGGTCCGCAACGCCGGGCAGCATCTGCTGGCAATCGTGAACCAGATCCTGGACCTGGCGCGCATCGCGGCGGGGCGTGCGCAGATACGGTACATGGAGTTCGACGCGGGCGAACTCGCGGAGATGGCGCGGGCGGAAATCGCGCATCTTGCGCGCGACAAGGGACTGGCGACGTCGTGCCGGATCGAGCTGTCGGATCCGGTGATTCGCAGTGACCAGGGCCGGGTCCGCCAGATACTACTCAACCTCCTGTCGAACTCCGTGAAGTTCACGGCAAGCGGCGAGATTCAGCTCATCGTCGAAGATGCCGGCCCGGGTCGCGTGTGTTTCCGCGTTCGAGATACCGGTCCGGGCATCCCCCGACAAGAGCGAGAGAGCGTGTTCGAGGCATTCGAGCAGCTGCCGGTAGGCGATCAGGCCAAGCCCGAGGGCACCGGCCTGGGCCTGTCCATCAGCCGCGATCTAGCGGCCCTTCTTGGAGGAACGCTCGAGCTTTCCGAGAACACAGATGGTGGTACCGAGTTCGTATTGTGCCTCCCACGGGAAGCCCCCGATTCGCACGACGCCTAGAGGGGTTCGACGCATGTCCGAGCGGCTCTTCATCGTATCTGCCGACCCGTCGTTCGCGCAGCAACTCGCGCGTCCGCTCAGGGATCGCGGCTGGCAAGTGGACACCGAGTCGAGAGACAGCGCCGATGCATGCTGGCGAATCAGCCAGAGCAATCCGTTCGCGGTGGTCATCTCACTCGATTTCGAGCCTCAGTGTGCATGTGACCTCGCCTGCGCGCTTTCGGTCGCGTCCGTGACGCGCAACACCCCCATCGTGTTCGTGGGCGGGACCGCGCAGGACCGGGAAGCAGCCGTGCTCGCGGCGCCGCAGGCCCGGTTCGTCGAGGCCGCGAACGTCGCCTGGGAGCTCAAGCAGCTCTCGATGCGCGCGTAGAACCCGGGCGCTCGGGTACAGACTCTCCAGAGCAAGTCCGTGTGCCCGCGACGAGAGGCCCACCATGTCCGAGCCCGAGATCGACCTGTCCGCTCCCGAGCTGCGTGTCCTTGAAGCCGTACGCGCAGGGTTCCCGGCGACCTGGGCGCCCTACTGCGACATGGGCGGTCTCATCGGCCAGTCTGAGATCGACGTGCTCAATACGGTACTCAAGCTCAGGGCGGTCGGTGCGATTCCCCGGGTGGGCGCGGCATTCGGGCGGCCGCTCGAGGGTCAGACCGATGCCGATCGGGAGCTCATGTTCCTGCTGTTCGATATCCCGGCGGGCGAGCACCCCTTCGATGAGATTCACGAGCAGCTCGAGTTCCGTGGCGTGGATGTCTCGCGAGAATGGGTGACCGACCGCATCAACGAATGGATCGCCTCGGGGGTCATCAGCCGCTTTGGAGTGCTGCCGGCCGAGCAGCCCGAGGCGTAGTGCGCCCTTTCAGACGACGAGGTGCTTGCCGGTGTCGGGCTCGGGCTCGTTCCCTGAGCTGGCCGATTTCATGAGCCGCTCGATCAATGCGCTTGCCTCTTCGGGTCTTCCTAGGGCGTATCCCTGAGCGTAGTCGACGCCGATTTCTCGTAGCAGTTGCATCGTAGAGATGTCCTCGATGTACTCCGCCGTTGTGACCATATCGAGACCGCGAGCCATTTCGACGATCGCACGCACCAGGTGCTGGTCCTGTTTGCTATGGGCGATGTTGCGGATGTACGCGCCATCGATCTTCAGGCAATCGATCGGCATCTGCTTGAGGTAGAAGAACGATGAGAAGCCCGAGCCGAAGTCATCGAGGATGAGACGGCACCCGATGTGTTTGATAGCACGCACGGCATCGTTGACTCGCCCCATGTCGTTTACGATCGCGGTCTCCGTGATCTCGATGCCCAGCCGTGCCGGATCGACATCCGTGCCTCGAAGCAGTCTGCGCACATTGTCGAGGAAGCCGCCGTCCGCCAGGCTTCGCGGAGACACGTTGCAGTTGAGTTCAAGTGATTCAGGCGTGTACTGCTCCAGCAGGCGAATCGCGACCTTCATCATCCACAAGTCGATTTCACTTACGAGTCCGACACGCTCGGCAGCTGTGAGGAAGCGCTCGGGCGGAATCACCGAGCCGTCCTCGTCTTGCATGCGGACGAGCAGCTCGAGGTGGTTCCAAGAACCAGTCGCCACATCGTGGATTGGCTGCGCAAAGGCGACTAGCCGGTCTGTTGTCAGCGCGTCTTGCAGGCGTTGGGACCAGGTCACGCGGTTCGTCAGGGTGCTGATCCACGCTTCATCCGGGGCGTACATAGCCCAGCGTCCGCGACCGCTCTCCTTCGCGCGGTACATGGCGATGTCGGCGTTTGAGAGCAGTTCTTCGACCGTCGAACCATGATCCGGGTAAAGCACGATGCCGACACTGGCCGTGATATGTATGCTCCGGCCTCCGACTTCGACGCTGGCGCGACGCAGTTGGCCGAGGACTCGTTCAGCGGCCTGGCGCGCCTCGAGGGCATCTGTATCAGGAAGAAGTATGGCGAATTCGTCGCCTCCCAGTCGGGAAAGGGTACTCTCGTCGCGGCTCCCTTGCTTCAGAGCATTGGCGATAGTGATGAGCATCTGGTCGCCCAAGGTGTGTCCGAGCGTGTCGTTGATCTCCTTGAACTCATCGAGATCGAGCCAGAGCACCGCGCCGTGCCGTTCGCGGCGAAGGGCTTCGGCCAGCGCGCGACCCAGCTCCTCTTCGAACCTACGTCGGTTGAAGAGCCCGGTCAGGTAGTCGTGCCCCGCGATGTAGAGAAGTTCCTCCTCGTAACGCCTGCGTAGCGTGACGTCTCGCATGAGCACCTGAAGCGTCTGCGAGTCTATCGTCAAGACGCTCGCATCCATTGCGATCCGTGTACCGTCATGCGTGATTGCGGTGAGCTCGAGTGTTGTCAGAGCCTCAGGTACCGGATTGCCTTGGATCAGTTCGAGCACTGCGGCCGTAGACTCGTCAGTGAGCAGGTCGGCGAGTTTCATGCCCGCCGGTTCGGGAGTCGGCAACTCGAGACTGACGAAAACGGAGCGGTTCGCGTAGGTGACTCGCCCTTCGCGGTTCACTATCAACAAGAGGTCGACAAGGTTCTCCACAAGCGCCCGGTGCTTCTGATCGGATTCGCGCAGCGCGCCTTCGGCTGCCTCGCGCTGGCTCACTTCCCTCTGGAGTTCAAGGACCGATTCCTGCAGTTCCGAGGTTCGTTCGCTCACGCGCTCTTCGAGCTTGTCACGGGCGCCGATGACTTCCTGCCGTGAGTCGTCAAGGGCGGCTACCATCTCGTCGACATCATGCGAGAGCGTCGCGAGTTCATCCGATCCGGACAGCCGCACCCGGGCCGCTTCGCCGGACTCGCGAATCGTGCGAACCTGCACGCTCAGGGATGACAATCGTCGCATGATCGAGCGGTCGAGATCGAACACGATGAATGCTGTTGTCACCGCGAACAAGCCGAGCAGCCCTATCGCGAACACGTTGATTGCTTTGTGCGCTTCCTGCTGCGCGATGAGGGGAGAAACGGCCCGGACCTCAAGCGCCGGAGCGCCCAGAGGGTCGGCGAGACTCGCTGTGGCGACGATCGTATCGTCGTCGGTCCACTCCACACGCGTGGTACCCGGTGCGGGTCCGCCGGTCGATGCCTCTCCCACCGTAAGCACCACACCCGCTGCATCCGCGATCGCCTTCGTGAGACTCTCGTCCACAACCCGACCGACAATCAGCGTTCCCGCCGGCGGTCCGGACTGGTCGCTTCGAAGCACCGGCCGGGCAGCCACCAGCAAGGCGTGTCCGTCGCTCAGAGGCACCACGCCCACGCCGCCGGCATCTCGGACGTTGAGGGCATCGCCGTACGTTCGGGTCAGATCCTCGAGGCCTGCGAGCGTGATCTCCTCGCCCGTCTCGGGGTCGATCGACACCGAGTGGACCAGGGTATTCTCCGTGCCGTAGAAGGCCAGCACGCTGAGGTCCAGGTTGCTGAGCGACTCGGGAGCCAGGTTGTTCGAGATGTAGGCTTCATCAACTGCGGTGACGAACACGTAGGTTTCGTCCCACATCGCCCAGTCGCCTGCGATCCGGTAGAGTGCGTCGAGCTTGAGCTCGAAAGCGTGCAAGGTTCGTGCGGCGTTCGTTTCCGCGTTCACCTGATCGACGTGCTTTGCGTTCGACGTTATCGAAGCGTAGGCGATCGCAAAGGCGATGATCCCGCTTACGATCATCACTCCCGAGAGCTTCAGCGCGACGTTGGTACGCAGCTGCACTTCGCGTTCTCCTTGGCGGGCACTGTTTGTGAACGGGCTCACGAAAGTACTCCTAGTGTATCGCGATAGGAAGCCATGTGAGAAGTTGCAGCCTGACGCATCGCGTGTAGTGGCATAATCGGTAGCGCACTGCCTGACGCGATCTTCTCGAGGAGCGATACCGCCATGGAGCACCCCAAATCTGCCGAGTATTTCCGCGCTGCCTGCGAACTGATCCCCGGTGGCGTCAACTCACCGGTCCGCGCGTTCAAGTCCGTGGGCTGCGATCCGTTGTTCTACGACCGCGCCAAGGGCAGCCACGTGTGGGATGCCGATGGCCGCGAGTACGTTGACTTCGTCGCCTCGTGGGGGCCCATGATCCTGGGGCATGCGCCCGACAGCGTGCTCGACGCTGTCCGCGCCCAGCTCGACAAGGGCACCAGCTACGGCGCGCCAACGCTTGTCGAGGTCGAGATGGCTCAGGCCGTCATCGAGGCCGTGCCGGGCGTGGAGATGGTGCGATTCGTCTCCAGCGGCACCGAGGCGACCATGAGCGCGATCCGTCTGGCGCGTGGCTACACCGGCCGCGACAAGTTCGTGAAGTTCGAGGGCAACTACCACGGCCACTCCGACGCGCTGCTGGTGGCTGCCGGTTCGGGGCTCGTGACCCTGGGTATCCCTTCGACGCCCGGCGTGACGAAAGGTGCGGCTGCCGACACGGTGGTGCTGCCCTACAACGATCTGGATGCGGTCACCTACCTGCTCTCGGAGAGTGCCGAGGAGATCGCCGCCATCATCTTGGAGCCGATCGCCGGCAACATGGGCGTGGTTCCGCCCGCACCCGGCTTCTTGCAGGGGCTGCGCGATCTGTGCGACACCCACGGCGTGGTGCTGATCTTCGACGAGGTCATCAGCGGTTTTCGCGTGGCGCTGGGCGGTGCGCAGGAGCTCTACGGTGTGACGCCGGACCTGACAACGCTGGGCAAGATCATCGGCGGCGGATTCCCGGTGGGCGCGTTCGGCGGCAAGCGCGAGATTATGGAGCACCTCTCGCCGGTGGGCCCGGTCTATCAGGCCGGTACGCTCTCGGGCAACCCGATCGCGATGGTCGCCGGACTTGCGAACCTGGCAGCGCTCAAGCAGCCCGGCGTCTACGCGGCGCTCGAGGCCAAGGGCGCGCGGCTTGAGGCGGG
>JBGSMX010000020.1:0-2706 GCA_041739935.1 Coriobacteriia bacterium | reverse complement strand
GGCATGCGCGATTCTGCGCCCGCGCCAGCCGCGGTTTGGGGCGGGCAACAGCGTGGAGGCCGCGCTGTTGGCGAAGCGGATCTCCTCTTCGTGTAGCAAGAAGACCGCGTCGGTGAGCCCGTCGAGCACGGTGCGCAGGTTGCGCTGCTCGGCCTCGAGGTCGTCGAGACGGTGTCGCATCTGGTCGCGCAGATCACCGAGCGCCGAGGAAAGCGTGCGCAGCTCACCGGCCTCTTCCGGAATCGGGGCGCTCAGGTTTCCACGCGCCATGGCGTGAGCCGCATCCGAGAGTCGGACAATCGGCTCGGACGCGATCGCGGTAATGCGGGCGACCACCACGCCTGCAAGCGCGACTGCTGCAAGTAGCAAGACGAGTCCGAATCGCCGTGAGGAGGAGGCGACCTGGTTGATGCGCTCGAGAGAGTCCGAAACGCGTAGCGCCACGCGGTCGCCATCGAAGCTGGCGGGCACGGCGACGTAGATCTGCTCGATACCCTGCGTCGAACTCACGCGCCGATCGAACCCGACTGCGCCGTCGAGCGCGGCGATGATCTCAGGCCGGTCACCGTGGTTTTGCATGAGCGCCGGGTCTTCGACTGAGTCAGCCAGCACGGTCCCGTCGGCTGCGACGATGGTCATTCGCAGGTTCGTCCGCGCCGTCAGGCGATCGACCGTCGCGTCCGCAGACGTCTGCGTCTCCCCGAGCACCAGCGCGCCGGCCTGCGCAACCGCCTGCAGGTTGCCCTGCTGCTGCTCGACGATCGCGTCGTTGAGCGGTCCGAACAGGCTCCACGCCCATGCCGAGGCGAACAGCGCGACTACGAACAGGTAGCCGAACGCCAGTCTCACCCGGTAGGAATCGGCCCATGTGCGCGCGAGGTCAGTCAAGGTTGGTGTCTACGCCTCCTCGCGCGGAAGGGGATCGAAACGATATCCCATCCCGTGGACGGTGTGTATGTAAATGAAGTCGGACGGGTCCTCCACTGCCTGGCGCACGCGACGTATGTGGACGTCGATAGTGCGGGACGAAGGGAGAAAGTCGTACCCCCAGACCTCTCGGGCGAGCGCCTGGCGTGTCTTGAGCGCGCCCGGACTCGAGGCAAGCGAGACGAGTAGCTGGAACTCTTTGAGTCGCAACTTGACCTGTTCGCCCTTGACGGCAACACGCAACTCGCCCGGCTCTATCTTGAGGTCACCGATCTCGATGACCGTGTCTTGCGCGAGCACCTCGCGCTCGCGCACCCGCCGCAGGTTCGCGCGGACGCGGGCGAGCAGTTCCTCCATGGAGAAGGGCTTGGTGATGTAGTCATCAGCACCCGCGTCGAGACCGCGCACCTTGTCGCGCTCCTGGTCCAGTGCGGTCACCATCACGATCGCGACTTCCTTGTCGCTGCGGCGGAGTTCCTCGGCAAACAGGTAGCCGTCCATCCCGGGCAGCATGAGGTCAAGCAGTATCAGGTCGGGGCTGGTTGCCCGAGCGATATCGAGCGCTTTGCGTCCGTCCTCGGATGACTGCGCCTCGAATCCGGCACGCCGAAGCGCGTACTCGACTGTCTGGCGGATGATCGGATCGTCTTCCACTACGAGAATGCGGGCCATGTCGTTCCCTTCGAGACGCCGGTCTGGCGCGTACATGATTGCATGGTTCGAAGGCGTTTCAATATCGTTTAACAGTTGTTTTACACTCTAATTCCCCGGTTTAACGATGGTGCAACCACTTGCGCTCCGCAGACCCCTAGCATGACCCAAGAGCAGGCGGCCCGATGCCGCTGCCCGAACTAGTGGTGAGAAGAGAAGGAGACAGGATCAGTGAAGGCGAACAAGTGGCTCGCACTCGCGCTCGTCTTCGTGCTCTCGCTGGGTGTACTCGGACTTGCCGGGTGCAGCAGCAGTGACACGGAGGAAGGTACCGAGACGGAAGAAACCGAGGAGACCACCGAGGAAGAGCTGACCGGCTCGATCAACGTTGAGGGCTCCGACACCATCGTGAACATGGGCCAGGCATGGGCCGAGGCGTTCATGGAGGCCAACCCAGGCGTCATGATCTCGGTGAAGGGCGGCGGTTCCGGTACGGGCGTCGCGGCTCTGATCAACGGTACCGTGGATTTCGCAAATGCCTCGCGTGAAATGAAGGAAGAAGAGATCGCGGAGCTTGAGGCCGCGGGCGGCACTGTCGTGGAGACCTCGGTTGCCATCGACGGCATCGCGGTTATCGTGAACCCGAACAACCCGGTGACCGCTCTGTCCCTCGCGGACCTGGGCAAGATCTACCGCGGCGAGATCACCAACTGGAGCGAGGTCGGCGGTCCGGACGAGGACATCGTCCTGCTGTCTCGCGACACCTCGTCGGGCACCTACGAGTACTTCAAGGAGGCCGTTGTCGCGGTCGATGACGAGAACGCCGAGTATGCCGCGTCCGCGCAGCTGCTTGCTTCGACTCAGGCGATCGTCGACGAGACCACCGGCAACGACTGGGCGATCGGCTACGTGGGTCTGGGCTACCTGACCGACGACGTCAAGGTTCTCGAGATCGACGGCGTGGCCGCGAGCGTCGAGACCGCCAAGGACGGCAGCTACCCCATCGCCCGCTACCTGTACATGTACAGCAACGGCGAGCCCGAGGGCGTCATGGCTGCGTACGTAGAGTGGATCTTGGGCGAGGACGGTCAGGCGATCGTCGTCGACCAGGGCTTCGTACCGCTCGAC
>JBGSMX010000210.1:0-2031 GCA_041739935.1 Coriobacteriia bacterium | reverse complement strand
GAAGGCGCCGGCGGCGGCCACCATGCTGCGCGACGGGCGCAAGATGCGCGACAGTCGCCTCTACCGTGCGTTGTCCGCCCTGCCGGACGAGGCCGTGATATGGATCTGGGCCACGGAAGGGGAGCGGGTTCGCAGGCGCATCGAGCGCTACCTCGACGTGCTGGCGGCCATGACACTGGCTGTGAGCGGCGAGGACCTCAAGGAGCTGGGCCTCACGCCATCTCCACGCTTCTCGGCTATACTCGCGCAAGCGCTCGACGACCGCCTCGACGGCCGGGCAGTGGGGCGCGATGCCGAACTCGCGAATCTCAAGCGCATCGTCGCGCGATTCGCGCGGGCCGAGAAGACAGGGAACCCGTAAGTCATATGGACACCCAGCAGCTGATCATCCGGGCGATATCGTTCGGCGTGCTCATACCCGCGATCGTCTTTCACGAGGTGGCCCACGGCTACGTGGCCTACCGGCTTGGCGACCCGACGGCCAAGATGCGCGGGAGGCTGTCGCTCAATCCGCTCAAGCACATCGACCCGTTCGGGACGATCCTGTTGCCCCTGCTCATGGTCGCGATGCTGGGATTCGGTTTTGGCTACGCCAAGCCGGTTCCCGTGAACCCGGCGTACTTCAAGGACCGCCGGCAGGGCATGTTTCTCACGGGTATCGCCGGGCCCAGCGCGAACCTGGTCATGGCGATGATCGGCGGCGTGGGGGTCAGAGTGCTCTCGCTCATGCCCTCGACGGGTCTGGACACGATCATCGGGTTCGTGTGGGTCGCGTTTTACTACTTCGCCTACATGAACCTCGCGCTGATGTTTTTCAACCTGATACCGTTGCCGCCGCTTGATGGCTCCCGCATCCTGCCGCTCTTCCTCAGCGATCGGGCCATGCACACCTACGCCAAGTTCGAGCAGTACGGATTCGTGATCTTGTTCGGCATCCTGTTCCTGTCGAACTACATCGGGTTGAGCCTTTTCGACGCGTACTTCCGGTACACGGTCGATCCGCTTCTGCTGCTGTTCACGGGCGTGGGATAGGACTCCTGCCCGCGTCGCCTTGCGGTACAATCCAATCCACGCGCGAGCGCCCGAGTCTTCGACGAACGCAAGGAGTCGCCTCTCCATGTCCAAGAAGCGCATTCTCACCGGTTACCGGCCCACTGGACGCCTCACTTTGGGGCACTGGTTCGGTAACCTGCTCAGCATGCGTGAGCTGCAAGATGAGTACGAGGCGTACTACTTCGTGGCCGACTGGCACGCGCTCACGAGCGACTGGCAAGACACGCGCGGGATCCGGCAATACACCGAGGAGATGATTCTCGACTGGGTGGCCGCCGGCATAGACCCGGCCAAGGCCACGATCTACCGCCAGTCGGACGTTCCGGAAGTCGCCGAGCTCACGCTGTACCTGACCATGGTCACACCCATGACCTGGCTCGAGCGCGTCCCCAGCTACAAGGAGCAGCGCGAGCAGATCACCGAGAAGGACCTGGGCAACGTGGGCTTTTTCATGTACCCGGTGCTCCAGGCCGCCGACATCACCATCGTCAACGGCGATGTCGTGCCGGTGGGCGAGGACCAGCGCCCTCACCTGGAACTTACGCGCGAGATCGTGCGGCGTTTCAACACGCAATACGGCGACCTGCTCACCGAGCCCGACGCGATGATCGCCAAGGAAGGCGCCCGCGTCCCCGGCACCGACGGTCGCAAGATGTCCAAGTCGTACGGCAACGCGATCTACCTCAACGAGACCGCCGAGGAGACGACCAAGAAAGTCATGGGCTTCATGACCGACCCTGCGCGCAAGCTCAAGACCGATCCCGGCGACCCTGCGATCTGCCCGCTGCACCAGGTACACAAGCTGGTGGGCGACCCGGCCGCCCTGGCCGAGTGGGACGCGTGCTGCCGCAGCGCGGAGTGTGGTTGTGTCGCGCATAAGCGTGCATTCGCCGAGGACCTCAACAACTACCTGGCGGATTTCCGCGCGAAGCGCGCCGAACTCGCGGCCGATCCCGGCTACGCATGGCAGGTGCTCGC
>JBGSMX010000204.1:0-14994 GCA_041739935.1 Coriobacteriia bacterium | reverse complement strand
CCGGCACGCTTGCCGGCCCGGTTGGTGCGATGTCGGTAGGCGGAGCGTTGGCTTCGTGGGCGGCCATGGCGCTGCTGTGGCGTTGTGGGGACCGGTTCACCCCTGTTGGCTGGTCCGTGGCTGGTTCCGCGATCCACGTTCTCGCGCAGCTTGGTGTTGCTGCCGTACTCGTTGGCTCCTCGGCGCTGTTCGCGCTTGCACCCCTGTCTCTCGCATTGAGCCTTCCCACCGGGCTCGCCGTCGGGCTGTGCGCCCGGCTCGTCATCTCCCGTGTCTCCCGACCTGTCTGGTCGACCGCTGGAGTCTAGGAGGTGGCGCAGGTGGCGCCTCGTGTCATGGGACCTGTCGGGTCTCAGCGAGAGTTGTTGTTGTGCGGGTGCCCGGAATCGGTTCCGGACGATGTGTTGCTCTCTGTGGTGATGGATGCCGACCGCGCGACCGTTCAGCGCTTGCTGGAGCATCATCGCACCCCCGATGCACTGTGGCGGGTACGTGCCGAGGAACTCGTGATGCTTCCGGGTGTGGGCCCGGCCCGGGCAGCGAGAATGCTTGCGTGCCTGGAGATGTCGCGCCGGGCCGGGGTGTGGAGACGGGGCCCCCGTCCCCGCGTATCCACACCCGAGGACGTCGTCGAGCTGTGCTGGCCGCAAATGCGCGGTGAGGACAAAGAGCATTTCTGGGCCCTGGCGCTCAACACCAAGAATCACCTGTTGAGAACGATCGAAGTCTCCGTAGGCTCCCTGAATGCCTCGATCGTCCATCCGCGCGAGCTGTTCAAGGAGGCAGTCGCGGTATCGGCGGCATCTGTGGTCGTCGTCCATAACCATCCCAGCGGCGACGCCACACCCTCAGGAGCCGACATCCAACTCACGCGCAGACTGGTCAAAGCGGGCGATGTCATCGGCATTGAGGTTCTGGACCACGTAGTGATTGGAGACGGGGGAGAGCACTCGAGCATGAGGGAGCTCGGTCTCATGTGAACCGACCGCCTCCGCCGAGAGGCGCAAGGCCCCAAAGGTTGCGTCGGCACGCCGTCTACCAGCGGGATGTTGCCGTGCCGTAACAGTGGCCTTCACCAAGCCTGTGCTACACTTGTCGCGGTTGACTTGCTACGGCCGGTGGTCACGGTGTGACCGCATGGCCGTTTCGTCGTGCATGGACGGCCGCTCGGGCCGCCTGATGGGGCGCTGCGCCGGCGGCGCAGTGAAAGGAGATAGCGACCGTGTCGCTTATCGATATGTTCTTCAACTCGTGGGGCGGCGATATGGCCGTGGACCTCGGGACTGCGAACACCCTGGTCTCGGTGCGTGGACGCGGCATCGTCTTGATCGAGCCCTCGGTGGTGGCCGTTGAGAAAGACACAAAGCGCGTACTTGCTGTGGGAATCGAGGCCAAGCGCATGCTCGGCCGGACTCCGGGCAGCATTGTCGCGATCCGACCGTTGAAAGACGGCGTCATCGCGGACTTCGAGGTCACGGAATCCATGCTTCGATACTTCATCAACAAGACGCGCGTGAAGCGCTTCCCCTGGCAGCCTAAGCCTCGCGTCGTCGTGTGCGTTCCCAGTGGCGTCACCGAAGTCGAGAAGCGCGCCGTGTTCGAGGCGACCATGCAAGCCGGTGCGCGACAGGCGTACCTGATCGAGGAGCCTATGGCGGCCGCGATCGGGGCGGGTCTGCCCATACAAGAGCCCACCGGCAACATGGTTGTCGATATCGGCGGCGGAACGACCGAAGTCGCTGTGATCTCGCTGGGAGGCATCGTCGTCGCCCAGTCCATCCGTATCGCGGGCGACGAATTCGACGACGCGATCATCACGCACGTCAAGCGTGCGTACAACGTGCTGATCGGCGAGCGAACTGCCGAGGAGATCAAGTTCGAGATCGGAAGTGCGTGGCCCTTGCTCGAAGAGGTGGACGTTGAGGTCAGAGGAAGGGATCTTCTCACGGGTCTTCCTAAGACCGTCTCGATGGAGTCTGAGGAGATCCGCGAAGCGATCGAAGAGCCGCTTCAGGCGATCATCGCGGCAGTGAAGGGCACTCTCGAGCAAACGCCTCCCGAGCTGGCGAGCGATCTCATGGAGTATGGCATCGTTCTGACCGGCGGCGGAGCGTTGCTTCGCGGTCTTGATGACCGTCTCAAGCACGAGACCGGTATGCCGGTCCACGTGTCTGAAAACGCGCTCACCAACGTCGTCGATGGCTCGGCCATGGCGCTCGAGGAAATCGATGCGCTCAAGAAGGTCCTCACAGGCGCCCGTTAGGGGACTGACACATTCATGAGACTGCCGGAGCCCGAGAGGTCTGGCGGCGGGACCGCGCTTCTGGTGGCACTCGTCGTGATTTCGCTCATCATCGTCACTGTCTATTTCCGCGAGAGTGACTCCGGCCCGCTCCATCGCATGCGTCGGCTCACGCAGGCTGCGAGTGCGCCGGTGGCGACAGCGGGCGAGTGGGTCTTCACACCGGTGGATGCCGTTCGAAACTGGTTCGGCGGATTCGGGGTTTCCCGCGATGAGGTCGAGACGCTGCGCGCGCAGAACGCGGAGCTTCGTCAGCGGGTCTCGGAGCTTGAAGAGGCCAGACTAGAGAACGAGCGCCTTCAGGAGATTCTGGGCTTCATACAGGCGCGCGAACTCGATGCCGTAGGAGCCCGCGTGATCGGCCGTCCCATCAATGCGTGGGAAGGTACGATCGTGATCGATCGGGGAAGTGACGATGGCATCGAGCCCGGGATGCCAGTCCTCGCTCCCGAGGGACTCCTCGGCCAGACCGTTGACGTGACGGCGAGCAGCGCGAAGGTTCGGCTGATCACCGATCAGCGTAGCGGGGTGAGCGCATTCATACAGGCGACTCGCGCCGAGGGAATCGTCAACGGCTCGATCGAAGGGGAGCTCTCGCTCGATTATGTGAGCCGGGAGGTGACGGTGACTGTCGGAGATGTGGTGCTCACATCGGGCATGGGGGGCGTGTACCCCAAAGGGCTTCTCATTGGTGAAGTGGCAGACATCCTGGCTGCCGAGAACGATCTGTATCCCAGCATCGTCGTGCGTCCTTCGGCCCGGCTTGCCGGCATCGAAGAAGTGATCGTCTTGGTAGGCGCGCCTCCGGAGCCCGATCTTGGGAGCGGCGAATGAACAAGTGGCTTCCCACGGTCACCGCCCTGGCCGGCGCCCTCGTGCTGCAGGTGGGTGTTGCACCCCACCTGGCGATCAGCGGCGTCGTACCGAACCTGTTCCTGCTCGTCGTCATCACGCTCGCTATGCTCGAAGGGCGCAGCGCGGGGGCCGCGGCGGGTTTCGCGGCCGGGCTGCTGTTCGATTTGCTGGGAACCGGGCCTGTCGGCGCTGCAGCCCTGGTGTTCTCCGTGACGGGCTACATCGCCGGATCTCTGTCCGAGCACATGTTTGCCGAGAGCTGGCTCATGCCGGTGACCGTCGTGTTCGTAGCGTCTCTCTCGGCGGAACTGGCCTATGCGCTGGTGCTGACGGTCCTGGGTGCGGGCAGCCCCTTCTGGAGCGCGTTCGCCTCCGTCATACTACCGGCGGCGGTGTACAACAGCGTGCTTGCTCTGCTGGTCTACCCGCTGCTGGCTCGCTTCTTGCGACGCGGTAGGCCAATGACGACTTTTGGTCGCATAGGCTAGGTCACGTCTGAAGCACTGGTCGGGGTACTTTGATGAGTACCCCCTGAACTCTCGGAGAACATGCCTACCTTTCGACAAGACCTCAAAGGTCGCTTCGCGGCTCTTGGACTCGCGGTGATCGTGGTACTCGGGGTGCTGCTTCTGAAACTGTGGAGCATGCAGGTGCTTTCCGGCGCCGAATTCGTCGAGGCCGCCGACAACAACAGGGTTCGCGAGATATCGACCGATGCGCCGCGCGGCAGGGTTCTGGATCGCAACGGCCAGCCGTTGGTCTCGAACAGGCCGACGCTCGCGGTGTGCGCGCAGTCCTCGGCACAAGACGATGAGGATCTGCTCTATCGGCTCTCGCTGGTGCTCGACATGCCGGTCGAGGAGATCCGCGCGCGCGTGGCTTCGCAGAAGGAAGAGGCGTTGCGAGCGCGAGTCATCGCAATCGATGCCTCGGACGAGGTCGTGGCGTACCTGGCCGAGCACGAGGCAGAATTCCCCGGAGTGGAGATACAGGTCGTTCCGGTCCGGGAGTATCCCGGCGGTTCTGTCGCCGCGCACGTCCTGGGATACACGGGGGAAGTATCCGAAGATCAGCTCGGCGAGGACGACTTCGAGGGATACGCACTGGGTGACGTGGTAGGCAAGACGGGTGCCGAGCGCCAATTCGAGTCCGTGCTGCAGGGCGATAAAGGGTATCGGCGCATCGAAGTCGATGCATCCGGAAACCCGCGTCGGGTGATCGAAGAGGTCGAACCGATCGCGGGTAGCGATGTCGTGCTGACCATCGAGACGACAGTGCAGGCAGCTGCCGAAGAGGCGTTGGTCCGCGCTATCGCCGACGCCCACGCTGACGACTACACGAGCGCGAACGCTGCAGCGGCGGTGGCTTTGGACGTGAGAACCGGTGAGGTTCTCGCTATGGCTAGCTACCCGACCTACGATCCGACGCTGTTCTTGGGTGGGATCTCGACCGAGGACTGGGAACGTCTGACCGCCGAGGACAGCGAGTACCCGCTGAACAACCGCACGCTTATGGCAATGTATCCTCCGGCTTCGACGTTCAAGGCGTTCACGGGGCTGGCAGGGCTGCACTACGGAGTGACCTCGGAATGGACGCAGTTCTACTGTCCGGGCCGATGGACTGAGATGGGCGAGCAGTGGCCAAAGTGGTGTTGGGACCATGGCGGCCACGGTACGATCAGCTTCCATCAGGGCGTAGTCGAAAGCTGCGACACGGTGTTCTACGAGATCGGCTACGAGTTCTACAAACAAGGTGACGAGAAGCTTCAAACGTATTCGAGGCAGTGGGGGTTCGGCTCGCCGACCGGTATAGATCTGCCCGGAGAGGTCGACGGGCGCGTCCCCGACGCGCAGTGGAAGCTGGACTTCAACGAGAACTATCCCGAGTACCAGAAGTGGCTGCCCGGCGACACCGTCAACATCGCGATCGGGCAAGGAGACCTGCTGGCAACTCCACTGCAGATGGCCTCGGCGTATGCCGGCATCGCGAACGGCGGGGTCGTCATGAGGCCCCACGTGCTCAAAGAGGTGCTCGATTCACAAGGTGAGGTCGTCTTGAGCACCGAGCCCGAGGCCGTGTTCACGCCGGAAGTTACCGCAGGGCAGCTCGATGTCATGCGGCGCTCGCTGGTTGATGTCACCGAGGAAGGTACCGGTGAGTCGGCATTCCGGGGTTTCGGTGCCACCGTTGCGGGCAAGACAGGAACCGCGCAGGTGGCGGGCAAGGACGACTACGCATGGTTCGTCGCATTTGCTCCGGCCGAGGATCCGCAGTACGCGGTAGCCGTTGTGGTAGAGCAGGGCGGTCACGGCGGTTCGATTGCCGGTCCGGCCGCACGCGACATTCTGGCTTCGCTCCTGGGCTTGCCGATCGAACACGTCACCGCGACGGACATCTCGAGGTAGCCGGATGGTTGCCGACGACAGGTCCGCCTTCCGGCGGTGGGTCAACGTGCCGCTGCTCGCCAGCGTTGCGTTGCTCGTCGTCTACGGAAGCGTGATGGTGCAGTCAGCCACGTCAGGCATGTCGGCCGGCGATGCATTGTTCCGCCGTCATCTGATCGGGATCGCGCTCGGTCTGATCCCGCTTTCGATCGCGTGGCTGCTCGATTACCGGGACTTCAAAGGGTGGCTCGGGCCGCTTACCATTCTGAACTCGCTCCTGATCATCAGCCCCCGGATTCCTGGCCTGGGCTACGAGGCGGGTGGCGCGACCTCGTGGCTCGCCATCGGCGGGATCCGTCTGTTCCAGCCCTCGGAGCCCGCGAAGTTGCTGACGATCGTGATTATGGCGATCGTGATCTCGCAGTACAAAGGCAAGATCGAATCGGGCCGCGATGTGGCACGGATCATGGGCTACCTGGCCCTGCCCGTTGGACTCATCTTGCTGCAACCTGACCTTGGAACGGGCCTGGTCTTCATCGCGATCACTATGGGGATGCTCCTGGTTGGCGGCCTGAAACCGCGCTGGTTCCTGGTGTTCGCGCTCGTGGGGGCGGTGATGGTCGGCATTGTCCTCAAGGCCGATCTCCTCGAGGACTACCAGCGCAATCGTCTGCTCGTCTTCATCGATCCGACGCTCGATCCGACCGGTGCGGGCTACAACCTTGCGCAATCCAAGATCGCGATCGGCTCAGGCGAGCTGACCGGGAAGGGTCTTGGCTGGGGCACACAGTCGAATCTGAACTTCCTTCCCGAGCGGCATACGGACTTCATCTTCTCGGTTGTGGGTGAGGAACTGGGGTTTGCGGGAGCGGTGTTGCTTCTCGGCCTGTATCTGGCGCTGCTCATCACGGCGCTGGAGATAGCCGCATCATCGCGCGATCTCTACGGCTCGCTGATCGTCGCAGGACTGATCAGCATGTGGACGTTTCAGATCCTGATCAACATCGGCATGACGATCGGGCTGATGCCCATCACGGGCATCCCTCTGCCCTTCATGAGCTTCGGAAGCACCTTCATGATCACCAACCTCGCGGGAACGGGTATGCTCTTGAGCGTATGGGCACGCCGCTACGGCGCCTGAAATCCTGCTGCGCGTGTCGGCTTCACGACCTGACCACCACCTGCCGAGGAGGGTACTCGGATGCGATTGCCAGTTGACCCCAGGGACCTGATGCGCACCGGAACTCAGATCCAGGAGGAGCGCGAGCGCCCCGTTCGGATTGCCGTCTTCGTCGAGATGGACACGCCCGAGGAGCTTCTTGCTACCGTGCAAAGCCGGTTTCGGCCCTATACCGCCAACGCTGTCCTGCACATCGAGGTTACCGAACCCGGAACCAAGCTAGTTGTAGATCCTTCGGCGGACGCGGTGGTTTGCCTGATCGGTTCGGGTGGCGCTTCTATTGCCGGTTCGCTGGCCGAGGCCCGCGAGCGTGCGGTTCCGGCAGCCGCGCTGTCGGTCGCCGAGGACCCGGTTGCGACGGCTGAGGCGCTGGGCCATCCGTATCGCGACACGCTAACGAATCCGGATGCAGTGCATCTGGTCGATATCGAACTCGGAGAGTGGCTGGTAGACAGGCTCCCCGGCAAGCACCTCTCCCTCGCGCACAACTACGAATTCATGCGCCGCGCCGTTGCGGTCGAGCGAGTGAAGAATACCGCGTTCCAAAACGCGCTCATCGGTGGGATCGTACTGATCCCGGGAGCCGATCTTCCGCTCATGACGGCGAATCAGTCGAAGATGCTGCTACAGATCGCGGCGGCCTACGGCGAGCAGCTCGGGGCCGAGCGCTGGAAGGAGCTTGCAGGTGTGGTCGGCGGTGCGTTCGCTCTTCGCGCTGTCGCACGCCAGGCGGTCGCGTTCATTCCGGGCTTCGGTTGGGCCGTCAAAGCCGGCATTGGCTACACCGGCACGATCGGGATGGGCTACGCGGCAATCAAGTACTTCGAACACGGCGCCGATCTTGGTGACCTTCAGACCCGGCTTGAGGAGTACGGCCGTCAGGTCATGAACCGCGTGCGGTCGATGAGTCCGCGCGAGCGCAAGTCCGCGCTCCCGGACGGGCAGCAGGCCGCGCTCGAATCCTCGGTCAGCGTACCTGCCGAGGAGAGCTCCGTCGGTGACGTCTAGCCTCTGGGACAAAGTCGAGCCGCTCCTGGGGCAGGTGGAGCGTCCGACGCGCTACATCGATTCAGAGTGGGGGGTCCGGCGCACAGCTGGCATTGCGTATCGCGCCGCGTTGCTGTACCCCGACACCTACGAGATCGGCATGGCGAATCAGGCCATCGGGATCCTCTACGATCGCCTCAATACTCTCGACGGTGTTGCTGCGGAGCGCGTCTATCTGCCGTGGAGCGACATGTCTTCGCTCATGCGCGCTCGAGACATCCCGCTATTCACTCTCGAGACCTGCACGCCGGTCGCCGGGTGCGATCTGCTTGGTATCACGTTGCCCTACGAGTTGTCCTACACGAACATCCTTGAGGCACTCGATCTGGCGGGACTGGCGCTCAGAGCCTCCGACAGGGGCGACGGCGATCCGCTCGTGATTGCAGGCGGCCCGTGCGCATACAACCCGGAGCCGATTGCCGATTTCCTTGACGCCGTGCTCATAGGCGAGGGCGAAGAGGCCGTCCTCGACATCGTTGAGGCGCACCGCTTGGCACGGGCTGCCGGGAAGACCCGCGCCCAGACGCTGGCCGATCTGGCGCAGATCCCGGGCGTCTACGTCCCGTCGCTGTACCACGATCCGGACGCTTCGGGTACCTTGCGTCCCGTGCCGGGAAGCATTGTCGCGGCTGTGGTGAGCAAGCGCGTCTTAGCCGACCTCGACGAGTACCGCGCGCCCATCTGCCCCGTCGTTCCCTTCATGGACGTCGTTCACGATCGCGCGACGGTCGAGGTTCTTCGCGGCTGCACACGGGGCTGCAGATTCTGCCAGGCAGGCATGGTGTATCGGCCGGTTCGCGAGCGTCATGCTGACTCGATCGTGCGAGATGCCGTCGCCGTGCTCTCGTGCTCGGGTTACGACGAGGTGTCCCTCACGTCGCTTTCGACGACCGACCATTCGCAGCTCGAGGATGTGTTGCGACGCCTCACGCGACGATTCGAGGGCAAAGGCATCTCCATCTCCGTGCCGAGTCTTCGAGTAGACGCGTTCAGTGTGTCCATGGCCAGGCTCGTGAGTGCGTCAGGCCGAAAATCCGGTCTGACTTTTGCGCCCGAGGCGGGCTCGCAGCGGTTGCGTGATGTGATCAACAAGAACGTCACCGAAGAGGAGCTACTCGACACGACGCGAGCCGCTTTCGAGGCGGGATGGCGACGTGTGAAGCTGTACTTCATGCTTGGACTCCCGACGGAGACCGACGACGACGTGCGCGGAATTGCCACGCTCGCGGGCAAGGTCCTGGCTGTCGCCCGAGAAGCGACACCGCCGGCGCAGCGCGGTTCCGTGAAGGTCGCGGTGTCGGTGTCCACTTTCGTACCCAAGGCCCACACGCCGTTCCAGTTCGACGGGCAGATTCCGCGCGATGAGGTGCTTCGACGTCAGCAGGAGCTTCGATCGGTGATGCCCCGCAAGGGCGTGGACCTGTCGTGGCACGACGCAGAGGTCTCGTTCCTCGAGGCGGTCATGGCACGCGGAGGCCGCGAGGTGTCCCGTGCGATCGAGGCGGCGTGGCGTGCGGGCGCGAGTTTCGATGCGTGGACCGAGCGCTTCTCGCTTCCGCGCTGGTTGGCCGCATTCGAGCAGACGGGAATCGACCCGGATGCGATTGCCGGCCGGGTCTTCGATGAAAGCGATCCCGTGCCCTGGGGGCACCTCTCGGCGGGTGTGACTCTCGCGTATCTGTGGAAGGAGCGTCAGCGTGCGTTGCGCGGCGAGACGACTGCGGACTGCAGTTTCGATGCGTGCACAGGGTGCGGGGTGTGCGGGTCTGCGGGGCTGGGCGTCGATATCGTGCTGGGAGGCGACCGTCATGGCTCCCGGTGAGTTCAGGCTCAGAATCTGCTACGCGAAATCGGGGCGTCTGAGGTTTCTATCTCATCTGGAGGTCGTGCACGCGCTCGAGCGCGGTGCGCGGCGTGCTGATTTGCCGTATGCTGTGACTCGCGGGTTCAACCCGCATATGAAGATGGCGTTCGGCCCCGCTCTTCCGGTCGGCACCGCAGGTCAAAGGGAGTATTTCGACCTGTGGATGGTGAGATACCTGCCCGCCGAGGAGCCTTTGCAGCGGCTCGCTGCCGCAATGCCGCCGGGTCTGGCGCCATCGGAAGCTGTGTACGTGTCGGATGCATTGCCGTCTTTGTCCGCCGCATGCACGGTTGCCCGGTACGAGGTGCGTTTCGAAGGGAGGGACGTCGAGCAGGCGGCGCTTGAGGAAGCGCTTGGGGCGGTGATCCGCACCGGTGAACTCGCAGTGGAGCACAAGGGCAAGGCCAAGGTTTACGACCTGAGGCGCAGTCTCCCGAAGGAGCCGCGCATCGAGTCGAATGAGATCGGGATCGTCGTCGAACTGACGACACGAATGGGCCAGGAAGGCTCGTTGCGTCCCGAATCGCTCCTGAGCGAGGCACTCTCCCGGATCGGCGCACGCAATGCGGTCATGACCGTGACGCGCACCGATACCCTCGTCGAAGACGAAGGAGCGTTTGCGCGTCCCATGTGACGGGAGCAGCAAGAGACGCTGTGGCCGAGCCACTCAGGGAGATGCTTA
Source organism: Coriobacteriia bacterium (assembly GCA_041739935.1). GTDB lineage: Bacteria > Actinomycetota > Coriobacteriia > Anaerosomatales > JAGXFU01 > JBGSMX01. Next base: position 4,680 of record JBGSMX010000204.1, on the reverse strand, counting down.
TCTCTCACGATGCCAACGAGACGCGTGTAGCGCTGCTCGAGGATCGTGAACTCGTAGAACTCTATATCGAACGTCCCAAGCGGTCCGTGGTGGGCAACGTCTATTTGGGCAAGGTAAAAGACGTGCTGCCGGGGATGCAGGCCGCGTTCGTCGACATCGGGCTGGAGAAGAACGCATTCCTCTACGTCGACGAGGTCGTGAACCCCGAAGGGGTCGATGACCTCCCGCGTCGCGATATTCAGTCGCTGCTCCGGTCGGGTCAGCAGATCGTGGTCCAGGTCCTCAAAGACCCGATGGGGACGAAAGGGGCCAGGGTCACGACAGAGATCACGTTACCCGGGCGCTTCCTGGTTCTGATGCCCTTCTCGGAGTTCGTGGGCGTCTCTCGCAAGATCCCGGATTCTGAGCGCGACCGGCTCCACGACATCATTGCGCCACACATTGAGGGCGGTCTGGGCGTCATCGTCCGCACCGTCGCGCAGGGCGTCTCAGAGCGCGATCTTGTCTCGGATCTTGAGTTCCTCAAGCGCCTGTGGAAGCGCGTGAGCCATCAGGCGCGCGATGGCCTGGCTCCCGAGGTGGTCTACACCGAGATGGATCTTGCGCTGCGGCTGGTAAGAGATGTCTTCTCGGATGACTTCAAGCGCCTACTTGTGGACGACAAAGGCACGAGCGACAAAGTCGTGTCTTTTCTCAAGCGGACCTCTCCGCACCTGACCAGGCGGGTCCAGATGCACAAGGAGCGCGAGTCGCTGTTCGACTCGTTCGATTTGCAGCCCACAATCGACGCGGCGCTGCGCAGGGCCGTGACGCTTCCCAGCGGAGGCCACATCACGATCGACAAGACCGAGGCGCTGACGGCGATCGACGTGAACACCGGGAAGTTTGTCGGTCGCAAGAATCTCGAGGAGACGATTTTTCGTACGAACCTTGAGGCAGCCGATGAAGTGGTTCGCCAGCTGAGACTGCGCGACATCGGCGGAATCATCGTCATCGACTTCATCGACATGGAAGACCAGTTCCATCGTGCCGAGCTGATGCAGCGTCTGACGCGCGCGCTCGAGAGAGACCGGACCAAGACACGCCTGACGGAGATATCCAAGCTGGGTCTGGTCGAAATGACACGAAAGAACGTTACGGACGGGCTGTACGGGATGCTTACCGAGCCGTGTAGCTGCTGCAACGGCGATGGGAGAGTGCTTTCCGACACTACTCGGCGAATAGCGGTCGAGCGTCACATGCGCGAGATTCTGCGCGTGGGGAGATCGCCGGCCTATCTGTTCGGACTGAATCCGGCGACGTACGACCTCGTGATGGCCCCCGGGCACAACGTCGTCGCCACGTTGCGAACCGAGACAGGCAAGCAGGTTGCGATCGTGCCCGACGAGCAATGTGGGGCCACCGAGGTGCGCGTGCTCATCGAAGGCAAGGGCAGCGTCGTCACGCGAGGGCTGGAGTAGCGCTCTTGAGCGTTGACGCTACTGGTAGACCCTGCTAGCATATCCCCTTGCGCAATCAGCGATAGAGAGGGTTACCACGAATGTACGCTGTCGTTTCTACCGGCGGTAAGCAGCTCAAGGTCGAGAAGGGTTCCGAAGCGGTCGTCGAGAAGCTCGACGCGGCCGTAGGCGAGACCGTAACCTTCGACGTCTTGTTCGTTGCTGACGACGGTTCAATCATCATGGGGTCCGATGCGGAGTCCGCAACCGTGACCGCAGAAGTCGTCGAGCACTTCAAGGGCGACAAGCAGATGATCTTCAAGTTCAAGAAGCGCAAGGGCTACAAGCGGACAAAGGGTCATCGCCAGCAGCAGACGCGCGTCGTGATCACGGACATCGCTGCTACGGGCGGATCCAAGAAGGCCGCCAAGAAGGCCGAGAAGCCGGTCGACAAGAAGGCCGACAAGCCGGTCGACAAGAAGGCCGCCGAGAAGCCCGCGCCCAAGGCGAAAGCCGAGGTGACCGAGAAGGTCGTCGAGACCGTCGAGACCGCGGCCGATCAGTGTGCAGCAGTGAAAGCGGACGGCGAGCGTTGCGCCAACAAGGCCAAAGAGGGCTCGAAGTACTGCGGCGTTCACGCCAAGAAGTACGACGCGTAAGGACACCCCGGGACGATAGGTTCCGAGCGGCACGAAAGCAGGGAACGAAATGGCTCATAAGAAAGGCCTCGGAAGTACTAAGAACGGCCGCGATTCGCGGTCGAAGCGACTTGGCGTCAAGCGGTACGGCGGAGAGACCGTCACCGCTGGGACGATCATCGTTCGCCAGCGCGGTACCCACTTCCATCCCGGAGACAATGTGGGTAGGGGCGGCGACGACACCTTGTTTGCTCTGATCGACGGCATGGTGGAGTTCACGCGCGGCCTCAAGCGCCGCGTGCACGTGCGACCGCTCGAGGGCTAGCGGAGAGTAAGGCCCTCAGGCGCACAACCTACGACTTCTGAGGCCCTCCGCCCGATATGGGTGGAGGGCTTTGTCGTAGGCTCGCGACCGGCACAAGCCGGAACCGGCTCGAACCAGGTAGGAGCAGTGCAGACGTGTTTGTAGACGAGACTCGAATATCCGTGATAGCGGGTGATGGCGGTGCGGGATGCAAGTCGTTCCGGCGCGAGGCGCACGTGCCGAAAGGCGGGCCCGATGGCGGGGACGGCGGGCACGGCGGTAACGTCGTGCTGGAGGCAGACGGTGCCGTCTCCACGTTGCTCGATTACCACTACAAGCGCCACTACAAGGCCCAGCGGGGCACCCATGGCAAGGGGAGTCTGCGCCACGGTGCCTCGGGCGATGACCTGGTGTTGCTCGTTCCCCTGGGCACGGTCGTGCGCGACGACGATACGGGCGAGTTCATCGCCGATCTCACGCATCAGGGCCAGCGCGTGGTGGTCGCGCGCGGCGGACGCGGGGGAAAAGGCAACATCCATTTCGTGACCCCCACGAAGCGCGCGCCCGCGTTCGCCGAGCTCGGCGAGCCTGCCGAGGAGCGCTGGGTCAGCCTTGAGATGAAGCTGCTCGCCGACGCTGCGCTCGTAGGGCTTCCCAGTGTCGGGAAATCATCGCTGATCGCCCGTATGAGCGCGGCGCGACCCAAGGTGGCCGACTACCCGTTCACGACGCTCACTCCGAACCTGGGAGTCGTCAAATCAGGCGAGTACTCGTTCGTTGTCGCCGACGTGCCCGGGTTGATCGAAGGCGCGAGCGAGGGCAAGGGCCTGGGGCACGCGTTCCTGCGGCACATCGAGCGCACCGCGCTGATCGTCCACATCGTCGATCTGACCGGTAGCTACGAGGATCGCGACCCGATCGAGGACGTGGCCGTCATCGACGCGGAGCTCGCGGCACACGCGCAAGAGCTGGCAGACCGGCCCCGGATCCTTGTGGGCAACAAGGCCGACGTCGAGGGCACGGACGAGCCCTCGGCACGTTTGAGAGCGTACGCAGAGAAGCGCGAGGTTCCGTATTTCGAGGTCTCTGCAGCCACGGGCGAAGGTGTCGATGCGCTGATACTGCGCACCGGTCAGATGGTGCACGATATTCGCGCACAGGCCGTCGACCGCGAGAAGGTCTACGAGGCCGCGTACGTGCACCGGGCGGCTGAAGACCGCCGCGGGTTCGAGGTCGTTCGCGCAGAGCACGGCGGCTTCGAGGTGCGCGGTGCAGGCGTGGAGCGTATGGTCATCATGACCGAGCTGGGCAACGAGGAAGCGCTCGCGTACCTGCAGCGCCGGCTGCTGAAGATCGGCGTGGAAAAGGCGCTCACGGATGCCGGAGCGGTCGATGGTGACGAAGTGACCATCGCGGGGCAGTCGTTCGTGTTCGAGGGACATGCGACGCTTGCCGATGAGGACGAAGAAGACATCGAGGAGTAGAGGCTGCGGTGGCGGAAATCCAGCGAATCGTCGTGAAGGTCTGATCGACGACGCTCTCTTCGCAAGGGGGCGGGCTCGATCGCGCGTTTGCCGCGTCGCTCGTGGATCAGATCGCGGAGCTGCGCGGTGAAGGCGCGGGCGTGATTCTGGTGACCTCGGGCGCGATCTCTGCAGGGCTTGAGGCACTGGGTCTCACAAGGCGACCCGAGGACATGCCGTCATTGCAGGCTGCAGCGGCAATCGGACAGGTGCAGTTGGTCGGCATGTACGCCGCGCTGTTCGCATCGGCGAACGTGCCGGTCGGCCAGGTGCTGCTCACACGTCACGACACGACGGACCGCAACGCCTACCTGCATGCACGCGACACGTTCGACCGTCTGCTTGCACTTGGTGTGGTTCCGATCGTCAACGAGAACGACACAGTCGCTGTCGATGAGATCCGATTCGGGGACAACGACACGCTTGCAGCCCTGGTCGCCACGATGGTGCATGCCGATCTCGTGGTGCTCCTCACCGATATCGAGGGGCTGTACTCGGCAGATCCGCGGCACGACAGCGAGGCGGAGCTCTTGGAGCACATCGACGAGCTGACAGAACAGATCGTGTCGGCCGCCGGCGGGAGCGGTTCGCACGTGGGATCCGGTGGCATGGCGACGAAGGTTGAAGCCGCCAAGGTACTCATGCGAGCGGGGATCCCCATGGTCGTGTGCGACGGACGCCGCGAGCGGGTGATAGTCGAGGCGGCGCATGGCGAGGCGGTCGGCACCATGTTCGCCGGCAACGGCGCGAGCCTGAAGGGCCGAAAGCTGTGGATC
>JBGSMX010000199.1:0-2262 GCA_041739935.1 Coriobacteriia bacterium | reverse complement strand
CCCCTCCCGCAGCGCAAGCGCCCAACGCGACGGTCCCGCGACAATCGCACCGACCCACAGGACGGCACCCAGGGCGATGACCGCGCGATCGGCGGCGATGAGATCGCGGAAAATGATCTCGAACGCCGACTGAGCCGCCGCCGTGGGTATGGATGCGAGTTGGTAGAGCTGTGCAATCACCTGGCCCTGGGCGAGGAAGAGCGCCTGAAGGGGCAAAACGGCGGCTATCGCCAGCGCGCCACCGAGCCACAAGATCGCCTTGCGGCGATCCGCTGCCAGAGCCACCCCGGCTGCAACAAGGCCCAGCCCGAGCAATGGAATCAGGTACGCAAGACGGCTGGCCAGATCGAAGCTCGAACTCATCTGAGCGAGCGCGGGCGATTCGTAGAGCACGAGCTGCTTGTCGATACCCGATGTGGGAATCCTCGCAGCGAGTTCAAAGCCCGAGTCGACAAGCCGGGCCTGCACCTCGGCGGCCAACGTGCCGACGTCGAGGGTTATTGTCCCGGCCTGCACGCCCACGGCGCCGGTGTCGCGGCCGGTCACAGCAGTCACGAGCGCCTTGTGCCCGACCCGGTTGGTGGTCTCCCACGCTTGCGCGAACCTGTCTGAACGCACGAAAGCGACCGACTGCTTCGCGATGAAATCGTTGACGGCCTGGCTGACAGGGATAGCGATCATCTGCAGGTTCTCGGGCAGCAGGTCCTCGATACGCTGCTGAGCATCGATCCTCTCGATGAGCGCGTCCGAAGCGGCCGCCGCGACTGCATTCTGGATATCGGGATCCTCGGCCAGTGGAGCGACGGTCTCTACGTAGATGTCGGTGTCGGTGATCATGCGGTTCAGCCACACGGCCGGTACCGCCAGCGCGAGGAGGATGGCCGCGACTATCACGATCGCGATCGCCCCGGCGTTGCGCCCCCTGGCGGAGGGAACCGCGGCCTTCGACAGCTCCTGGGAGCGACGCTTCAGCTCCTCGTTTTCCGCCTCGAGCCGCGCGATACGCTCCTGAAGGTCGAGTTCGGGCGCCGCTTGCGCAACGCTTTCGGACTCTGTGTCAGGTATCTGCTCCGGTGTGGCCGCCATAGGTCCTCCCTTGTAGGTGCGCGCGCTCAATCGCCGCCTGGTTCTGAGCCCACATATACCCATTTCCGCCTGGTCACGGATGCCGTCTGCGTCAAGTCACAGCCCGGGGCCCAGGCGCACCCGGTCCTCATGCACCGCGCGGTCCTCGGCAAGACCGCTTCCGTCCAGTGCCGAGAACCAGCCGGAATACGCTCGGGTAAGGCCGGGCGCGCTCAATCCGTGCGCAACCACGCTGAGAAGGACCGTCGCGAAGATCACGGCGACGACGGTCGCCTGGTGGGGTAGATCGACCTCGAGCAGCCCCAGCCCGAAGACGATCGAGGCCAGCCCCCTGGGGCCGAACCAGCCGATGAACGCGACCGTCGGTCCGCGGCTTTGCGACCCGAGCAGCGCGAACGCAACGGGCACCATCCGGACGACCGTGAGGCTTGCAAGCGCGTAGAACACCACCGCCCACGAGAGTCGCGGCACGAGAAACGCCACGGCTCCAAAGCCGAATGCGAGGAAGGTCAACGCCGAGAGAATCGCCTGCGCCTGCTCGGTGAAGTGTGCGAGGTCCAGACTCGATCGGCGGGACACCGCCGCGAAGGCCATGCCTCCGGCGAAGGTAGCGACAAACACGCTCCCGCCGAGTGCCACGCTGACCGCGTATGCCAGTCCCGCCGCGGCGAACATGACGATCTGCCGCCAGGAATTCTCGATTCGGTGGCTACCTTCCGCAACACGGATGATCACGCCACCGACGAGCCCGCCCACGAGCCCCGCGACCAGCCCGAGGCCGATCTGCTCGAGTGCAAGTCCCAGGAACTGGGCGACCGGCCGTCCGGTGACCTCGGCGCGAGCGACCTCGATCGCGAGCAGATAGAACGGTACGGCAATACCGTCGTTCAGGCCGCTTTCGACGTTGAGTCCCTGCCGCACCGGCACGGGGACTGCCGGGTCGGTGACCACGCGCTGGCCCAGCGCCGCATCGGTCGGCGCCAGGATTATGGCGATGAGCGCCACCTCGACGAGCAGCATGTCCGGGAAGACGATGGCAGCAACCGCAAAGCCGGCCGCGATCGTCAGGGGCAACCCGATTGACAGCAGCCTGACAGGGATCCCGAGCTGCGATCGAAGTGACCCGAGGTCGATGCGCGCGGCATCGGCAAACAGCGCGAGTGCGAGGGTCACCTC
>JBGSMX010000198.1:0-2961 GCA_041739935.1 Coriobacteriia bacterium | reverse complement strand
CCTGGTGCACGAGGGCGATCGCATCTCGATCGACATCGACGCAGGCACGATCGCGCTCGAGGTCGGCGACGACGAGCTGGCAGTGCGCCGCGCCGCATGGGTCGCGCCCGAGCCCCGTATCAAGAGCGGCTATATGGCGCGCTACGCGCACTTCGTATCCAGTGCAGATAAGGGGGCGGTGCTCTCGTGAGCGAACGCATCAATGGTGCCGAGGCGCTGGTGCGCTGTCTGCGCGAAGAAGGCGTGGACACGCTGTTCGCGTATCCCGGCGGGGTCGTCCTGCCGATCTTCGACGCGCTCTACGAGGCCGAGAACATCAGGATGATCCTGCCCCGGCACGAACAGGGCGCGGTACACATGGCCGATGGTTACGCGCGGGTCACGGGCAAGCCGGGCGTCGTCATCGTGACGAGCGGTCCGGGTGCCACCAACACGGTGACCGGCCTGGCCAATGCGTATATGGACTCGATTCCGCTGGTGGTGTTCACCGGCCAGGTGGCGACCGCGGTCATCGGCACGGACGCCTTCCAGGAGTCGGACATGACCGGCATCACGCTGCCGATCACGAAGCACAGCTACCTGATCAAGGACGCTCGTGAGCTGCCGGAGGTCATCAAGGAAGCGTTTCATATCGCCACCACCGGTCGACCCGGCCCGGTGCTCATCGACGTGCCTGCCGATGTCAGCCGGGGAGAGATCGACTTCGAGTATCCCGACTCGGTGAACCTGCCGGGCTACAAGCCCACCTACAAGGGACACGCGAAGCAGGTCAAGCAGGCGGCGAACATGATCACCAAGGCGCGCAAGCCGCTGTTGTATGTGGGCGGCGGCGTCGTTGCGTCAGAGGCGGCGTCAGAGCTCAAGGAACTCGCCGAGCTCATGCAGTTGCCGGTCACGACGACGATGATGGGCAAGAGCGCGTTTCCCGAGGACCATCACCTGTGGATCGGCATGCCCGGCATGCACGGCGCGAAATACACGAACTACACGATGACCGAGACCGATCTGCTCATCGCCGTAGGCGTGCGCTTCGACGACCGCGTGACCGGCAAGCTCGCCACGTTCGCGGCCAAGGCCAAGGTCATCCACATAGACATCGACCCGGCCGAGATAGGCAAGAACCGGGCTGTTGACGTGCCCATCGTGGGTGATGCGAAGCACATTCTCGCCGGCATCGTTGCCGAGCTGCGCAAGAGCGGAGCCGAGCCCCGAACCGATGCGTGGATGCGCGCGGTCGATGACTGGCGAAAGCGCTTCCCACTCCACTACGCCGGAGAAGAGGGCATCCTCTATCCCCAGTACGTCATCCAGCGGGTGAGCGAACTGACCAAGGACCGCGAAACCGTTGTGTGCACCGAAGTGGGGCAGAACCAGATGTGGGCCTGCCAGTACTACACGCTGCACGAGCCGCGCACGTGGGTCTCTTCGGGTGGGCTGGGAACCATGGGCTTCGGGCTGCCGGCGGCGATCGGCGCCCAGGCCGGAAAGCCCGACGCGCTCGTCGTCGATATCGCGGGCGACGGATCGATCCAGATGAACAGCCAGGAGATGGCGACTGCGGCGATCAACATGCTCCCGGTCAAGGTCATCTTGCTCAACAACGGGTACCTCGGCATGGTCAGACAGTGGCAGGAGCTGTTCTACGGCAAGCGCTACAGCTCGACGGTGCTGTCGCAAGACGTGCCCGATTTCGTGAAGCTGGTCGAGGCCTACGGGTGGCTCGGGCTGCGCGTTACGGCTGCCGAGGATGTCGACGATGCGCTCACGCGGGCGTTCGACCACCAGGGTCCCGCGCTCATCGACTTTCGGGTAGCGCGCGAGGAATGCGTGTTCCCCATGGTTGCGCCCGGAGGCTCGATAGACGAGATGCTCGGCGGCATTCCCGGATGTTCGGTGTCCGAGATGCTCGACGACGAGATCCTCGAGGAGGTGTGGGAGTAGATGCAGCACACACTTTCGGTCCTGGTCGAGAACAAGCCAGGCGTGCTCACCCGGGTTTCGGCGTTGTTCGCACGGCGGGGATTCAACATCGACTCGCTGGCGGTGGGTGTGACCGAGGACCCGACGCTTTCGCGCATCACGATCGTGGTGAGTGCTGCGGACACGCCGCTCGAGCAAATCACCAAACAACTGCATAAGCTCATCAACGTGATCAAGATCCAGGATCTCGAGCCGGGTGATTCGATCAATCGCGAACTCGCTCTGTTCAAGGTCAACGCCCCGCCCGAGCGGCGTGGCGAGGTCATCGAGATCGTGAATGTGTTTCGGGCCAAGATCGTGGACGTGGGCAAGAACTCGCTCACGATCGAGGCGACAGGCTCCTCGGACAAGCTGCAGGCGATGGAGGATCTCTTCCGCGCCTACGGAATCAAAGAACTCGCACGGACCGGGAAGATCGCCCTCGCACGGGGCTCCAAGGAAAGCTAGGAGGACTACGGATATGGCTACCATCTTCTACGAAAGTGACTGTGACCTGTCCCTGATCAAGGACCGCAAGATCGCGGTCATCGGGTACGGGTCTCAGGGCCACGCCCATGCGCTCAACCTGCACGACTCGGGATGCGACGTGCGTGTCGGACTGCGCACGGGCTCCAAGAGCTGGGACAAGGTCAAGGAAGCCGGCCTCAAGGTCGTCACGCCGCGCGAGGCGGCCGCCGAAGCCGACATCATCATGATTCTCACGCCCGACGAGACGCAGGCGCACACGTACTACTCGGAAATCCACGAGTCAATGACTGCGGGCAAGGTCCTTGCGTTCGCCCATGGCTTCAATATCCACTTCGGGCAGATCGAGCCGCCGGCCGACGTCGACGTCATCATGATCGCCCCGAAGGGCCCGGGCCACATGGTCCGTCGCGTGTTCACCGAGGGCTCGGGCGTACCGTGCCTGATCGCGGTGCAGCAGGACGCGAGCGGCAAGGCTCGCGAGATCGCGCTTGCGTGGGCGGCCGGGATCGGCGG
>JBGSMX010000196.1:0-2193 GCA_041739935.1 Coriobacteriia bacterium | reverse complement strand
TGTCCTTTGCCCTTGGGCAGGCGGCCCGAAAGGGCATGTCCGCTCGAAGGGCGTGCAAGGTCGGGCCGTGGCGCAGCTTGGTAGCGCACCTGCTTTGGGAGCAGGGGGCCGCCGGTTCGAATCCGGCCGGCCCGACCAGATATGCGGCGGTAGTTCAATTGGTAGAGCATCAGCCTTCCAAGCTGATTGTTGCGGGTTCGAGTCCCGTCCGCCGCTCCATTGACAACGTCGAGCGTCGCAGAGTACCGTCTTTCCTCGGCACTCCGGACTGGCGCTCGTGTGAATATGCGCCCGTAGCTCAGTTGGATAGAGCGGGAGACTTCTAATCTCTAGGTCGGGGGTTCGAATCCCTCCGGGCGTGCCAAAGTCACTCATGGTGGGTGTAGCTCAGTTGGTTAGAGCGCCGGACTGTGGCTCCGGAGGCCGCGGGTTCAAGTCCCGTTACCCACCCCAAAGACTACTGAGTGGCCCGCCTCTGCGCGGGCCACTTGCGTTTTCGGCGCGGTCGGCGGGTTCGGGCCGGCGGTTTCCCTGAGCGGCACTCGCGATTCCTGCGTAGGGTTCACGGGACGAGGGTATCTCCCTAGAAATCGCCGGTTACGCCCGCGATGCGGTGTTTTCCTGCCTCCGGCGGTGTTGTTGTCTTGAGGGGGAAGGGGTGCACATTATGCAGACGGCATGGAGTCCGATCACGCTGAGCCGCGTTGTGGGAGTTTTGCTTGTTACCGCAGCGCTTCTGTCCGGCGGGGTATCGCCCGTCGCCGCGCGCGTCGGGGATCCCTTCTGGGAACCGTTCGAGCACGGCGGCATGGGTACGTCGCGGCTAGCCGGTCCGACGCGCTACGAGACAGCAGTCGAGATCTCGAAGGAATGCTGTCCGACTGGAGCCGATGTCATCGTGATCGCAACGGGGTTGAACTTTCCCGATGCCCTGTCCGGCGCCGCCATAGCCAGTGCGTTCAACGGTCCGCTGCTGTTGACCAAGACTAACGAGATTCCGGCGGCGGTCCAGGTCGAGATCGAGCGCTTGGATCCCGACCGCGCCATCATACTGGGAAGTGAGGACGTCGTTTCAGCGGCGGTTGAGGGCTGGTTGGACGCCCGGATGGGGGATGTGACCCGATACGGTGGCGAGAACCGCTACGAGACTGCCGCATTGGTAGCGGCCGCACTTGACGAGGAATACGGCGGTATCCCGGGAGAGACGGCCATCGTGACGGTGGGGACCAACTTCCCGGATGCACTCGCCGGATCACCGTTGTCTGCAGTCAAGGGGTGGCCGGTCCTTCTCGTCCGCCAGGACTCGATACCATCAGCCACCGCCGACGCGATTGCGGATCTGAACATCCGGCGCACCATCGTGCTGGGCGACGAAGGGGCGGTCTCCGCCGCAGTCGCAGCGCAGTTGCCTGACGTCACGCGGCTCGGGGGAGCCAACCGCTACGACACCATGGCTGCGATCAGCGAGTATATGCGGACCCTGGGACTGCCGGATGACTATGCGTCGGTGGTTACAGGTCGCAACTTCCCCGACGCTCTGGCCGGCGCCCCGCTTACGGCGCGCTACGGCGGGGTCATGCTTCTCACGACGCCGGACGTGATCTGTGACCAGGCAGATGAGCAGGTCGGGTACTATGCCGGAGACCTCAACATTCTACTCGAGGCGTACGGTGGTGCGGATGTCGTGAGCGATTCGGTCCTCAACACCGTATGGAGTTGGGGGCCGTAGGGCTCTAGCTCATCAGGCGGTCATACATGAGGCGTGGGCGCTTCTCACCACCGCGAACCGTTATGCTGTGAGGCACCGTCATTCCCGCGCGCAAAGGACATGCATGCTCGCCGTAAAGGAACTGTTGGGCAGCAAGCTCAAGTTCGGCCTGATCGCCCTGGCGATCGGGCTGGTGGTCGCGCTTACGATGAGCATGTCTGCGATGTCCGAAGGGCTCATCGCCGGCATGACCGGGGCGAAGGCATCGCTCGACGCCGACGTTCTCGTGTTCCAGGGCGACACCGACATCGCGCTCGAGCGCAGCGTACTGTCCGCCGATGACCTCGAGACCATCTCCTCGGCGACAGGGGTGGCTGATTCCTACGGTGTCGGTCACGCGATCGTCACCGTGGATTCCGCTGACGAGGAGTTCGACGCGCGCGTCTTCGGGCTGCAGGGCGAGTTCGGGCAGCTGCCGATCGCGG
>JBGSMX010000147.1:0-4902 GCA_041739935.1 Coriobacteriia bacterium | reverse complement strand
CCCGGATCGTCTTTTACGACGAGGCGCACCAGCGAACCGTCAGGGGCGATCGACCAGCACAGTCCCTGGAATTCGCGAATGGTACCGGAGGCATCCGGGTCCTCCAGCGATGTCACCGACTCGACCGTTCCGTCAGCCTGCACGGCGAGCAGGCTCTTGGGCCACCCGTTCATGGCGTGTGCCGAGAAGTACGAGGTGCCGCCTGCATCGGTTCCGATCGGTGACCACGGGAAGACTTCATCGGGAAGGGCGACCGGGACAGCCGCGCTCCAAACACCGCCCGCATCCTGGCGGGTCAAACCCAGTTGGATGAGTGGATCGATCCGGAGCTGCCAGGCACCATCCGGACACGGGATACCGGGTATGGCTCCTTCGCTCTGCGCGGCCAGGGACATGAAGTCTCCGGATCCCGTCTGCATGAGCGGAACGGACCCATAGGGCGACGGTCCGAAGTTGAAGCGCGACCACGGTTCCACATCGATTTTCGTCACCGGGCCGCACGCGTAGAGGGTTCCCTCCGAGACGACAAGCCGGTCGATCTGGAATCCAGTTAAGATGGCCGCTTCGCGTGTTGTTCCGTCCGCTTCGCGCAAGACCACCCTCGGACCTCCGGTCGGCTTGTAGAGCCACGCCATGCCCGAGCCAAAGCGCGCGACCGACACGGGACCGAAGCCCTCGACGTCGAATGCACCGCGATACGCCCCGTCGGCTTCCAACACTACGATGCGGTGCTTCGCGGTGTCAGCGACGGCGATCGACCCGTCTGTGAGCACGGCGATATCGCTCGGCAGGACGTAGTCGGACTCGTGCGGAGGCTCGACGCCGAACAGTTCCTCGGCATCTCCGCACAGCTCGTCATAGATGACCTGCTTGGTCCAGCCGTTGTCGAGCGCGACGGGGTCCGGAAGCACGCGAACCAGCTCGCGAGGCACCGGTGCCGCGCGGGGCGACTCGGCGGTCGTCTCGGCAGTAGTCGTTGCGATCTTCGAGGGCACGAGATCTGTTGGCACGCTGCCGAGCTCGGACTCGAAAGGCCTGAGTGCCGCGAAGCCAATGGCGGCAAGTGCGCTGAGCAGTGCCACCGCCGCGGCAACCAGCAGTGTCGCCCGAATCCTGCGGCGACGGCGTGCACCGTCGGCTCCGACTCGCGCCATGTTGCGGTCGAGCGTGTCGAAGAATGCGTCGCCGTGGTCGGGGACCGGTATCTGGTCGATTCCCAAGGGCGTTGTGTGCCGTGTCGTGTCCATCACCGATCATCTCCGTAGCTGGCACCCAGGCGGTCCCGAAGCGCCGCGTGCGCTCTGGACAGGCGAGATCCCACCGTCCCAGGGGCGATCCGAAGAATCCGGCCCGCCTCTCGGTAGTCGTAGCCGAGCGCGTCGACCAGGATCACCGCCCCGAGCTGGTCGGTCGGCAACGCATCGAGTGCGCCCGTGATGTCGACCCGCTCGCTCGGATCGGGTCCGCAGTCCGCGCGCGTCGCGTCATCGAGCGTCGTTTCGTCGCGTCGGCCTCGCAGGTGGTCCAGGCACACGCGGTACACGATCGAATGCAGCCACGTGCCGAACGAAGAGCGGCCCGCGAATCGGCGGATCCCCTTGAAGGCTTTCAGGTACGCATCCTGAAGCGCGTCATCCATCTCGGTCGCATCGCGCAGTAGATGCCAGGCAAGCGCACGGGATGCAGCGTCGTAGCGCATGATCAGGCCCATGAACGCGGAGTTGTCCCCGGCAGCCGCCTGCCGGCACAAGGCTCGCTCCTCGTCGATCGCGTCAGCGCTCAGACATGTAGCCGTCGCGACGCTCGTTGTCTCGTCCACGTCAGTCCTCCCACACGTGACCCCTCACTGCGTTAGACGGTCATGTGCGCCGAATCCTTCCCTCTAGTGCGATCTCGCGCCCCGACGTGATGCGTGCCGGATGCTACGACCACCCTGCTGATGCGTGCGCGTGCACAGCGAGTACTGCCAGCTAATCATACAAACACCAACGTGATTACATGATTAGTCCCGAACCTGACCGGGCCGGCCCAGCCAGAATACGAGCCGCCCGATACTAACCACAATCTCTCGGTGTTCGCCCGGCCGCATCACGCCACCGCCAACCGCCACGCAGAGCCGATACCTATTCGTGATTTCTGGTCATATAGACAGAGTGAGTCGGTGGAGACTGGTGGAGCAGCTGCACGGTGGGGCTCACCTCCGTTCGACGTCGCTCGCGATCGTGCATGATGCGGTACTCACGGTTGGGGGGCCATCGTGAATCCGATACCTGCCACGCGCATTCTTCGGTCTGTTCTGATTCTCTCGCTTGTCATCTCGGTGCTTGGAATGCCACCGACATCTGCGGCGCTCGCCGCGCTCGCTCCACCTGACCGGCCGGACGAGCCCGCTGTCACCGTCGACGATTGGGACCCGACCGCCGCGGGCGTGGATGTCTACGCGCCCGACACGGTGCAGATCGCGGGATCGACCCGATTGCAGACCGCGATCGAGGTGTCCAAGTTCGGATGGGACGATGCTGACAGCGTCGTGATAGCGACTGCCCGGCAGTTCCCCGACGCACTCGTGGGCGGCCCGCTGGCATCTCTGCTCGACGCTCCGATTCTGCTTACGGAACCGGGCTATTTGCCGTCGGGCGTGGCCGCCGAGATACGTCGGCTTGGCGCATCGAGTGCGGTCGTGCTGGGGGGACAGTCGGCGATAAGCGCCGATGTCGTTGATGATCTGGCGGCGCTCGGTATCAGCCGGACTCAGATAGTCCGCATCGGCGGGACGGACAGGTACGACACCGCCCGACTCGTCGCGCATCGCGTGTGCGAGGGAACCGGGCTGGGCGAGAGGGCGGCGGTCGCGGTAGGAACGAACTACCCCGACGCGCTATCGGTGTCCGTCCTGGCGAGTCGCCTTGGCATGCCGATCTTGCTGACACGCGGGGACACACTCTCTCCTGCAGCGGCAGAGGTACTCGACACGTTTGGGACGACAGAGACACTCATCGCGGGCGGGGAAGCGGCGATCTCAAGTGCGGTCGCGGCAAAGCTGCCGAGTCCCGTGCGAATCGGCGGCGCCGATCGGTACGAGACAGCAACGCTCCTCGGCGAATATGCGACCCGCTTCGGACTCGGCTTCGAGAACCTCTTCGTGGCCACGGGCCGCAACTTCCCCGACGCTCTGGCGGTGGGCCCGCTCGCAGCGAAAACGAACGGCACGCTCGTGTTGGCCTCGCGCGATACGCTGCCGGCGGCCACGGGTGAGTTCGTCTCGAGCCATTGTTCGAGTATCGAGACCATCCACTACGTGGGCGGTCAGGCCGCGATTGGTCTTGCCGTGCGGGCATTGCTCGGGACCGCGTCGGAGACGCGGGTGAGCAGGGCGGTGGAAGTCGCGGACGCCGCGACCGAAAGCGCGCTCGAAACCATCACCCCGGACGGGATGATGGTGTTCGATACAGCCACCACGCAAGTCAGCAACCTGGAGCCGGGTGCCATACTCGCGGCCGGTGGCACCGAGGACGGGGCGCCCGGGAGTTCGGGTGCTCCGGACGGCTACCTCAGGCGGGTTGTTGCGGCAGCCGAGCCCGGGGGGATGGGCGTGACGACCGCCGCGACCGCGGTATCTGTGGAGACGACCGAGGCGTCGCTCGAGGAGGTATTCGAGCAGGGATCGATCGACTTCTCCGAACCTGTCGAGGAAGTCCCTGCGGTCCAGGGTCTTGCGGTGGAACACGGTGTCATCGTCGCCTCGGACCGGGTGAGTTCGCTTGCGGGGTTCGAGATCGGCTTCGACATCACGGAGTCCTACGAGTTCCAGCTGGCCAATGGCAACGACAACCTCGAGACCGGCGTGAAGGCGACCGGCCTTCTGCACGTGACCGGAGGGGCGTACATCAACGTCTCGATCAAGAGCTGGAAGCTCCAGACGTTTTCCACCGGCGTCTACGGCGGAGAAGACCTGGACCTCGAGGTCAATGCGTGGCTGACGGCTCAGGTTGAGAAGGAACGGGAGCTGTTCTCCCGGCGCGTCGCCAGAACGCGGTTCTCGGTAGGGCCCATCCCCGTGACGATCGACTTCGTTCTCTCGGGCAAGGTCGTGTTCGAGGCCTCGGGAGAGGTGGGATTCATGGCCGGGATCGAGCAGAGTGCCTCGTTCCGTTACGGCTACGAATACCGCCGAGGAACCTACGGAGACACCGGGGACGGTTGGACCCAGATCCGGGAGCGGAACTTCGAGTGGGGCAGGACCGGACCCGAGATATGGGCGAACTGCGAAGCAACGGCCTACGGCAGAGTCCAGCTCGATGTGAAGTTCTACGGCATCGGAGGCCCGTACGTGGGCTTCAACGCCGGGCTCGAGTTCGAGGCGGCCACGCCGGTCTTCTCGCCGGAGTTCCCGCCCGAGCCGCCGGGTTCCACGGCGGGATACACGTGCGACCTCAACGCGTTCGTCGATCTCGTTCCGGGCGTCGCGGTGAAAGTGAAGGTCTGGAAGTTCACCGTGCTGCAGCTCTCGAAGGAGTGGCCGATCCGCCTGGTCACCTGGGACCTGTACGAACAGAATCCACCCGGGGTGCCACCCGGTGATGCGCCATCTCTCGAGGCGCTGATACCGGTCGACACGTCGACGCTCGACGTCTACTTCGAGACGGTGCCCGGCCACGACCTGACGGTGACGCCGTCCAAGTTCCACATCACGGCGGGCGACGAACCGGGAGGGACGCCGGTGAGCGTCCTCGGCGTGTCGTGTCTGGGTGAGGGGCACGTGCGCATCGAGACGGCCGAGCAGGCCGAGGGGTGCTACTGGATCGAGTGCGAAGCGGGCGCGGCGACCGACTTTGCGAGCCGGACCAACGAGCTCATCGATCAGCCGTTCATGCCGGCGTCCAAGCTCGATCTCTCGAACGC
>JBGSMX010000054.1:0-3381 GCA_041739935.1 Coriobacteriia bacterium | reverse complement strand
GGGCGCCACAAGCAGATCTAGCCCTGCGGATAGCGTCGTGCGCGGCGCGCCTCTCTACCGCGTACCCCGCAGGACTTCCGGGACTGACGCCTCCCCGTGGTCCCAACCCTCTTCCCACGGTTCATCGCCCACGACGACAAGCGCCGCAACCGGCAGCTCCTCGTGAGCCAAGAGCGCCTCGATGACTCCGCGCTCCTCAACGCTATCGTCGACCGCGACCGCCTCGGCGACCTCGGAGTGCTCAAGGGGCGTGAGGAGCGTGTGTACGAGTCGCTCGGCAGGATGCTTCGCCGCGAGGTCCGCGAAGCGCTTGAACTCCCTGCGGGCACGATCCTCCAGATCAACCACTACCTCCCCAAGGTCCTCGGCAGAGACACCGGCGCGCGAAGCGGCCTCGATGCGCTCGGGATCGCGAAGCATGTCGAGGAAGATGTGCACGTCGTGCATATCCCCAAGGGCATCCTGGAAGGCGGTGAGGGTCTGGTGCAGGCCGTCGAACGCGTCTCCATAACAGGGGGCGAACGCCTCGACCGCATAACGCAGCTGCTTGTAGTCGATACGCAGCGCGTGTTGCTCCTCGATGTTGATGGGGTCGAGCGCGACCGGTTGCGCCTCAACGACGATGCGACCGCGCTCCTGCACTGCTGCGTGAGCGAAGTCCCCGAGCGCCCGATGCTCCCACTCCTGGGCGTCGAGCTGGCCGGCGAACTCCGTGAACGAGCCGCGGTTGCGCTCAAGGTCGAGTCCGGCCAGTGTCTCGTTGAGCATTGCCAGTTCATGCACACGCTGGCCCATACGGAAGCCGACCAGAAACGCGATGGCCCTGCGCCCGCCTTCGCCCAGCGACTCGCCTTTGCGGCTGAACTCGTCGATGAAGACATCGGAGTCGCGAACAGGCCCGAGCGCACGGGTAATCGTGCGCACCCTCCGGTACCACGAGCGGTAGGCCTTTCGAGGATAGAGCGGTTCGAGCAGGCGCATCGCTTCCCGCAGCCGCCTGGAGGCGACCCGCATATCGTGGACCGCGTCCATGTCCGCGCCCCCGCGGGCGGCCGCTTCCAGATCGAACAGCGGGCGCGCTTTGCTCTCCAGGATCGCGGGTGCGGCCGCACTCAGCAGAGTTCGCGAGTCAACGCCGGGAACCTCGAACCGCTTGTTCATCGCTGATGCCTCTTCACTGTCGTCCGCGCCGAGCACCGCTCACGCATCTGCTCGCGCGACCTATCCCGTGCCTCCCGCCGACCGAGCGCCGCAACGCCTGTGACTCCCGCCGTTACTCCGAACGCTCGGTGACCTCGATCAGGTGGTAGCCAAACTGCGTCTTGACCGGGCCGTGCACGACGCCGACCTCGTCGTTGAAGCACACATCGTTGAACTCCTTGACCATCTGGCCCGGAGCGAACTCGCCCAGGTCACCGCCATTGCGACCCGATGGGCACTGCGAGAATTGGCCGGCCAGCTCGGCGAAGTCGGCGCCGTCCGCGATCTGCTGCTTGAGGTCGTTGGCCTGCTCCTCGGTCGGGACGAGGATGTGGCGGGCACGTGCGCGGGTCATGTGATGCTCCTTGGGTGTCGGCCGACTATCGGCGTGGTCGATAACGCCCCAAGGATACCCTGTGGGGCTGACATGACTCCACCCCCGCATCTTCCCACCGCTGCACTGCGCTGCGGGAGGGTATCATCCCAGGGAGTCCGCATCCGGCCACCTAGCGCCGGTCGTCGAGGGGGGCGCAGCTCCATGCCGCTATTCTTGAGTGTGCCGTTCGTCCTGTTCTTCGTGCTGGTGGCCATCGCGCTATCCGGCCTGCGCGTCGCCAACGAGTACGAACGGGCCATCGTGTTCCGGTTGGGCCGCCTGAAGGGCACCCGTGGTCCGGGCCTGTACTGGCTCATCCCCTTGGGCATCGAGACGCAGCGCAAGGTGGATCTGCGCACCAAGACCATCGACATGGAGAGCCAAGAGTCGATCACGAAAGACTCGGTCACGGTCAAGGTCAACGCTGTAGTCTGGCTCAAGATCGACGACCCGATCAAGGCCGTGGTCAGCGTGGCCGACTACTTCACCGCGTCGTACCAGGTGGCCTTGACCTCACTGCGCAATATTATCGGCCAGCACGTCCTTGATGAGGTGCTCAAGGAGCGCGACAAGATCAACGCGTCGCTTCAGGCAGTCGTCGACGAGGCGACCGAGCCGTGGGGCGTGAAGGTCGAGATGGTCGAGATGAAAGACGTCGAGATTCCGCAAAGCATGCAGCGTGCAATGGCCCAGGAAGCGCAGGCCATGCGCGAGAAGCGCGCCCGCATCATCAAGGCCGAGGCCGAGCTCGAGTCCTCGGTCAAGCTCGGCGAGGCGTCCCGGGTCATCCAAGAAAACCCGCTCGCGCTCGAGCTACGCCGCATGCAGATGATCACCGAGGTCGGTGCCGAGCAGAACACGACGACCATCGTCATGATGCCGAGCGAGTTCGTGACCCTTGCCGAGGACGTCGCGAGGGCGTTTCGCACGAAGTAGCGGGCAGCTCGCCCCTGCGCTAGCTGCGGCGGATCTCGGCAGTGATCTTTCGCCAGACGCGGTCGCCGGTTCTGCGTATGCGCCGCAACACGATTGGCCGCATGCGCCTGGCCGTGTCTACGCGCTTGGCCACGTACGCGTGCAGCTCGGTGATCTCGTCGGGAGCGAATTCCTCGAGTAGCCGCTGGACGGCGTCCGGGGATACTTCGGTCTCGCCCAGGAGCCGCAGCCGTTCGACACCGCGTGTGGTGAATCGCTCGAGCGGATCGCCGATCGCTCCGAGCAGCTCGCGGACCGCATCGAGACCGACCTGGACCGTCTCGCTCTTGTCGCGATCGAACGCCGCGAACTCGTACTCGAACGGGATCTCGCGGATCGGGCGGCCGGTCACCACGTAGAGCTCCGAGTACAGGTACTTGAACGCGAGGGTGACCAGACCCTCCTTCTCGATGCGGCGCATGGAGGTGCGCATGGGCGCGCTTCGCAGGATGCGGAACTTGCCATGCTCAGCCGCGCGCTGGACGTACTCGTGGTCCTCGGCAAGTACCACCGTCTCGTCAAAGCCGCCAATCTGCTCGTGCAGGTCGCGACGTATCAGGATGCAGAAACCGGGCGCGTGCGGGGCGATGTACTGCATGAGCTGCAGGTACAGGTTGACGACCTCGCAGGCCAGGATGTTGCCCGGCTCGCGCTCGAGCGGCTCCACCTGCCCGGCCGAGACGAACAGCGAGCGCTGCCCGAACTCCGCGAGCGCCAGCTCGATCCAGTCATCTTGTGGCTCGTCATCGGCATCGAGGAACAGCAGCAGACTCGTGGTCGCGACTGCCGCACCCGCGTTGCGCCCCCGCGCCGGCTTGCCGCCGTCGACA
>JBGSMX010000049.1:0-4539 GCA_041739935.1 Coriobacteriia bacterium | reverse complement strand
TCGCCCGGCTCTCGCGTGTAGAGCGCGAGCTTCACGAATCCGGTTTCGCCTGCGTGGCCGGCGTCGATGAAGTCGGCCGAGGAGCCCTCGCAGGTCCGCTCACGGTCGGTGCGGTGATCTTGCCTCCCGGCGCGCGCATTGAAGGTCTCGATGATTCCAAGCGGCTGACCCCGGCCAAGCGTGAGGTGCTCGACGTGATGATCCGCGAGGTCGCCACGACCTACGCGGTGGCCCACGTTGCGGCGTGCGACATAGACGCCATCGGCATCACTTCGGCGACACGTCAGGCGGTTCGGCTCGCCATTCAGGCGCTCGATCCCGGACCGGACCACGTGCTGGTCGACGGTCTTGGCATCGGCGGGTTGGACCTTCCCGAGACTGCGGTGGTCGGCGGGGACGGGCTGTGTGCGGCCATCGCCGCGGCATCCATCATTGCGAAGGTCACCCGCGACGCCCTCATGAGAAACGCCGAGGACGAGCACCCCGGGTACGGCTTCGCTATCAACAAGGGCTATGGCACCTCGGAACACGTGCACGCGATCACCGTGCACGGCCTGTGTCCCATCCATCGCCGATCGTTTTCCCCCTGTGGCGGCACGATGTCGCTGTTCTAGCGCGGGTCGCCAACCCATCATGGTTCGCTCCGCCCGACACAAGCCGCTCGCCCAACATCGCGTATGGTCAGACTCTGATTAGAGCCGGTTATCAGCGCGCTGCCACACTCCTCCCAGCACATTCGTCTACCAGGGGGAGGAACCATGACGCACACGGAGCTCGGAACGCGTGGCGAGGAGGCGGCGGCCTCCTATCTCGAGCGAATCGGCATGACGATCGTGGATCGCAACTGGAAGTGCCGGTCCGGTGAGGCCGACATCATCGCCGTCGACGGCGAGGCCCTCGTCTTCATCGAGGTCAAGACCCGAGCGACCGATGCGAAAGGCTCGCCGGAAGACGCGGTCTCTGCCACCAAGCAGCAGCGTTACGCGCGTATCGCGAAGACCTACATCGACCGGGCGGGAATCGCCGAGCCCACAGTCCGATTCGACGTCATAGCGATCAGGCCCATCGCCGAGAACCGCGCGCTGCTTCGTCATCACAAAGACGCCTTCACCGTTTCATGATCGCCCGCGGGACCGCCAGGGTTCATACAGCGACTGTCGTGGGCACCCACGCCGTTCCGGTAACGGTGGAGGTGGATGTCGGTCCCGGGCTGCCCAGCTTCATCGTTGTCGGCCTGGGTGACGCTGCGGTGCTCGAATCCCGCGATCGGGTGAGAGCCGCACTTCGCGCGTCCGGCTACACGTTTCCGTCGGCGCGAGTCGTCGTCAATCTCGCGCCTGCTCCGTTGCGCAAGCACGGAACCGGGTTCGACCTGCCCATTGCTGCTGCAATTCTCGCGGCGACTGCCCAGGTCCCCGGTCGTGCAGTTGCAGGACACCTCGTGGGCGAGCTGTCGCTCGACGGGCGAGTCAGAGCGGTCCCCGGCGTGCTCGCGCACGCTCTTGTGGCGCGCGAGGCATCGCGACCCCTCCTGCTTGCACAGGAGTCCACCCGCAATGCCTCGGTGGTCAACGATCTGGAGGTGTGTGGCCTGACGGACCTCTCCCAGCTTCGGGTTACCGGGCTCAGTGGCGCATCGCCCGTGGAGCCCCCGGAATGGACCGGCGGTGAACCGGATCGAACGTTGCCCGACCTGTCCGAGGTTGCAGGGCATGAGGTTGCGAAGCGTGCGCTTGAGATCGCGGCTGCAGGTGGGCACAACATCTTGTTCGTCGGCCCTCCCGGCTCGGGCAAGACCATGCTCGCGAGCCGACTTGGACCCCTGCTGCCCCCGCTCACGCCGGCGGAGCGACTCGAAGTGGCTGTCATCCATGATGTGGCCGGACTGGATCCACAGCACGCACTGTCCGGCCGGCGCCCGTACCGCGCACCACACCACTCCTGCTCGCTTGGCGGCCTTGTCGGCGGAGGATCGCCGCTACGTCCCGGCGAGATCAGCCTCGCGCATACAGGCGTCCTGTTTCTCGATGAGCTGCCCGAATTCGGACCGGCCGCACTCCAGGCCCTGCGACAGCCCATGGAGGACGGCTACATCTCCCTGGTTCGCGCCGACGGGCACATCCGCTTTCCTGCCCGTTTTGCGCTGATTGCCTCGGCGAATCCATGTCCCTGCGGGTACCACGGGGACTCCGCACACCCGTGCGAGTGCAACCAGACCCAGATACGTCGCTACCGGACCAGAATCGGAGGTCCGCTCATGGATCGGATCGACATACGGCTCAGGGTGGATCGCGTCGACCCGGGGATCATCGTCAGCTCACATCGCTCCGAGAGCTCCGAAGCCGTGCGACTCAGGGTCCTCGCCGCAAGAGAACGAGCCATGGCGTGCGGCAGAGGCCCCAGCTCCGGGCTCCGGGGCAAGGAGCTGCTCCATGCCTGCCGACTCGACGACAAGGCCCGCGAGCAACTTACCGCCCAGGCCAGGTCGCTACATCTGTCGGGGCGGTCGGTGACGCGGCTGCTCCGGGTGGGCCGGACGATCGCGGATCTGGACGGTTCGGATCGGGTCACTCCTGAGATTCTCGACGAGGCAGTGAGCTACCGGGGGAGTGAAGTCTGAAATGACGCGGCGACACGAGATATCGATCGACAGCACTGACTATCCGGACTACCTGCGAAACATCAGCGAACCACCGCGCGTGCTGTACTGCATGGGAGATCCGGCCTTGCTCGTACCCGGCCTCGCGGTTATCGGGTCGCGGAAAGCCACCCCGTACGGGCTGAGTGCGACCCGCGTGTTTGCCGGGTGGGCCGCATCGCAGGGCATAACCATCATCTCGGGCGCTGCGATCGGATGCGATCAGGAGGCGCATCGCTCGGCGCTGGCAGCCGACGGACCCACGGTGGCGGTCATGGGGTGTGGTGCGGACATCGATTACCCATCGGGAGCGGCCGACCTCCTCGCAGAAATCCGCGAAGTTGGTGCGGTGATCTCAGAGGTCCCGTGGGGGACAGGACCGCAACGCTGGCTCTTCCCGCGTCGCAACCGCCTGATTGCCGGCCTGTGCCAGGCCGTGCTCGTGGTCGAGGCATCGCTGCCCAGTGGCACCTTCAACACGGCAGATCATGCGCTCGATTACAGCAAGCAGGTTCTGGCCGTGCCCGGTTCCATCTTTGCTCCCGAGTGCAGGGGATCGAACCGCCTGCTGGTCCAGGGCGCCACGCCGATCACCGACGTGACGGAGCTCGGAGACGCCCTGGGAGTCAACGTCGACACCCAGCTCCACCTGGCCGCCGCATCCGAGCATCCGCTGCTTGCAGCGCTGCTCGTCAATCCGATGAGACCCGACGATGCCGCCAGGGAGCTTGCGCTGCACATCGTCGAGGTTTCGAGACTGCTTGGGAGATACGAGTCCTGTGGCCTGCTGTCTCGTTACCCGGATGGTCGCTACGGACCCTGCGTATCGATGCGACAGGCATTACAATCACCTCATGGAGACAGATCCCAGTAGCACGCGTGAGTTCCCGGGCGCGACGGTCATAGGCGGGGGCCTCGCGGGCAGCGAGGCCGCCTGGTGCCTCGCCGACTTCGGAATACCCGTGACGTTGTTCGAAATGCGACCCGACGTCACCGGACCCGCGCACCACACGGCCGGTCTTGCCGAGCTGGTGTGCTCGAACAGCTTCAAGGGGACCGACCCCACCTCGGCCACCGGTGAGCTCAAGCGCGAGCTTGAGGCACTCGGCTCGCGCCTTCTCGCGGTGGCCCACAGCACGGCTGTCGCTGCGGGTGGCGCGCTGGCGGTCGACAGGGTCGCGTTTTCCGATGCAGTCACTGCTTCGCTTGAGGCACATCCGCTCGTCACCATCGTCAGACGCGAAGCCGACGAGATCGACGACGCCGCGCACACGATCGTCGCCACAGGTCCGCTCACCAGTTCCGACTTCGAACCTGCGCTGGCCCGGATCGTGGGTGAGCAGCGGCTGGCGTTCTTTGACGCAGCCGCGCCGATCGTCTCGGCCGAGTCGCTCGATAGCACCATCGTCTTCCCGGCGTCGCGGTACGGGAAGGGGGGCGGGGAGGACTATCTCAATTGCCCCCTTGACCAGTCCGAATACACGCAATTCCGAGAAGCGCTCGTCGCCGCGGAGCGCGTTACGAAGAAGGACTTCGAGCGCGGAGAGCTCTTCTCGGCATGTCAGCCTATCGAGGAGATCGCGCGAAGCGGTCCGGATGCCATGCGCTACGGCCCGCTCAAGCCGGTCGGCCTGACCGACCCCCGGACCGGCGAGCGGCCCTGGGCGGTCGTGCAGCTCCGTGCCGAGAACCGCGCACGGACCGCGTACAACCTGGTCGGTTTCCAGACGAACCTCACCTTCGCCGAGCAGCGCCGCGTCTTTTCCATGATTCCGGGACTGGCTCAGGCGGAATTCCTGCGGTTCGGGGTGATGCATCGCAACACCTTCGTCGATGCGCCGCGGCTGCTCGATACCACATTGGCGGTGCGCACCCACCCGCACATCCGCATCGCGGGCCAG
>JBGSMX010000048.1:0-2112 GCA_041739935.1 Coriobacteriia bacterium | reverse complement strand
GCGCGTGACCGCGTTCCGAGACCGTAACCTCGCGTTGCCCGCACGTGAGCAGCGCGCCGCCGCCCTGCCACCCGGCCCGTCCACCATGAGTGGTGCGGTTTACGGCGAACAGGAGGACGAATGTGAACGGTCTGAGGCTCTTCGCGGTTGCACTCATCCTGGTTGTGGCAACGGTCGCGTGGGTGGTCCTGGGAGGTTCGGTCGAGTTCAGAACCCACGATGTGGGCCAGGAGGGCACCGAGCAGGTCGGTCAGCTGTGGGGCAGCGCGCAGATCCAGCAGGCGCCCCGCTTCTTCTCGGCGAACCGGCAGCTGGCGCTTCGCGGGTCAAACGTCACGGCCGACTTCGAGCTCGAGCAGCGCAAGCGCGGTCTGCTGTGGTACGCGACATACACGGTGGACTTTGCCGGCGCCTACACGGTCGAAAACGTGAGTGCCGAGGAAGTCGTGGCCGAAATGAGCCTCGTGTTCCCATCGCCCGATGGCGTGTACGACGGATTCGGCGTGACGGTCGACGGCACGGAGGTCCCCGTCACGTATGGGGAGGGCAGCGCGCATGCGAAGTTCCCGATCCCGGCCGGATCG
This sequence comes from Coriobacteriia bacterium, assembly GCA_041739935.1. Lineage (GTDB taxonomy): Bacteria > Actinomycetota > Coriobacteriia > Anaerosomatales > JAGXFU01 > JBGSMX01. The sequence goes on along the minus strand of JBGSMX010000048.1, from coordinate 1,528 downwards.
AGCGTGGAAGTCGCTACGGGCTACCGGACCCAGGGGCAAGACGAGTGGCGCTACTCGGCGACCGAGGGCGTGAGCGTCATCGAGAACTTCACGCTGGTGATGACGACGGACTTCGAGCAGATCGACTTTCCCACCGACACCGTGTCGCCGACAGCGAAGGAACGTGACGGTGCCGGCTGGATCCTCACCTGGGACTACGAGAGACTGGTCAGCGGCCGCCAGATCGGGCTGATCATGCCGGTGCCGCTCAACCCCGGCCCCGTCGCATCACGGATCTCGTACTTCGCGCCCGTCTCGCTGCTCTTCTACTTCGCCGCGCTCGTGCTGCTGATGGCAACGCGCCGCGTGCGGATCCACCCCATGAACTTCGCATTTCTTGCAGCCGGGTTCTTCGCGTTCCACTTGCTGTTCGCCTACCTGGTCGACCGCGTGGACATCTACGTAGCGTTCGCGATCGCGTCGGTCGTGTCCGTGGTGCTGTGCGTGAGCTATCTGGCGAAGGCCGTCAACGACCGGCGCGCGGTGCTCGAAGCCGCCGTCGGACAGTTCGTCTTCCTGGTGCTGTTCAGCTTCAGCTTCTTCTTCGAGGGGTTCACGGGCCTCGCGATCACGATTGGCGCCGTCCTCACGTTGGGCTACTTCATGCTGAGAACGGCCCATCTGGACTGGGCCGAGGTCTTCGAGCGCGATTCTGTCGAGCGAACCATGCGTGCCGCAGCCGGACCCGGGCTTCCCCCGGTGCCGCCTGCTCCCCCCGGTCCAACCGGCTAGCAGCGCTCGAGATCCAGACGTGTGTGCTCCGGGTCTATCGAGGCAAACAGATCGGCGACCTCGGGGTGGCACGTGAAGAAGACAACCTGGCGGTGGCGGGCAAGTTCCGCCACCGCTTGCGCTGCCCCGGTGTGCCGCTCCGGGTCGAAGTTCGCAAAGATGTCGTCCATGAGGACGGGCAGACCCTCGCCCACTTCGTCGAGCTGCTCCACGGCCGCTATCCGCAAGGCCAGGTAGAGCTGCTCGGCGCTCCCGCGCGAAAGCCGCGAGGCCGGCGTCGCGTCCGTACCGCGATAGGCAACGATCTCGCCGCCGCCGGAAGGAATCGAAATGCGGTCGTAGCGCCCCCGGGTGATCTCCGAGAACACCTGCCCTGCCCGCTGAACCGTGGCCGGCTGGCGTGCCCTGTCGTGAAACGCCTGCGTCTCACCGACGAGCCGCGATGCGGTCGCGAGGACGACGTAGCTCTCGACGGCGCGGGCAAGGCGCTCCTCAAATCCGGTCTGGTCGAGCCGCAGCTGGGCCATCTCGGCGTGTTGTCCTTCGGTGTCGAGCTCGCCTTCCAGTCGACCGACTTCTCCGGCCAAAGCGAGATAGGCTTCATCGGCCTCGAGCGCGGTCAGACGCGCGGTCTGAGCGAGAGCGATGACCTGCGCGCTATCGGCATCCGGGATCTCCAGGCGCGCCACGAGCTCCGTGTGCGCCTGCACCGCCGCTGCATGCTCCGCTTCGGCGGTCGTCGTCGCGAGCGCGATCG
>JBGSMX010000031.1:0-28675 GCA_041739935.1 Coriobacteriia bacterium | reverse complement strand
GGCGCGATCCACGAATCCGAGCGTGCAGGCCTTGTCCCAGACGCGCTCGCAGTCGATGCCCCGTCCGTCGTCGGATACCGAGATGCGCACCCGATCGCGCTCGCGCGCCGCGACGAGCCGGACCGTGCCGCGCTCGGGCTTGCCCGCCTTCTTGCGGTCCCTGGGAAGTTCGATCCCGTGGTCGACGCTGTTGCGCAGCAGGTGCACGATCGGATCGCCGATCTCGTCGAGTACCGTGCGGTCGAGCTCGATATCCAGCCCCTCGGTCTCGAAGGCGATGTCCTTTTCCAGATCCCTGGCAAGGTCGCGCACCATGCGCGGGAAGCGGTTGAATATGTTGCCCACGGGCACCATGCGTGTCTGCATGACCTCGTGCTGCAGTTCGCCTCCCACCCGGTGCAGGTCCTCGATCACCTCGTCGAACTCGTGCAGTTCGAGGTCGTATGCGATCCTCTCCAGCCGCGCGCGCAAGATCACGAGCTCGCCTACCAGGTTCACCATCTTGTCCAGGTGACCTATGGCGATTCGGACGGTCTGCGTCTCCGAGAGCTTGGGAATCGCCTTGCGCGGCGCCATGGTGCCCGGCTCGGCCACCGTCTCCTCGGCGGGCTCGTCGGGAACCTCGGCGAGGACCGCCTTCACGGCGTCTACCTCGCTCACACCTTTCACGGCCTCGCAGATCTCGTCTGCCGAGAATGCCGTACTCAGAATCACGGTGAATTCGCGCTCGAACTTCTCGTCTTCGATCTCGCGACCCGATGGGATCGTGTCCACGACGGTCCCCATGTGGGCGAGTCGCTTGATGACCATGTACGCTCGGACCGCCTTGAGAACACACTGCTCGTCAAGCACACAGGCGACCCGGTACAGGTCCTCATTCGCGGCGGGAGCCGCAGTCTCACCCTCGGCTTGCGGGACTATCCCTGCCGGAGGCTCCGCATCGGCAGGCGCTGCCTCCGCTGCGGCCACAAGACGCGCGACCAGCGCCGAGACGTCTGCGTCCGCGCTGCCGGACGATTCTGCGTCTATCACCTCGCGCACCGCGTCGACCGCCTCGAGCATCAGGTCCACGAGAGCCCGGTCGACCTCGCGCTCGCGCTGACGCACCCGGTCCATGAGGCTTTCCATCTTGTGCGTCAGATCCGCGGTCTTGCCGTAGCCCATGGCCGCGGCCATCCCCTTCAGACTGTGCGCACCGCGAAAGATGACCTCGACGGGTTCCAGATCGTTGGGCTCCGCTTCGAGGGCCAGCAAGCCATCGGTGATCCCCTGGATGAACTCCGCGCTCTCCGACAGGAAGATGTCCTTATAGGCATCCATGTCGCTCATGAAGCGAGACCTCCCCTGATGACGCGTCTGACCTCGGCGGCGACCAGTCCGATCGGCGCAAGATGCTGAACCGCTCCCAGCTTGAACGCCGAGCCCGGCATGCCCCACACGACACTGGTGTCCTCGTTCTGCGCGATGGTGGCTCCCCCGGACGCCTTGATCTCGAAGAGCCCGTGGGCGCCGTCGGAACCCATGCCCGTGAGCAGTACGCCGATCGCGCGCTCCCCGAACACCCTGGCGACCGATGAGAACAGCGGATCGGCTGAAGGCCTGACCCCATGAAGCGGCGGCGCATCATCCAGGTGAACGCGATGCACCCCGGGTGAAGTCTCCAGCACGGTCATGTGAGCCCCGTAGGGGGCCAGTAGCGCCATCCCGGGTATGAGGCGCGAACCTTCGACGGCCTCGATCACCTCGACATCACTTGCCGAGGAAAGCCGCCTGGCCAGCGAGGCGCTGAAACCTGCCGGCAGGTGCTGGACGACCAGATAGGTCGCGGGCAACCCCGCTGACAACCCCTGGAACACCCGCTCCAGCGCAGGCGGACCGCCAGTCGAGGCCGCCATCGCGACCACGAGCTCGTGTACGCGCTCGCCGCCGGCAATCGACGGCTCCCGGGCGGGCGGTTGCAGGTCGGCGGCGGGTTTCTCGGCAGGCTCCTGCATTTCGTGGACGGCGCGCGTGAGGCGAACCGGATCGATGCGGTATGCGATGTGGATCTTCTTGAGCAGCAGCTCGGAGAGCTCCCCGATCGACGTGGCGAAACCGGCTTTGGGCTTCGAGATGAAATCCACCGCCCCGGCCGCCAGCGCCTGATAGGTCGTGTCCGGGTCGTCGAGCGAGCTCAGCATGATGACGCGCGCCTCGCTGTGCTTGCGCAGATGAGGGAGCGCCTCGATCCCGGTGAGCTCCGGCATCTCGATGTCGAGCGTGATCACATCGGGCTCGAGCTGGCGAGCCTTCTCGATGGCCTCGATGCCGGTCTTGGCCACGCCCACGATCTCGATTCGCGGGTCGACCGAAAGCGCTCTCGTCAGGAGTTGACGGATGAGCGCCGAATCATCGACGACCAGTACTTTGATGGCAGCGCGCATTTGAGCGCCTCGTGTCACGAAGCCTGTGTCTGCAGGCACTTCTTGACGGTCTCCAGCACCTTCGTGGGCTGGAACGGCTTCACCAGGAAATCCATCGCCCCGGACTCGAGGGCTTCGACGATCATCTTCTGCTGACCCATGGCACTCACCATGAGCACACGGGCCTGCGGGTTTTGCGTGCGGATCTCGCGGAGCGCATCAAGTCCGCTCATCTCGGGCATGGTGATGTCCATGGTCACGAGGTCGGGAAGGACCTCCTCGTACTTCTCGACCGCGTCACGACCGTTGACGGCTTCGTGAATCACGTATCCTTCTTTCGAGAGGATGTCGCGAATCATCATCCTCATGAATGCCGCGTCGTCCACGACGAGGATCGTCTTAGACATCCGAGCCACCTTCCGGTTCAGCGTCGTTTGCTACCCGTGCGTACTCCATCTTTGGCACAGCCCGGTCAAAATCGATCAGTATCACGAGCTTGCCGTCCCGGTCGGCCACGCCTTCGAACGCCTCGACCGTGTCCGCACTCAGTACGCTGTCCGGAGCCGCCTGGATGTCCGCCAGCGGGATCGTCACGACTTCGCTTGCCGCGTCGACCGCCAGGCCCACGGTGCCGGCCTCTCCTTCGGTCACGACGATACGCGATGTCGGCGTGGGCACGAACGACCCGTTCGAGAATCGTCGCGCGAGGTCAACCACGGGTATCACCTGCCCGCGCAGATTGATGACGCCCATCACGGCCTCGGGCGCCCGCGGCACGGGCGTCGTGGGCTCGAAACGGATTATGCTCTGGACGCGCTCGATCGCCAGCCCGTATTCCTCGCTACCGAGCCTGAATACGACGAAGCTGCGCGCTTCCTGATCCGCGGTGGCTATCACGCCCCTACCCCTGCTCGACCTTGAACGTGTGGACCATGTCCTCCAGATGCTGCGCCATGTCGGAAAGCTCCTGGGCAGCCGATGTGATCTCTTCCATGCACGCGGTCTGCTCCTCGGCAGCCGCCGCAGTCTCCTCGGCAGAAGCGGCATTCTCCTCGACGACCGCTGCGATCTCGTGCATCGCCCGGTCTACCGAGCCGGTGCGGCTCGCCTGCTGCTGCATCGAGTGCGCGATCTGCTCGGCGAGCACTGCGGTGCGAGAGACGGCATCGGTGATCTGCCTGAGGGCCTCGCCGCTGCGGCCTACGACCTCGGCGCCCACCTCGACCTCACGCGTGCCGATCTCCATGTACTTGACGGCCTTGGCCGTCTCCTCCTGGACCTCTTTGATGAGCTCGCCGATCTGCTCGGCGGCCTTGCCCGAACCCTCGGCGAGCTTGCGAACCTCGTCGGCCACGACAGAGAAGCCGCGGCCGGACTCGCCCGCACGCGCGGCCTCGATCGCGGCGTTGAGCGAGAGCAAGTTCGTCTGGTCGGCGATGGTGGTGATGACATCCACGATGCTGCCGATCTCGCTGCTACGCCTGCCCAGCAGCTCGACAGAGGACGCGAGCGTCTCGATGGCCTGCTGGATCTCGGCGATCTTCATGATCGCCTCGTTGGTCGCCTCTTCGCCGCGAGCAGCGACGCGTGCCGCCTCTTCGCTCGTGCGAGCGGCCTCGTCGACCTGTTTCGAGACGTCTTCGGTCGTCATGTTGATGGACTCGATGGCGGTCGAGGTCTCCTCGACCTTGCGCGATTGCAGCTCCGCGCCATGCGCGATCTGCTGGACGGAGCTCGAGATCTCCATGGTCGAACTGCTGATCTCCTGCGACGAGGCGGAGAGTTCGGATGCCGCCGCCGAGACGGACTCGGCCGAACGGCGCACGTTACTCGCGATTCCGGCGAGGGACTCGATGAGGTGGTTGCAGTCCTCGGTCAGCAGACCGATCTCGTCGTCGTGCAGGCGCTCGGCGCGCACGCGCAGGTCGCCCTCGGCAGCTTTCATCATCACCGAGCTGAGCTCGCTCAGCGGATCGAGGATCTGGTCTTTGAACTTCCAGCGCCAGGTCAGCGTGCCTATCGGCGACAGAAGCAGCATGACCAGGCCGCCCCACAGCATGACCGGTAGCATGTCGAAGAAGCTCAGATGGAGTATGGAGCCGGCGATGACCACCGCAGCAATCAGTCCGATGAGGACAGGCGGCCCGATCGTCGCCCACGTCCACAGGGTAAACGTCAGAGAAAGGCTACCCTTGATCGTGCTATCTCGATGCTCGTGCGCCATGTCGCGCCTGCCTCCTCGTTGTTTCGCGGTGAACGCCCCTCTCACCGCACCCCCGGTCACACTGCGTTTGGCTTGCGGTAGATGCGCTCTCGCCCGTTGATGAGCTCAAGACGCTGTGCCGCGTTCTTCGACAGCTTCTCGCTTCTTCCTAGAACGAGATAACCGCCGCGCGCCAATGCCGACCAGAATCGGTCGAGGACTGCATCCTGTTGTTCGCGGCTGAAGTAGATGAAAACGTTGCGGCAGAAGATGACGTCTACGACACTTATCGGCTTGTCGGAGAAGAGGTTCAAGGGTCGGAACCGGACGTGCTGTCGCACTTCCGGACGTATCTCGAACGTGTCCCCGTGCGCCTGGGTGTATTTTACCTGATGCTCCGGGGGTATGTGCGACAGCTTGTCGATGCCGTACACGCCGGCTCGCGCGACTCCCAGAGCACGTTCGTCCAGGTCGGTGCCGAGGATGCTGAGCAGGAACCTATCGTCCGAGGACTGCATACCGTCCAGGAACGACATCGCGATGGAGTACGTCTCCTCGCCGGTCGCGCAGCCGGCGGACCACGCCCTGATCATGCGATGGCGGGTCCGTGACTTCTCCGCAAGCATGTCCGGGACGATCTGCTCGCGGAAGATGTCGAAGACCCCGGAGTCGCGATAGAAGTCGGTGACGTTGATTGTGAGCGCGTCGAGGAGCTTCGCGTACTCCTCGGGGTGCTCGTCCAGGAAATCCGCATACTGCCGGTACGAGTGGAGATCGAGGTGCCTGAGGCGGGCTGCGACCCGCCGCTCCAGGTACTGACGGCGGTACTGGCCCAGGTCGAAGCCCCGCTCCTCGGCGACCTTGGTTATGAGCTTGTCCAGGTTTCCCCGATAGACCTGACCGGCCTCGGTGTTCGCCACACGGCCTCCCCTTGGGGTGAGCATATCAACGCTCACCAAAACATTGTAGAATATCGCGACAAGGTCGCGCTTTCCGACGAATGGGTTCGCATGAGCATCAAGACACGCGCGCTACGTCTCACGGGCATCCTGGCCGCCTGTGTCCTCCTCTCGCTTTCTGCGGGTTTCGCATGGTCGGTGGTCGACGACTACACCGCCCGCGAGATCGTCCCACAGGGCGTGAGCGTCGAGGGACACGAACTGGGTGGCCTGACCCGCGAGCAGGCACGCGAGGTCGTAGAGAGCAGCATCGCCGCTCCCCTCTTCGAGCCCGTCGTCGTTACCTTCGAGGGCCGCACCTTCGAGCTCGACCCCAAAGACAGCCTCTCGATCGACGTCGATGCGATGCTCGAAGAGGCCTTCAATCCCAAGACCGGCGCGACGGTGGCCGAGCGCGCGTACCGCCGCATCGCGGACATCTCGGTACCCGTCGAGATCGAACCCAAGCTGGCCGTTGCCGGCGATTCGCTCATCGACTGGCTGGGCGATGTCGCCTCGCAGATCGACACACCGTCTGTCGATGCGACGTTCACCATCACGGAAGACTACGAGCCCGTCATGCGCGGCTCGGCGATCGGATACTCGACCGACATCGCCGCTGCCGAGGGGCTCGTGACCGCAGCGCTGCTCAATGGTGGCAAATCCGTCACGCTGCCCGTCAACGTCGTCGAGCCTGCGATCGCCGAGGAGGACCTCGGCACCACGCTGCTCGTGAAGCGCTCCGAGCGCCGGGTCTACCTCTACCGCGGGCTCACCCTGGAGAAGAGCTACGGTATCGCGGTCGGAACGCCGAGCTTCCCGACGCCTCGCGGCGACTGGGAGATCACCCTCAAGCGCTACCGTCCCACCTGGAGCAACCCCGGCAGCGCATGGGCGGCGGACATGCCGGCTTCGATTCCCCCGGGCCCGAGCAACCCGCTTGGTACCCGCGCGATCAACATCAGCGCTTCGGGCATCAGGTTCCACGGCACGACGGCCGACTGGTCGATCGGTCGCGCGGCCAGTCACGGCTGCATGCGGATGCATCGCTCGGATGTCGAGGACCTCTACGAGCGCGTAGAGGTTGGCGACCGGGTGCTGATCTGCAACTAGGTCCGACTGCGCTGCGGGTATCGCGCGACCGGCGACACCGGTCGCTCCCGGTCAGACCCTCCGCCTACGGCCTGGCGTAGTCGTGCCGCTCCGGCGCTAGCGTTCCGGTCGAGTGGCATTCGTTGGCGCAGTAGCCGCCGTCCGCCGCGTGTGTGTAGCCGACGCCGTCGCGGATCAGGTGCTCGCGATCGAGCCCGTGGCTCTCGTGGCACGACTCGCACCCAAGACCACGTGCCGAGACGTGCTGGTAGTGCAGCCTGGGCGCCGGACTCGCACCCAGGTCGGTGTCGTAGAAGTTGCTGCCCGCCGGCGAGCCGGAGGGACCGTTGTCCTCCGCGCCACTGTAATAGACAGTGTATTTGTGGCAGTCGTAGCACAGCAGGTCCCCGGTATCCGGCGTCGTGCCCCAGTAGGGGCCCGACAGTATCGGCGCCGATGGGCTCGAGTGCGTGCCGACCGGTTCGTCGACATCACTGTTGCCGTGGCAGCTCGCGCAGTAAAGCACCGAGGAGTTGCTCCAGGCAGGCGTCGCGAGCACGAACGAATCGGCATTGACCTGCGAATCCGTTGTGCTCGTCTCGATCGCGTGGAACGACGCGTTTGTGGTGTTGAACTCCATCGCGATGTCATCCGAGACGGCGACGTTGCCACCGGCGTGGCACTTGAAGCACGTTTCGTACTCGTAGAGCACTCCCTGCCGCACGGCCGGGGTGTACGAACCGGGTGCCACGTTCGTGACAGAGATGCCCCAGGTCCCCTTGAGCGCGCCGTAGACGAGCGGAGCGCCAAGCGGCGGCACCGTGCTGGTGGCCTCGTGCACGTTATGGCAGTCGACGCATTCGACGTGGCGCGCGGCAATGACGGTCTCGGTAGAGACGTGAGCGCCCTCGATCTCGCCAACCGGATGCCGGCTCTCGCCAAACCCGCCAAGGTCGACGGGCACGACCGCGGGATCTCCTCCCGCAGCGTGGGCACCCTCCGACCACAGCGTCACCGGCGAGCCTGCGATTCCAGTGCCCGCGACATCTGCCGAGAAGACCTGAACCGACGCAGGCTCTTTCGCCGCGGACGAACGGGGCCAGCGGCCTGCGTTGCCGACCAGCAACTCGGTCCGGGAATCGGAATCGACGTCCGCGGCGGCAAGCGACGCCGTGTTGGAGAGCGCGCCGGTTGTGTACGGCTGCATGTTTGCTTCATCAAGCCCGCCGGCCGCGCGCGGGAAGACGTTGAAGCCACTCGTTCCCAGCTCGCTCTTGAGCGCCACGTACGTCTCGGCACCCGCAACGTTAGGCAGCACGTCTGCCACGAGCGTGTCGTAGGCGATCGCGCCCGGGTAGGCGGTCAGCGTCGCGTCGTAGGAGTCCACGAGCGATCCGGCGCCGCTGAACACCGACACGGTATCGTTGACCTCGGCGGAGTTGGCGATGACGATCTCAGTTCCGGCAACCCCTGCTGCGTCCCCGATGCTCGGCCCGCGCGGTCCCTGCCGGGTCGCGTACGACGAAGCGCTCAGCGTCTCTGAGGTGATGGTGGATTCGGTGAACACGCGCAGCGTGTCGTCACCCATGCAGGTCACCGCGATGTCGTCGGACAGCGTGCCGCGCACGTCACCGGCTGCGATGCCCGAGGCGTCATTACCGAGCGCGACCGGACCGGTGACCCGCTTGAGTGACGGGCCTACATCCGAGTAGCGATAGATGTACAGGTTGCTCGTATACGGCGCGGAGTCGGAGCGCGAGATGACCGCGATCTCCGGCAGACCCGTCCCATCGATGTAGAAGTCCGCAATCGCCACATACGTGGGAGTCGCGTCGATCGAGTAGGTGACCGGGGACAGACCGGCCAGAGCATTGGGCTCGAAAACGTCGAGGTGCTTGGATGCGCCATCGGCGATCACGATGTTCTGGACGCCGTCGCCTTCGATGTCTCCGGATGCCGCGTCGACCGCGCTGCCGGGAACGTCGAACGCCCGCGGGCCGAGCAGGTCGCGCGGCGCGGTGCCGGTCGTCTCCTGAGTCCACACGCTGAAGCGGTCGTACGTCGTGGCCAGCTGCTCGCTATCCCAGGCCACGACCACCTCTGCCGCGGTAGCTTCGGTGTCGGGGAATTCGAATCGGGCCAGGTCAGTCGCGATCTCGGAACCGTCGAAGTGACAGCGCTCGCACAGCGCGGAGCTTGCGGCGACTGCGAGCTTGTCGATAGGGGCCCCGGCACCGTCAGACGTGCCCATGGGATTGTGGCAGTTCTGGCACTCGCCCACCGTGCGCGTGTCCTCGGCAGACGCCCACTCGCCGGTCGCCGTGACCGTGGCCTCGGAGACTGCGTGCGACGAGGTCTGGTACGTCGCGCCGTACGGGTACGTGGCGTGAGACTGCGCGTGGCACGTGAAGCACAGCCAGCGATCGTTAGCGGGCACCGAGAGCGTCTCGGGGGCGGATGGCGGGTAGATCGTCTCAACGATCAGCGGCGGGTTGTTCGAGCCGTGAGGCTGATGGCACACGGAGCACACGATGAGCGTGCCGGACGCGGTGGGAGTGATCTCGCGCGAGTGCGCGGTCTGCTCCCAGATCGTGAGCCCGTCCCAGGTGTTTGCGGCGGTGTTCTCGTGGCATGCGGTGCAGTACTCGTCGCCCTGGTAGTACAGAATGTCGGTGTCGGACTCCGACCGAGAGCGCAGGAGCGCCGCAAACGGCTCGCCGTCCGTGTCTCGCTCGGTGCCGTGACTGTCGTGGCAGCTGCTGCAGTCCATGGGAGACGGGCCGTACGGTGCGATGTCGGGTGCAATCGTGTGGGAGGAGTCGCTGGTAAATGATGTCTGGACGTCGCTCAGAGCACCCAGCGAATCCACACCGTGGCATGAGTAGCACAAGTAGACATCACGCGAGCTGGAATCCGCGCCCACAATGAGCGCGCTACCTGTTCGCGTTCCCGTGAAGACATCCGTCCTCTCGATTGACGAAGCTGAGGTATGTGCGCGGTGGCACATCGCGCAGGTATCGGTGTCAGCCCCCTGCACGATATGGGGCGCGACGACGGCAGCCGCGGAAGAAGCCCAGGCCAATGAGAAGGTAACCAGCAGGACAGCAAGCAGGGGAAGCGATGAGACGCCGCCGAAGTCGCGCCAGAACCTCTGTCTGATATGAGGTGGTGTGTCTATCAGCATCAACCGCATCCTGAATACCCGCAAACAAGAGGTGAGTGAACCAGTCCATCATACTGTGCCCGCACGCGATCAGTAATGCGCAAGCAATCGGGAGCCGACTTCACTGTATCAACGATGCCGCTTCGTCAAGAACCGCCTGACTCACCGCGGAGTACCCGCCGAGCGCCACCACGAATCCAACCGTAGGGTGATCCGTGATGAGCCGCCTGGTCTCAGAATGCAAAGCTGTCGACTCCGTGAGCATCAGCGGACGCCATCCGTCCCCCTTTGACAGCGCCGCCACTATGCCTCCAGAGAGCGCATCGGGGTAGTTGGTTCCCGTCGCCAGATAGACTCCGTCAATCCCATCCGGCGCCATCCCGCGAGATACCCCGTATTCGACAAGAAGGCGTGCGGTCGCGTAGCGGTTAGCGCCCCCGACTCTCGTGGTGGCCGGGCTGCCGAATGCCACGTTGCCGCTCACCAGGTCCTTAACCGCATCGGAGACCACGGCAGATCCTCCGCAGATGAGAACAGTGTCGGGTTTGAGAGCAGCAAGCGCTGCGGCCGTGTCATCAGGAAGCGAGTCTCGCTTCGTGAGGAGAATAGGCCAGCCCCGTGAGGCTGCCAGGCTCGATGCGGCAAGGGCGTCGGGGAAGTTCAAACCGGTCGCGAGTACAACCGTGTCGGGATCCGCTCCGGCTATCTGCCGCACACGTGCCGATACTAGACGCGCAGTCGCATATCGATTCGACCCGCCTAGTGCGACGACACTCGTGACACCCGTGCGAGCGATGACCGCATCTCGAACGCTCTGACCGATCACTGCAGTCCCGCCAACGACATAGGCAGTCTTCGCGCCCAGACGGTTGATTTCCGCCTCTACGCCAGTGGGCAAAGAGTCAGATCCCACAAGCAGGAGAGGAGCCTCAAGTTCGCCCGCAAGGGCGGCAGCCGAGAGTGCATCGGGGAAACCGGTCCCTGCGGCGAGAACAACATTATCCGAGGAGTCAAACACCGACTTGGAAGCAACAACCGCAGTATCGTACCTCGTTGCTCCCGCCAGACGAGGCAAGACGACGTCAACGGTGGCGACACCGGACGACTCAGGGCCAATCGAACCCGAGAAGAACTGACCACTGATTCCGTACTGCGCAACAACGGAACCTGAGAATGCACGAGCGGCATCAATCGTGTAGCCCTTCCCAACCTGTCTGGTTTCACCGACAGCCAGCACGTCGAGTTCTCCGACAAGCACATTGCTCGAGTCGCGAACTACAGCATGGTACAGAGGCGTGTCTCCTTCGTTGGTGACCGAGAAGCCCACGTACAACTGATCGCCCGCAGCGACCGTGCCATATTGGGGCTCCACCGTGATCCCAACCCCCGGCGTGCGCGTTTCGATGTAGCGCTGAGACGTCGCTACCACCGAATCCCCGCTGTCAGTCACCTCGGCTGTGATCATGATGGGGCTGTCCACCACCTGTGATGTGGCGTACTCGAAAGACTCGTCAGCGGCGAGGATGCCGACGACCCACTGGTTCCCGAAGCCATCCTCAAGTGCCAGGGGGGCGGTCGGCAGATCGCCCGTGTTGTGAACAGAGTACGTGATGGGCACCGTGGCCCCGGCCAAGACGGGCGAAGGTGCGGTGATTGAGAGATCGATCCCGACACTAGGCGCACGCACCGTCAACTCAGTCGCCACCCCGTGCGCCGTTCCAGAACCCGAATCCCAGGCCTGAACCGCGTACCGATAGTTGGTACCTGCCACGACAGTCGAATCCGTGAATGCGAGAGAACTCACGCGAGCCGAGGTCAACTCCGTCCACGTTAGCGTGGGAAGACCATCGACAGCGCGCCACACGCGGTACCCTATCGACCGGGTGTCGTCCTCATCGGTCCAGGTCGCCATGGCGGGAGGACTCCACGACAGCTCAACATCCCCACCCGCTGCGTCCGCCACAAGATCTCGCGGGGGTCCGTACCGGTAGCCCTCTACCACCAGGTAGTCTACCGCAGGACCGCGTCCCTCTGTTGGATACTGGGTGCCACTCTCAAGGAAGTCATACCATCGCAGGGAGAACGAGGCTGACTTCCGCGAAACGTTCACTTCGTTCCCGACGGACGAGATTTCGGGGGACGACGGATGGTAGGTTCGCTTGAGCCACGACGTGCCCGGGGTCAGAGCGAAGACTCCGTAGCTCTCAGAAATTACTCCCCCGTCCTCGGTCCACCCAACCGAGAATGAGCTGTAGTCAGCAACTCCGACACTGGGCATTGAGTAATAGAAGCTTACCCAGGAATCGTAGAAATGCTCCAACTGCGGCAAATCCAGCTGAGCCTCGCTTCGACTCAGAAAGTAGTACGTCGGCCACCAGACCGGGTTGGAACCCGAGCACCAGAGTGATCGATTCAGTTCGTACTTCGTCAACGTGACAGGTGCCCAGGATGCTCTGGAGAGATACTGTCCGTCAAATACCGGGGCGATAGTCCAATCAGAAGCCAGGGGCACCGTTTCGAAACTCTCGACCCTAATCTGCTCCATGTCGACGGCGGGACCGACTGCAAAGGACGATGCCGTACCGACAAAGCCAAACAGAACAGAAACCACTGCCACGAGGTACGCGATGCGAAGAGTCTTCATTGAGCTACGGCCAATCATCGTGTCGCCTCAAAATAGGCGGCCAAGGACAGTGCCAGGTTCTTCAACTCGGGGGTGACCTCACGCACACTCCCGACGACAAGCTCAAACGCATACCTGCCGCGAACAAACGCGACTGTTGCCTCGCGCTCTCCGTCAGTGCCCCAGTATGCACGCACCACGCCCACATCGAGGTACTCGCCCTCACTGGGATAAACGACCTCACTCACATCGGTCAGGAATCGCTGGGCGTTCTCCACCGATCCACGATCGTGAACCGAGAAGAGGACGCGGCGCACAGCGCGAGAGGTCTCGATCTCCACCGGATCGAAGGACTTGTCCGCATCAGACGAGCTCACGGCCGGTACACCTGCTCGATAGCCAGGCAATTCCGAAGGCAGAAGCGACTCGATGCTCGCGACCGCATCGACATATCCCATGTCGGAATTCGCGTCGTCTTGGGAATCGTCGCCGCTCGGAGTGCTCGGGGGCGGGGTCACTGTCGGCGGCGTCTGCTCAAGCGCGACCTGAAGCATCTCGCGAGCAGCGGCATCATCGGGGTTGTCCACAAGATGGGCTCGGAGCGCCAGTACCGCGGAAGTCGCGTCCCCTGACTCCAGCAGTCGAGCAGCACGGCTCATCACGTCCTCGGTCTCCTCCTGAGAGGCGATCGAGATGTCCGGAACGTTGGATGACGGGCGCGAAAAAAGACTTCCCGCGAAGAGCACAACGGCGAGGAGCAAAGTGAAGCCCGCCGCCGAGAGAACAAGCGGGTTCCCTCTTCCCAGAGCGCTCTTCAAGAAAGACCGAACTGTCATTAGGAGTACCGCTTTCCAAGAGAGAATCATCCTGAAGAACGTGCCTGTAACAAATGTTAGATTCGGCACTGCCGCCGGTCAACTTACTCTGAAGCAGGTTCGATGCCAGCGCAGCGGTCTACCACCGCTGCAGCCTCTTTCGCGAACTGATCAAGGACGAACGGGCTGGGCGCACTACTCTTGATCTCGTTGATTCCTGACAGAATATCAGTCGCTATACTCCTCCCCGGAAGAACGCATGCAGACAGCAGCGAGTCCAGTGCTTCCTCATCCAGAGTCTCGGCGCCCACGAGTGCTTGGACTTCCGGCATGGTCCAGTCTACCTTCCTGGCCGCAGCGAAAGTCTCAGCAAGCTCCGGGGTGACAGTCGGGCTCGCAGCAATCGCCACAACAGCGTGGGGACTCACAGCCCAGCGTATCTCAGTCAAGCCGGCGACAATCTTCATTCGTAGATCCTGGGGAACGGCACCCCAGCCATCGAACTGATCATAGAGGATGACTACTCGCTTGAAGCGACAACCCGCAAACCGAACAAGTGCCTTCAATGTCTTCCGTGGCCCGCGGGTCACCTTGAGTTCCTGGGACATGGCCCCCGCCCCGTGCACGAAGTACACGCGCAGTGCGCGCGCGACTACAGGCGATAGGTTGCGACGGGCGTGCGCGATCACATAGTCTCGAACGGCATCGATTGGCCTATACTCGACCTCATCGGTCTCATGCGTTTCTTGACCTGCTTCCGACCCGTCGTCGTTCGAAGGCTCTGACAGGTCTCTGATCTCATCCACATCCTCATCCAGCGTGTCGGGATCAGGCTCTGAATCCGCACTCGCCTGCATCTGGCGATGGTACTCAATCTTCAGAGCATTCTTCGCCTGATCTCCTTTGCCGCGAGCCACGACATGCGGTCCGAATACCTGCTCTGCCAAAAACTCCGGAGCCTGGTCGCACAGGGCAATCAGCTCGCCCACGAACGACAGATCAAGGGCTGCGGCCTCGAGGATTTCGTGATCGATAACCAGAAGTGCCTCAAGGGCGTAGAGACCAAGGGTCTTGCCAAAGGTTCTGCCCGATAGCCGGTCAGCAACGACCGACAGCGTGCCGCGAACCCTCCCGATGCGAAAACAGTCGAACGGAACATACGCGACCAGCATGGAGAGCTCCTGGTTGTCGGTGCTGCCGGCGAGCAGGTCGGCTACAGCGAAGCTCTGGTAAGCCGTTGGTAGTTCAGCGGATCGTTCAAGCCACAATGGCAGGTCCGCGCTGTCATCGCCGAAGGCCACCTCACGGACCAGGCGCATTGCAGCCGCATGTCCCGGAAGCGACACCTCCGGTCTGCGACCGATCGCGCAAGGGCGAAAGGGGTTCGCAATCAGCCCGACGGAAGCATACGCCGCCGCGGCGCATCCATTGATGTCGATGCCGACCTGATTTGACATGTTGGCTATCACTCCTCACTTGTTGCGGGATGCCCGCGACGCGCAACCCACCTCGATGGCCCAACGAGTGGGCCTCGGCGCCGAAACGCCGAGGCCCACCTGATTGAGCAGGGCTACAAAGCGCAGCCTACGCAGTTCCGTACATTACTTGTTATGACACCGCTCGCACACACCACGGTTCGGGGTACGAAGGAGCGCCGACGAGAAGTTCGGGTTCACACCGTCAGAAGCAGGATCACTTCCGCCGGACATCCCGTCATCAAGAACGGGGTACCAAGTTGCGGTCGTGGAACCAATGAGCCCAGAGGATGTTTCCAGACTTGAGTCTGCCCAGCCGGTCTCCGTCACAGAAGAACCATGAGCGAAGTGGCAGGTGAGACATCCGAGAACGTCGTCGAAGTCCTTGGTGTCACGATAGACATTGGGGTTCTTGCTGTAGGCCAGCTCCAGAGGCAGAGCATCGTCAAGCGCGACCTCAGTCGCAAGCGACATGTTGCCTGAGCTCTCGCGGCCCGTGAGCAAGTTCATGTTGACAGGGTGACGGTGACGAGTACGACTACCCAGCAGAGTCGTGCCGGTCAGAGCCTCTTCGTAGCCCTCATAGTCGTACGCGCTGGAAGCCTGATTGTAGTCCTCGTGACAGCCAGCGCACCAACCGGACATGCTCTCCAGCGAGTCGCCGCTAAAGCGATACTGCGGAGTGGTGTAGTCCGGCTTGTAGTTCGGATATGCCGTGTGCTTGGCAAAACCGCCAGCAGGATACCCGACCTCAGCAGAGATGACGAACGGCTCCGGAACGAGATCCGAAACGTAGCCACCTACAACGTTCGTACCGAGGAGCTTGTCCTTGAGCAAACGATAGTTGGAACTACCGTGCGGATCATGGCAGCTACCACAGTTGAAGTCGGAAAGAACAGCGATTTCATCACTCGCTGCGCTGCCCGCGCCCCAGATCGGAACGTTGTTCGTGAGACTCATCGTGTGAGTAGACGTAACATTGGTCACCGCACCGATGCGCTCGAAGCCGCCTCCGTTGAGAGTCGCACCGAAGCTCGACTCCGTGGAGTACAGCTGCGTGACACTGCCAGTGATAAGTGTGACGCCGTCAGTGTCATAGCCTGCCGATGGACCTGAGTCGAAGATACCGTACTCAACGTTCGTCGACGCACCGGGCGCACCTTCGCCATGGCATGCATAGCAGAAGTCCGTCATGTTCGTCGCCGAGGAGACCAACAACGCAGAACCCTCTCCGGCAGCATCGCCGGTCAGGTAGTTCGTGCGCGGAATGGTCGAGAACGCTGTGTGAGCACGGTGACAACCGGCACACGCGTCAGTATCCGCAGCATAACCGCCGTGAGTACCGAAGTTCGCGTACGCTACTCCGCCCATGGCCATCACAAGCGCCAGAGCGAGTATGCCAACGATCAGAATACGCTTCAATCCTATCACCTCCTGATAGTCGACTAGTGTACCGCGCACGCGATGCACGGATCGAAGGACTGTGCGATACGTAGTGGTTCAACACCACTTACCGCGTCGCCTGCTCCAGCAGAATCGGCGGTGCCATACTCGTTCGTCTTGGCGAACGTGACGGGGCTACCCTTGAACGTGGCACCCACCATTGCTTCCTCGATCGGACCACGACTGCCCGTGAAGTCCTTGGGAGAAGCGTTCCACGTCGTCGGAACGATGCACTGATACGCCTTGATCTTGCCCTTCTCGGCAGTGATCTGATGCATGAGCGCACCGCGGGGTGCTTCCCCGGCACCGAAGCCCTTGGTCTCGACAACGGGTGTCGTCGGCTCCGTCCACGTATCACCGCTCTTGACGGCGTCGAGCATCTTGACCCAGCCAGCATAGTTGACAGGCGTGCTCGCCAGACCGAAACCACTGGCGGGCCCTATCATGGCCTGAACGAGGTAGAGGGACTCAACTGCACGACCACGCAGACGATCCATCGTCGAGTAGCCGCCCTTGAGTTCTGCGATACCCTTGCCAATGAAACCGAAAATAACTGAAGAGGTGAGACCGTATGCGGTCACGATTTCGGCGTCCGACAGGGCATGGATGTCTACGGTCGTGAACGTAGTCACCGGTGCATAGTCGCCAGTGGGTGCGGTGCTGTTGTTGTGTACACAGTACCAAGCAGCCGCATCCGGCAGAGTAATGTGCGTAACCCCGGACAGGTTGGCATAAATCCAGAGGTCAGCCAGACCATTGCGAACCGCTCCAATAGCGAGATCAGGAGCCACATAGTCCGGATTGACGCCCGTGATGGATTCCGCGCCGCCAGTAACAGTCCTTGCATAGGCGCTTGGTCCCGCGAACGTCAGGGTGTTGGTGCCCGCAGCATTGACGATGGGGCCCACACTGGGCCACGTCTTGCTGACGAACGTGGTGTTGACCGGATACAGACTGTTGAGAATCATGCGGGCGAGCGGACCGACTTCCATCGCATTGCCATTCCAGCGAGGTGCCTTGATCCACGAATAGCCCTTCGTGCGATCCGGAATCGTGTTCGGTACGACTCCGGGATAGGCCTTCTCCTGGGCGTCGTACACGCCAGTGGTCGCCTCGTAGTGCGAGTGTGCGACCGACTCAGTGAGATGCGCTTCGACAAGAGCCTTGGTCACCGAAGTAATCGCGCCAGTGCCGATCTTGGACGCGCGAGCGAACAGGAGTGAAGACTCCGTAGCTCCCATGGGGAACGCGCCCCACGACAAGAAGTTCTTGACGCCGGCACCCCAACCATCGCCGGCGGTGCCATTGGCGTTGTCGAAGTCCGTGTACAGGAGTCCGAGCGCGAGAGCGAGCGGTACGTGATCCTTGAGGATGAACGTGCCGATCTCCTTCGTAAGCGCATCGAACGTGGCGATCTTGTCGTCGATCTTGCTGTCGGTATGGTCGTTAGTTACCCCACCAGCAACGAAGCACGAGGTCATCGGCATGCGGCCCGCAAAGAGCGCACCAGCTTCAAATGTGAGACGCCGGATGCGAAGCGCATGGACGTACTGCTTGATGACTGCCGACCAGAGGTCCTTAGAGTACTCGCTGTCCTCATAGTTCGCGGGGGTGTCGGTGGTCTTTGCGTTCACCGGCAGAGGACGGCCACCAGACAGCAGGGCGGGAGCATAATCATCATGATGGAAGTACGGAGTCCAGGGCGGCATTGCCGGACCCTGAACGTAGCTCGGAGCCGCCAGATGATAGAAGTGCGTCAAGTTGGACATCAGAAACTCTGATGCAAGCACCAGGTTACGGATGATGACCGCCTTGAGCGGAACGCCCTTGGTGTTACCTGTGAAATGCTCAAAGGTCTGGAAGCAGTCATTGAGACCCATGACGGACTCCGCGGCAAACGTCGCTGTCATGCCGTGTGGAACCGGGCAGACACCGCAAATGCGCTGCGTGAACGTAATGGCGTCGTTGGGCTCACGCCCGAGCAGGAAGTTCTCGAAGCCGCGCCACAGATTCCCGTGGACGTCAGCTTCATGAATCTCACCAGCTGCATCGGTCTGAACGTTGACGCCCAAGTGACCTTCGATGCGCGAAATCGGGTCGACCTCATGCTTCTCAGTCGCTGGCGCAGTAAGCGTAGTGAACTTACCTTGAATGAATGTAGCCATCTATTCTTCGCCTCCCTTCCACTTACCAGCGTACGAACGGAACGTTGACATCGGGATAGCCCTTTTCGGTGCAACCCATACAGGGATGCCCTGCGGCCGGGCAGAATCCGCCATACGGCTGCGTATTGGCGACATCTTCATCCCACGCCAATTCGTTGCCGGCGGCATCCTCACGCAGACCCGGCTGCTGGCTATTCCAGCCATGTACCGAACACAGCGAGTTCGTCGTCTTACCCTTGCACCCGAGCAGCTCGAGACAGCCAGAATCGCCGGGATTGAGGGCCATCTTGCCGGCTGTGTAGTCGTTGTATCGCGGACAAGCCGGGCCGTGAACGGGAGAGCCGTACACCATGTTCAAGCGTCGACCACCATCAAGAGCAGTCGCGTCAAGCGACGTATCCGCCTTGACAATGTGGAGCGGACCATCTGTCGTCGCAGGGGTTGCGCCTGCCTTTAGCGGCCCATTCACAACGTCGTACATCCACAGAACCGTCGTAAGAATGAACCACCAGGGGTTCGCGGGACAACCCGGAACGTTGATGACCTTCGCCTCGTTACCGGCATCGGCGCCGGTGAGACTGGCAAGGTAGTCATACACGCCAGAGGCGGTCGTCTGCTTGCCCTCGACCATGTGATCGAGATCGGTGACCGAAGGCGACTTGCATGCCGGGTAGCCACCAAAGGAGGCACACTGGCCAATCGCGATGACCGCGGACGCGTTCTTGGAGAGCAACTTGACCATGTCGGCCATTTCGTTCTCGTGTGCGGCGTCGTCGCTCATCCCGATAGCACAGTACGGAGCGGCAGTCACAGCATCCTCACCAGCAGGACGCGGCTGAACAGCACCCTCGACCACCAAAACAAATGGACGACCGAATGTAGCAGCACCCACCGGGTTGAACAGGCCCAGACCCTCGTTGAGGGGATTCGAGCGATCCTCCAGGAACTGATACGCCAGATCGCCGCCCATGCCCATGACCGTCTCGTGGTAATCCAGGGAGATGAAGTCGATGAGCACATCTTGAATCGTCATGATGTTAGCCGTGTCGTCGTTCGCCACGCTGTCAAAGTCAAAGCCAGCGGTATTTAGCGTGCGATGACCATGAGTGCCGGTAGCGTTGATCGCGCCAGCGAGTTTGCCAGTTCCCGTGATTCCGGTGAGGGCACCAGCAACCGTGAGTGGGTTGTTGGGGTCCGCAAGAACCGGAGCCTCTACATTCTCAAACAAGCTAAGCAACGACGTCGAGCAACCAGTACATTCTGCGCCGTGAACCCAGATTACCTGCGGCTTATCAAAACCGCTGGTATTCCAGAACCCGACACTGTCGTGGGCGAATGCCTCGGTGATACGTGAAATATCACCCTGGCCCAGCCCCATAGCTGTCGCCAGAGCACCGAGCCTGGTGACGAACTGTCGTCTGGTAATAGCCATACCTCACACTCCTCCTTCAGAAGCACTGTGGAGCGGGTTGCCACTAGCTCTTGACTCTGTCACCTCCTATCGCGCCAGTCTGACGTGATTGGAGGCCGGCAACCCATGCGCGCGAGATAAGCCATACCTCGTGAACTCGGTTCAGCCCGTGCTCGGACTCGGAGTGCCGGCTCCAACCCACTACCCGCAAGAAGCCAATATAGCGAGCATTTGTAACAGATGTTACAACCCGAGATTAGCCGCCTGATTGTCGTGCGTCAACACTCAGGAACATCAGGCTCCTTAATTGTTATGGGGCCGCCCGTGAAGGCGGCCCCACGCCCTCACACTACTTCCGCGTATTCTCGACGAACTCCTCGGATGACGCAACCTCGATCTCCAGTGTACGAGCTATGCGACGAAGCTCCGGATCATCCGTGCAGAACAAGCGTACTCGCTGCGCAATCGCAATGATCTTCGCCTGATCCTGGCTAATCTCGAGCCTGTCAATGAGAGCCTGAGCATCCGAAGCAGAGTGCGCCATCGGGAGAACGTCGACAACATCTCCAACCGTCTGGTCGCCGTAAGTCATAGCGGTGATCTGCTCACACTCGTCCTCGTGCGCCACCCACCGAACGCGCCGGACGACCATGGATTCAACTTCGCGCCGATCGATCATGGCGACCATGAAGTCTGGCGTCAGCAGATAGCGCCGCTTGCGCAGCAGGAGCGGCAGCAACAGAAGGAGCAACGGCGACAGACACCAGGCCCACTGCGCGGGAGTACGGGGCGTCGGAATGGGCTCGACTTCTTCGGGCCAGCCCCAAACCTGCACGCGCGAGTTGCTCGTGTCCGCGATGTAGATCCGATTGTTGGCATCGACCGAGGCGTCGTTCGGATAGGAGAACTGACCTTCCAGCACTCCGTTCGAGCCAAAGACGACGACTTTGTCTCCATTCTCGGTCCAGATCGTTCCATCGTGCGAAAGAGTGTCCACCACGACCACTCGTGCTGCGGAACTCGCGTCGTCGCTCCTGAAAGGCTGCAGGAAGTCGAAGCCGCGCGGGAGACCCTCTGTAGCGATCATTCGCTTGAACTGGCCATCAATCCCGAAGATCTGAAGCCTCCGATTGTTGCTATCCGCAACCCAGACCTCTTCTCCATGAACCTTCACGGTATTAGGGAACTGGAAAACCTCAGGGCCGTCGGTCGCCTTCTCAACCAGACCCGCGACTCCCACCGAACTGACGAACTTGCCGTCCGGGTCAAACGCGAGCAAACGGTGCCCATTCAGGATCTCTGTCACGTAGAGGCTGCCATCCGGCGCAAACGCCAGGCCAATCGGCTGCCACTGAATGCCGCCGGTGTCAAACGTGGGCAACTCATCTTCGGGCAGTTTGGGATCGAACTCGCCGACGAACGTACCATCGGGCTCGAAGATGAGCATCGCACGCACGCGGCGATCAGTCACCCAGATCTGTCCGGTCTTGGGATGCTTTGCGAAGTAGAGCGGGGTGATCACATTGCCTTCTCCGAAGCTCCGAAGCCGTTCGCCATCGAGACTGAAAACGTCGATCTTGTGGCGCGACGAGTCCGACACATAGACCTCGTCGCCGTCAACCATGACGCCGACGGGACGCGTCAAGTGGTCGTCTTCGGGACCGGCAAAGGAGAAGAGATACTCTGGTGGCGTCTGATCGATGGCCGCGTTGTCGATAGCGATCGTGAAACGTTTGGTCGCTCTATAGTTGACAAAGAGCACCGTGGCCACTGCCAGCATTAGAATGAGCAAGACCAACAGAATTATGCGTCGCGTTCGCCGGTGTGAGCGCAAGTCTCGTACCTCTCAATCTGTCCAAAGTATCCGGGAACCATCCAGAGCTACTGGCCAGTCCCAGTAAGTCGTTCGAGTGCCTCCAACGCCTCCGTGTTCTCAGGCTCAAGTTCGATCACAGCTTCATACACCTGCTGTGCGGTCTGCTTCTCGCCAGTCAACTCAAGCGCACGCGCGTGAACCAGGAGCACCAAGGTATCCTCGGGAGCAAGAGACTGCGCTATCAGCGATTCTGCCAATGCGGTCTCAGCGTCGCCAGACTCGAGAGCCGCTTCTGCCGCTTCGACCCTGGCCTGCCATGGGCCCAGGGCTTCCAACGCATCCGTGAATTCCACGACATCCGGCGCAAGGGACACCGCTTTGCGGAACTCGACAGAGGCCGACGCCTCGTTGCCTGCTTCAAGTAGCAAGCGCCCGGCAAGATAACGGGCGTCAGCGTAGTTCGGGTCGAACGCCAACGCGATTTCCACGTGCTCAAACGCCGCATCGTTCTCATCCAGACCACGGTATGCAGCAGCAAGTGCATAGTACGTATCAGAGGCATCGCGGCGAATGCGCAGTGCCCCCTTCAAGTACTTTATGGCCTCCTCGTAGTCTTCCCGCTCCATGGCAAGCTGACCGAGGTAGAAGTACGCCTGTTCGCGCCTCTGGTTAAGATCCTCATACTCCGTGCCCGTCGTAAGCTCGATCACCTTGCTGAAGAATCCCTCAGCAGCGCTAAGATCACCCTGCTGTGTCGCAATCAGTCCGAGATCCAGATATGCTCCCGAATGACCCTCGTCTATCTTGAGTGCCTGCTCGAGTTGACTGGTAGCTTCATCCAGCATCCCTGCAGCCGCCATCGCCTCCGCGAGACGAATCCGAGTCGAAGCATTGTTGGGATCGCTACGCACAGAATCCTTGAGGAGGGCAACCGCACGAAGAGCAGGCGACGCCCCCTCATTGGTGACTACGGTCTGGTATATCGTTACGCCGAACCATCCCACAACCGCAAGCAGGAGGGCTGAAACGACCCACAATGCCGCTGACAGCATGCTGTCAGCGCGGCTCTTCTTGTTGATCGGCTGCGCTGTCGACAGATCCGGATTCTCAGCCGAATCCGCCTCGACAATCGCTTTGTCATTCTCCTCGGCATCTTGCTCGAGTCGCACAGCCTGCTCTGCCTCAGGCCCTTCCCCCTCGCGAAGTTCGTCGGAAAGACTTTCGGTCAAGACAATCAGAGCTCCCTTGCACATGGTGGTAGGCACACTGTTCGGCTTACATCGAGTCAGATATTCAGGTCTGAGTGACAACGCCGACACAGCTCCGCGCCAGCGTATGGAGCAATCTGTCTACTCTGGAAGTCCAGGTTGCCGTGACACTCGTAGCAAAGACGTAGGTCATGGCCCTGCAGTTGCTCCGCCGCCTGTGATGCCGAAGAGGCGCCAAAATCCACGTGGCAGTCGTAGCACTTGTACGGCTCGTCGCGGCTCGGCGTGTCCGCCACATGGAAGTGTACAGCATGCTCGGCAAACCCTTTATGTGGAATTTGTGTAGGGGGTTCCTGGCTCATCTGATCGTGACACGGCACGCAGTTCTCCTCGACGAGTTCCGCGCGCTTGACCGAGCTGTGGTGGCAGTTCTGGCACGAGTTGCGGTCGGTGTGACACACGTTGCAGTCCTCGCGTGTAACGTCATCTGCCGGTGCGTGGTTCTCGAGCCAGTCCGGGGGGTGCGGCATGACGGTCTTGTGACACAACGTGCACGACGCCGAGTCATGGCACGAACCGCACGCCCCCTGCTGCTGAAGATAAAGAGGACCGTGCCCTGAGTACCACTCGACGTTCGTATGGCTAACCGGGATGACCTTCTCGCTGCCGGGGCCGGATTCTCGGCGACCCATATGGCACTCCACGCAAAACTCCGCCTGGTGACACATGGCGCAGTACGCGCTGTCGGTGGTCGCGCGCTCCTTATGCTGACCTACACGGAACTCCTCGGTGTGATCCGGGGGCATCAGGTTGAAGTCGGACGGGTGGCACGCGAGGCAGTCCTCGGTCGCGACCACACCCGCCGAGGCGTGTGTGAGACCGTGGCACCGGTAGCACGACATCATGTCGGGACGCTGCACGTTCTCTATGCCGTGGCCGAACTTGGGATGACAGACAGTGCACTCGTAGTTGCGCCGCAGGTGCGCGGCGTGCTCGAAGATCACCGTGCCGGGCAGGAAGTCGTCGATATCCGGGTGGCAGTAGATGCACTGGCCCATCGAGGTCGGCTGCGTCGGGTACACGGTGACGGCCGGCCGTTCCAGCTCGTTGGGCAGGATACCCAGGTACTGGGCGGGCATGGGGCCCACATCGAGCCCTACGGCCGTGTGGCACGCATCGCAGTCAACCGGCGCATCGTGGCACATCATGCACGAGTTGGTGCTGTCCTTCGCACGCTCCGCATGCGGCTGGAGCGCCCAGTCGGCGGTGTGCCATGAGGGGCGAAGATTGAACGACGGAGCGTGGCAGTCCTCGCACGCCGAGGTCGCCAGCTCGCCGGTGGGGCCGTGGTCTATGCCGTGACAGTTGAAACACGACTCCATGGGCGGCGTGTAGGTCTTGCCGTTCTCGTGAGCGGGCCTGAAGTGGCACGCGGTGCAGCTCACGACCAGGTGGTTACCATGACTGAAGATCAGTCCCGGTTTCTTGGCCTCACCGAGCTCCAGATGGCACGGGGCGCAGTTCGACGCCTCGGTCGGCCCGGTCAGATCGAGGGAATCGGGGATCTGGCCGCCCACATTTCCGGGCAACACAAGCAGGAAGGCGGCGGCGACCACTAAGGTCACCGCCACCCCCCACCAGTACTGACGCTTTGTTATATGTGCTATCCGATCCACGATGTCAGGTTAAGCCACAACTGTCGTATCGGGTTGGACTCAGCAGCATCGACCTTCTGGTGAATGAGCTCGGTGGCCGCCTCGGCGAACGCGGGATCGTCCACGCTGGAGCCGCGGTGGCAACCTTCTTGCCCGCACGTGTCGGCACGGTTGTCGACAGCCATCTCAGACTCGGGATCGCTTGACGGCAGGGCACTGTGCGCGCCGTGGCAATCCCAGCATGCAGGAGCATCTACCGCGCCAGCTTTGTATGCGGCACCGTGATAGTAGTCGTTGTAGGACTCGTACTCATCGGCGTGGCAACGCGCGCACATGCGGTATGCCGATGCATGAAGCTGACGCTGCGCGAACTCGGTGTCGAGCGGCTGGATGTAGTGACCGCCGTGACAGCCGGCACAGGTCGCAGACTCGAGGTTACCGTTGCTGATCTCCGCAGCGTGAACCGACGTGTTGTACTCGTCGACGAGCTCCTGGTTGGCCGCGGCCACTTCCGGATCGTCGAACGTCGTATCGCCGGAGTGGCAATTCGCGCACGCGAGACCGGCGTTGACCTGCCACAGCGGCGTGGCGGCAACGGCCTCCTCGTACTCGTAGTCGGTGTGGCACTTCTGGCACGAGAGATCCTGATGCGCCGACTCATCGACACCCACGACCTGGAATGACTTGGGAGCGCCGTTGGAGGTCTTTGTCAGGTTCTCGTCTCCGTGGCACGCCATGCAGCCGCCGTCAGAGTCATAGGTGTACGCGACTTCCGGCGTCCAGCGAACATACTCGTCCGCGTGGCAGTCATCGCAAAACGGACCGTCGTGGCACATCATGCACTGCGTCTGCAGGTTCTCCAGCGAGGGCTGTACGTGAGGCTCCTGTGCCCAGTCCTCGGTGTGGAATGCCGGACGCAATGTGTCTATGTCGTTGAGGTGGCAGTCCTCGCACTTGCCGGTAGCGAGTTCGCCCATGGGGCCGTGCTGCAGACCGTGGCAGTTGAAGCACGCCTGCATGGTCGGACGCTCGGTACCCTCGGAGCGGTGCGGGAAACGGCTGTGGCAGCCGCTGCACGCGATGAGTTGGTGGTAGCCGTGCTGGAAGATGATCGCCGATGCGTAGTTGTCTGTGTCGGCGATGTTCCCGTGGCACGGGTCGCAGTTCTCGGCATAAACCGTTCCGCCAAGGTCGATGATGATTGTGTTGTCGTCTACCTCGACCTGAGCGAACGCAGTGGCCGCAACTGAAAGCACCGTGATCGCGGCAACCACCGCGAGCGCCACGGAGATCAGCGTGCCTCGCCGTCCTCCTAACCTGCCTGTCATAGCGCCTTACCCCTTCCTCTCCCGGTCACCGGGGGGAGACCTGACCTAGGTGAACCAGGACTTTATCGTCCCGAAAACATCCTGAAGCGTACTCTTTGCCGAATCCATGAACTGATAGAGCTCGTTCTCAGAGCGTACTTCGTCCCTTCGGTGCACAAGCCCTGCATACTCGAGGTACTCTTCTGCGGGATCCTCGTGGCACTGTCCGCACGTTTTCTCGAGATTCCCCTCGTAGACGCTGGAATCGCGACTCGATGAGGGCTGGATCGCGTGGTAGTCGTGACACTGCCAGCATGCGGGCGCGTCGGGTGCGCCCCGGCGATAGGCCGCTCCATGATAGTAGTCCGAGTAGCTGTCCCACTCCTCGGCATGGCACTTACCGCAGATCTCGTAGCCGTTCTGGTGCATTGCCTCCTTCGCGTCAGGATTGTCCGTCAGCGTCATGATCCCGTGCGAGGGTCCGTGGCAGTCGCCGCACAGCGGCTTCGCGGCCACAGATTCGGTCAACTCCTCGCCGGGCTCGATGGCCAGGGAGTGGGCGCCTGCACTGTAGGCATCCCACTGCGCCTGGTGGCAGTTCTTGCACGCAAGCCGTGCGGTGCGGACCCAGTCGGTCTGCTCGATGTTGTGCGGCGCCTTGTACGCGAAGTCGAGATGGCACCCGGTGCACATGATGGCCGCATGGGCCGACTCGTCGAGCACCGCGCCGTCTACCCAGTACGAGATGTACTGGTTGCCCTGAAGCACGCCCAGGTTCTTGTCGCCGTGGCACACCATGCAGCCGGACTTGCCGGCGGTGGGCAAGGTGAAGTTCAGGTCGTAGTCCTGGGCGAGTGCGATCGAGGGTACGAGGAAGCTCACGCATGCCGCAGCACACGCGAACGCAGCGGCGATCCGACGCACTATGCGCACCGGGCTACCTCGTCCCTTTCAGCTAGTCCGCTTCGAGCGCGGGCGAAGAGGAACCAGCATGGTCCTCCCCATGTTCATGTTCGTCGTCGTGCTCCTCATGACCTGCATGATTCCGGTCGAAAACACTCAGTCCGAAGAAGTTGAGGAACGCCGGGAAATCCTCGGTCACGGACAGGTACACGTGGATCGTGGTGATGATGATAAACAGCCAGTTCACGATGTAGTGAACGATGCGCATGTACCAGCCGGCAAGATCGGTCGAGCCGACCAGCTCGCCGAGCCACCAGCCCACAAGCCAGTCCCGGGGGCTCGTACCCGCGATGAGCGGAGTCGCGATGAGCGCGAAGCCGGTGAACGCCTGGATGACCAGCAGGGGCGCGAACAGGATGTAGGTGCCCTTCTGCATGACGTTGTACTTGCCCAGGTGCGGCTTACTCGGCTTCACGAAGATGTAGTACAGAACGACCTTGGGAGCGGTAACGATATCTTGCTTGGTGATCGCGAACTCGCGGTAATCGCGTTGCGCCGAGGCGAACGCGTACCACAGGCGCCACAGCAAGTTGAGCGTCACGATGATCATGGCCACGTAGTGCAGATAGCGCATGGGGGTACGCAGGTTGTCCCACATCGGAAGGATGTATCCGGGGAACCGGATGTAGAGACCCGTGAGCGCCAAAACGATCATGGAACCGACATGCTGGAAGTGGAGGAACTTGGGCAGGAACGGCACCGGCGGGCCATCGTGATGCGGCCACTCCCAGTTCTTGAAGCGTCGCTTCGCGCGTCCCGTCACGATATTGCCGAGGAAGTGGCCCGACAACGCGATCACCACCACCATGTAGAGGGTGATGAAGATGTAGTCGAGCCACACGTTGAGTTCCAGGATGTTTATCGCTGCCACCCCTATTCCCTGTACCGCGAGCCGTGGCCATGAAGCTCGCTCGTTTGCATGCCGGACGCGTGAGCGCCCACCCGTCGCCGGACAGCTGAACCTGAAGACGGCGAGCCAACGACCCTTGCCGGTGGGTCATCGGTACCGGGCATAGTTCGTAACAACAGTTACATGCCAGCATAAGAGGGGTACAGCGCGAAGTCAACGCGAGCGACGTGTGGAAAACGGGCGTCACACGTCGTCGATACGAGCTGAAGACTGCGGAGTGATTCCCGCTTCGAGCAGCACTTCCTGGGCGCGAGAGGCCTGCTCCGGAGGCACGCGCATCGCGATCCCGCACAGTTCGCCAAGAACCGCAGGCGTCGGCACGGGTACCACGTCGAGTGCGGCGCGCTTGAGAGCGGCCTCGGCATCGAGCGCTTCGTGGGTCGTGCGAAAGCCGAACACCACGAAGGGCTTGCGCTCCCGCGGACTCACGAGCCGAGCTCCTTCAGCGCTTCGAGCAGCGCGTCGATGTCGTTCGCCGTAAGCCCGTAACCGATGCCGAATCGGCACGCACCGGTCTCGAGAGTGCCGAGCGTGGCGTGCGCCCACGGAGCGCAGTGCAGTCCCGAGCGACATGCGATGTCGTACTCGCGATCGAGAAGTGCCGCCAGCTCGGTGGGGGTCATCGCCTCGGGCACCACGCTCACGATCGGAACCCGTGCGACATCCGGCGGCGGGCCGAGCACGCGGTAGCCGCCTATCGCGAGGATGCCGTCGTGCAGCCGGCGGGTGAGCTGCGTCTCGAGCGCGCGCTGCTCCGTTCCTTGCTCGGCCAGGAACCCCACGGCCGCGCCGAGTGCGACGATCCCGGGGGTGTTGGGCGTGCCTGCTTCGTAACGATCGGGCCGCTCACAGGGCATATCCGGCGACTCCGACCGTCCGCCGGTACCGCCGGCGAGTATCTCCTCAACCTCAAGTTCAGGTTGAATGTAGAGGGCCCCGATTCCCTGGGGACCGAGCAGCCCCTTGTGCCCGGACACCGCATACGCGTCGACACCCAGCGCGGGAAGATCGAGTTCGAGATGCCCGGCGGCCTGGGCACCATCCACGAGCACGATCGTGCCAGCCTCGTGGGCGACGCGCGCGATC
>JBGSMX010000025.1:0-19221 GCA_041739935.1 Coriobacteriia bacterium | reverse complement strand
GGTCGACTGCGGCCACGGCGCATCGGCGGTGGCAACGCCCGAAGCGCTGCGGCGGCTGGGCGCGCAGGTCGACGTCATCAACGGCGACTGGAACGGAACCGACATCAACGTGGAGTGCGGCTCGACCAACCTCGGGCCCCTTCGTCAACTCATGAAGGGTGGCGGGTTCGACCTGGGAATCGCCCACGACGGCGACGCCGATCGTATGCTCGCTGTCGACGATCAGGGTGCCGAGATCGACGGCGATGTCATCATGGCGATCTGCGCGACGGATATGGCGCAGCGAGGGGAACTCGCACACAACACGGTCGTAGGAACAATCATGAGCAACATGGGTCTGGAGGTGGCGTTCCGCGACCTCGGGATCACGCTTATCAAGACCAAGGTCGGCGACCGCTACGTCCTCGAGCAGATGCAGTCCTCCGGGGCAGTCCTGGGCGGGGAGCAGTCCGGCCACGTGATCTTCATGCGATACAACACGACCGGCGATGGACTGGTGACGGCGCTGCAACTCGCGGGGGTCATGCGGCGCGCGGGCAAGCCGCTCTCCGAGCTTCGGCAGGTCATGCGCCGCTATCCGCAAGTTCTCGTGAACGTGCCGGTGCGCGACAAAGCACTTCTCGCCACGAGCCCCCGGCTTGCCTCGGCAATACGTGAGGCCGAGGCCGAGCTTGGGGATACCGGGCGAATCCTGGTACGCGCCTCCGGCACCGAGCCGCTGGTTCGTGTCATGGCGGAGGCTGCCGAGGAAGCTGTCGCGTCGAGCGTCGTCGACCGCCTGGTGGAGGTCGTTCGCGCCGAGTTGGGGTAGGCTGCGCGCGGATTCGGCAGGCTGGTCTTCAGTCAGCACGCGTCACCAGGTGGCGTCAGGGGCATGAACTGACTGAGAATCGCAATCCGTTGAGAGGACTGCCCGTGAGCCACTACATCGAAGTCATCGGCGTGGATGAGCTCGAGGATGGCGAGATGCGCGAGGTCGAGATCGACGATCACCTGGTCCTCGTGGCGAAGGTCGGTCCACAGGTCTACGTCACCGACGCGCGTTGCCCGCACATTCACGCTCATCTGGCCAAGGGCACGCTCGAGGGCACGATATTGACGTGCCCGCTGCACGGATCCCAGTTCGACGTACGCGACGGGAGCGTCGTTCGCTGGACTCAGTTCGGCGGGGTGGTCAAGACGATGGCCGAGTTTACCCGTCACCCGCGACCCCTTCGCGTCTACGATGTCATCGTGGAGGACGGCATGATTCATGTGGGCGAGCAGAAACCTCCGCCGGCATAGCGATACTGTGGCCGAGAATTGACGAAGGTCATGTCGCGGAGTGCGGCTCCGGACTAGGGTAGGCGACGAAAGACCCTACGCCTAAAGGAGTCCGATGGACGTCCAGACAGTCGATCTCGAGCCTCCCGTGCTCGACACCTATGCACTTGTCTACGGGTTTGGCATGGCGCTGATGGTACCCGCGCTGTTTCTGATCGAGCGATTCGAGTTCGTGCCCTACGAGCCGGGTTTCATGGCGCTGGTATTGACGCCCTTCGTAGTCGGGGTCCTCGCTACATTCCTCACTGATTCTTCGGATGGCCCTGGCGTGCTGGGTCGTCGCGCGCTGGTGCTCACACCGCTCACGTTCGTGGGTGGTATCACGATCCTGTTCGTGGCCGAGCTCGCGATCATCCTTCCCGTAAGCGTGTTCCTTTCTCCCTCGAACTTCGACGTGCTTGCGCCCATCTTTGCCGCGAGTCTGGCGTTGGTCGCATCTCCGCTCGTCCTGGCCCTCGTGCGCCGGGTTCGAAAGCCGATCACCGTGGCCGCCGTGTTCCAGATGGTCGCCCTCACCGCTACGCTCCTGATCGTTGGGTGGACACTCGTGATGACGTTCGACGATACGCACGTCCTTGGGACGTTCCTTCGCCACGACCTGCTCGACTACTTCGCAGGCACGCAAACTTGGTTCCTGCCCTCAATCGGTCTCGCCGCCGGGATATGGCGTCGTCTGGGGATCGTCTAGCTCTTTCGCACGTAACCTATGTGTGAACGAACATCGCGGGTCGGGCTGGTACAATAGGCGGCGAACCATCGACTCGAGGGAGGCGGCCCGCCAAGCTGACTGCGTCAAGAAGCGCCCGGACTGTGCGCGTATCTCGCGCGCAGTTGACGAGGAGAGAGCTTATCGAAGTATTCGGCGGATGGCTCTCCGGCCCCACCGGGGTCGTGACGGCACCGACAAACCCTTCGGGCGACCGGAGGAACAAAGCGGTGGCGTACCGGTATCTCAACCACTCTCAGGGGCCCTCGTGCGCCCCGATCCCGGGCAGGTGTCGTCGCCCCGGAGCATCTTCATCACGTACTCGACACGCCCCCCGGCGTGGATGACGAAGAGAAAGGTACCCGATACCTATGTGTGGAATCGTTGGATATGTTGGTCCCCGGCAGGCAAGTGAAGTTCTGCTCGGCGGCCTTGCGCGTCTTGAGTACCGTGGGTACGACTCGGCCGGTCTGGCCGTTGTCAGCGATGGCGAGCTGCAGGTAGTCCGTCGTCTGGGCAAGTTGGTGAACCTTACGAATGCGGTCGCCGAGACTCCTGTGGCAGGGAGCGTGGGTATCGGCCACACGCGCTGGGCAACGCACGGGCGTCCGAGCGAGGAGAACGCCCACCCGCACATCGACTGCACCGGCAGGATCGCCGTGGTGCACAACGGGATCATCGAGAACTACATGGAGCTTCGAGAGGAGCTGGCTCAAGCGGGGCATATCTTGCGCTCGGAGACCGATACCGAGACCGTCGCGCACCTGATCGAGGCGTATTTCGACGGCGACCTTGCCGCGGCGGTTCGCAAGGCGATCAAGCGTCTTGACGGCGCTTACGCCCTGGCGGTTGTCCATCTTGACGACCCGAGCACCGTGGTGGCTGCGCGCAAGGACTCACCGCTGATCATCGGGATCGGCGACGGCGAGAACATCGTCGCAAGCGATATCCCCGCAGTGCTCGAATACACTCGCGAGGTGCTCGCGATCGAGGACGGTCAGGTCGCCACCGTGACCGCGGATCGAGTCTTCGTGACCGACCTCGACGGCGTTGCTGTGGAGCCAGAGATGCTGCATGTGGAGTGGGACCTCGCTGCTGCCGAGAAGGGCGGGTTCGAGGACTTCATGCTCAAGGAGATCCACGAGCAGCCGACCGCGATCCGCGAGACGCTCCGCGGCCGCATGAGCGCGGGGCAGATCCAGCTCTCCGAACTCCAGATGACTGCCGAGCAGGTCGCAGGGATCGACCGGGTGTACATACTGGCCTGCGGTACCAGCTATCACGCGGGGATCGTCGCCAAGACGCTCATCGAGACATGGGCGCGCATTCCCGTCGAGGTCCAGGTGAGCAGTGAGTTCCGCTACGCCGATCCGATCGTCGACGACGAGACGCTCGTAGTAGCGATCACGCAATCGGGCGAGACGGCCGACACGCTGGCCGGCGTGCGAGAGGCTCGTGCACGGGGCGCCAAGGTCATCGCCATCACGAATGTCGTCGGCTCCAGGGTGACCCGCGAGTCTGACGGTGTCATCTACACGCACGCAGGTCCCGAGATCGGTGTTGCTGCGACGAAGACGTTCACGGCGCAGATTGCGGCGCTCAACGTGCTCGCACTCAAGCTCGC
Source organism: Coriobacteriia bacterium (assembly GCA_041739935.1). GTDB lineage: Bacteria > Actinomycetota > Coriobacteriia > Anaerosomatales > JAGXFU01 > JBGSMX01. Next base: position 15,568 of record JBGSMX010000025.1, on the reverse strand, counting down.
CCAGGCGAAGGGGACTTTGTCTGGTGATCGGGTCGAAGCGATCTGGGAGGAACTATCGAGGATCCCAGATGTGGTCGAGGCGATCCTGGCGGACCTCGACGCGGTCGACGAGTGCGCTCGGGCCTACACAGACGTGTACTCGACGCTGTTCCTGGGCAGGGGCGTGGGCGTGGCTGTCGCCATGGAGGGTGCGCTCAAGCTCAAGGAGATCAGCTACATCCACGCCGAGGCGTACGCGGCCGGCGAGATGAAGCACGGTCCCATCGCACTGATCACCAAAGACGTCCCGGTCGTGGTGGTTGCCACCCAGGGGCAGACCTACGAGAAGGTAGTGAGCAACATCCAAGAGGTCAGGGCGCGCGGTGCCGAGGTCATCGCTGTAGCCACCCACGGCGACAACGATATCTCGCGACATGCCGAGCACGTGCTCTACGTTCCCGCCACAAGCGAGCTCCTCTCGGCGATTCCTGCGACTATTCCGTTGCAGGTGCTCGCATACCGCATCGCCAAGCTTCGAGGCTGCAATGTGGACCAGCCTCGGAACCTGGCCAAGTCAGTCACGGTGGAGTGAGACAGTGAGCATACGCGGACTCGGAGTCGACATCGTCGAGATCGATCGCATGAAGCGCGCGCTCGAGCGGCACCCTCAGATGCGCGAGCGGCTCTTCTCGGAGACGGAACGGGACTACTGCGACCGGCGCAACAAGCCCGAGATTCACTACGCCATGCGGTTTGCCGCGAAAGAGGCCGTGCTTAAGGCGCTGGGAACCGGCTTTCGCGGTATGCGTTTTCGCGATGTCGAGGTCATGCGAGATGAGAATGGCAGGCCTGTCCCCACGCTGCATGGCCGCGCCAGGCAGGTTGCCGAGGAACGTGGCGTGATCGAGTTGCACCTATCGCTTTCGTTCACGCATTCCACGGCAGTCGCTTCGGCTGTCGCGATTACAGCGGCGCACCGCCCGCGCCCCAAGGACGAGCCTCTCGATCCCATGGCGGAGCTTCAGGCGTCGTTCAAGGAGGCACGTGCGATGCTCGACTCGATCGATGTGCTTCCTGACGCAGAGCAAGGCGAGAACCCTCCTGCGATGGGGGATGTACACGACCAGGAGGCAGACGCACCCGAGGAGTCGTGAGACCGTGATCTACGCACTTACAGAGCAGGCCACTCGGCACGCCGAGCAGCGGGCAGTGGACGAGCTGGACGTCACACTTGCCGAACTCATGCGCAGAGCCGGCAACGCCCTGGCAGACGAGACGGCGCTTTGCGCACCCTACGGTGCTGTTGCTGTCGTAGCCGGGAAGGGCAACAACGGCGGAGACGGATGGGTAGCGGCACGCGCTCTCAACGAGCGCGGCAGATCGGTGGTCGTCTACTCACCGGTGTCACCGGAGGCGCTCGAAGGAATTGCCGGAGAGGCCGCACGCGAGGCTGTCGCCGCCGGCGTCGCTTTCGAAGTGGTCGACGACTCGATGGCGTTTGACGCGCTGCGCGGCTGCGCGGCGGTCATCGATGCGCTGTTTGGCATCGGCTTCGAGGGTCCGCTGCGCCCGCCCTACATGACCTGGATCGAGGCGATCAACGCGAGCGGTGCCAGGGTCATCGCTGCGGACATGCCGTCCGGGGTCGAGACCGACACCGGTCGGGTCGGGGAACTTGCAGTTGAAGCCGACGTGACGGTCACGTTCTCGGCGCCCAAAGTCGGCCTGCTCCTGTACCCGGGTGCCGCCCACGCGGGTCGTGTGGCGATCGCCGATATCGGAATCGGATGGGAGCTACTCGGCGCCGACGGGGATGTCGAGCTGTGGGGACCGGGTGACTATGCGGCACTGGTGCCGCGACCGGCCCCCGACGTATATAAGAATGCCCGCGGTCGGGTGCTGATAGTCGCGGGATCCGGCAACTTCCCGGGCGCCGCGGTGCTTGCGGCAATGGGAGCGCAGCGAATGGGCGCCGGCTACGTGACTCTCGCAGTTCCCGAGTCGATCGCACCGGTCATTCAGACGAAGCTCACGTCGGCCGTGGTCGTCGGCCTACCGGAGAATCCCTCACACACGCTCGCATCGAAGGTGACCGAGGAGATACTGGACGTCGCCAAGGAGTTCGATGCTGTAGTTCTCGGCCCCGGTATGACCGTCGCGCATGGGGCGGTGCTGGTCGCGAGGAAACTCGTGAGCGAACTGGCGGCCCCTCTGGTGGTGGACGCCGACGGCCTCAACGCACTCGTTGATGCGGCCGGCACCCTGACCGCCCGATCGGCGCCGACCGTGATCACCCCTCACCCCGGCGAGCTGGCCAGGTTGCTCGACACGACCACAACGGAGATACAGTCGGATAGACTGAAGTACGCGGCCCGTCTTTCGGGTCCGAGGTTCGCGTGCGTGCTCAAGGGCGCTCACACGGTCGTTGGCGGGCGCGACAGGCTCGTGCTGAACACCTCGGGCGGTCCGGCGCTGGCTACGGCGGGAACCGGCGATGTGCTTGCAGGTATGGTCGGGGCGCTGCTCGCACAAGGGCTCGAACCGCTCGAGGCCGGCGCGCTTGCGGCGTACGTACACGGGCGTGCAGGCGATCTTGCGGCCATGGAAATGACCGACATCAGCGTTATCGCCGAAGATGTACCCGGGTTCATCGCCCCGGCACTTTCGGAGCTTGTGGGCAGGTAGTAGAGCTTATCGCGGGCGCCGCCTGGCGGCCCGGCCAGACGACAACGGGAGGAACCGATGGCAGATCTCAAGGTCCGCGACATTATGACGAGCGATCCGGTGACCGTGGGACCGGACATGAGCGTCACCGACGCGGCGCGAATCATGATCGATAAGCGCATCGGCGCCCTGCCCGTGCTCGACGGGGATATCATGATCGGAATCGTGAGCGAGGGCGATCTGATCATGCAGGACGTCAAGCTCGAGTACCCCACATATCTTCATCTGCTTGACGGCTTCATCATGTACCCGCCCTCGACCGCCCGCTTCGAAAGCGAGCTGAAGAAGGCGGTAGCCGCAGACGTACGGGCGGTCATGACAACGGACCCGGTAACCGTGCAGGCCGATGCTCCGCTGGAAGACGCGGCGACACTGCTCGTGGACCGGGAGGTATCGCGCTTGCCGGTCATGGATGGGGACAGACTCGTCGGCATCGTCAGCAAGTCGGATATCGTGCGTTCACTGCTCATCGAGGAGTAGTCACGTGGCCTACGAACGCTACGCCCGCGTCGACGTCGACCTGAATGCCGTCGCGCACAACGTACGCGAACTCAAGTCACTGGTGCCTCGAGGGACGCAGTTCATGTCCGTGGTGAAGGCGGACGGCTATGGTCACGGAGCCGCAGCCGTTGCGAGGACTGCGCTCGGGGCAGGGGCTGACTGCCTGGGGATCGCAACGATCGAGGAGGCGGCCGCGCTGCGAGATGCGGGGGTCGCCGCCCGGCTCTATCTCCTGTCGGAGCCGCCCGTCTCGGCAATTCCGGCAATCATGGAACTCGACCTCGTGCCGGCAGTGACCACGCGCGAATTCGCTGTCGAGCTCGGGAGGCAGGCGGCCGCGGCCGGTCGCGAAGTGCCCTACCACCTGAAGCTCGACACCGGCATGAATCGTATCGGGGTGCGCGCGGAAGACGCCGCGCAGTTCGCGCGTGGGCTCAAAGACTTCCCGGGTCTGCGCCTCGACGGGGTGTTCACGCATTTTGCGACCGCGGACACACCCGGAGACTGGGACTTCGAGACTCAGGTGCAGCGGTTCGAGGCCGCCCTGGCCGAGATCAAGGACGAAGGGATCGACCCCGGAATCGTACATGCGGCCAACAGTGCTGCCTCCATCCTCCATCCTGAAGCGCATTACTCCATGGTGCGCTGCGGTATCGCAATCTACGGCTTGCATCCGTCGCAAGCGACATACGGCAAGATCGACCTGAGGCCGTCCATGTCCGTGCGGGCGAGGGTGTCGTTCGTCAAGCGGATCGGGATGGGAGAGGGGGTCTCGTACGGCCTCACCTGGCGTGCAAGCGCTCCGACCACGATTGCGACGCTGCCGCTGGGATATGCAGACGGAGTGCATCGCGTGGCATCGAATAGGATGACCGTGTTGTGTCGCGGCGTGAGGTGCGAGCAGGTCGGCCGGGTGTGTATGGATCAGATGCTGTTCGAGGTGCCTCGCGGAGTGCAGGTCGCCGTGGGAGACGAGGCCGTCCTCGTGGGCGTGCAAGAGGGAGAGCGCATCCTCATGGATGACCTCGCCAACGACGCCGAGACCATCAATTATGAGATGGCGTGCGCCTTCGGTATGCGCCTTCCTCGGCGGTACGTCTAGACGCCGCGTTCCCGCAGTTCGCACACTATTTCGCCCCCTCGTGAAAACTTAGCAGGAGCAGAGTCGCGCATTGTCGAAAGCAACCCGTGAGGGCACACCTGTGCCGGCGTGCCTTGTGCGCGTTTTCTCGAGGACGACAAGACAGGGGGGTACAACGTGGACGAGAAGGTTCTCGAGGATCTCGAGTTCCACCAGGAGACTGTGTCGACTGACTCGAACTCTCCGCTCCATCTGATCCGCGAGAAGGAAATGGAGATCACCGGTCGCGTGCTTACGGCAAAGCGCGAGGCCGAGGATATCGTAGCTGCCGCTCGCAAGAAGGCCGTGGAGACCATCCACAAGGCCGAAGAAGAGAGTGAGCGTCTCGCGGCCGAGCATCAGAAGACCGTTCTGGCAGAAGTGGATCGCGAGATCGTGCTGATCGGCGAGGGCGCCGACACCGAGATCGTCGGACTGAAGCGCCAGGCGGCAGAGCGTTCGGCCAAGGCGGCCAAGTTCGTCGTGGAGACAGTAACAAGCGTTTAAGTGCCGAGCGGGCCAAGCCGGTTGGCCCACGGGGGGTGTGAAGCCAGTGCTCGTCCCAATGGCAAAAGTGGAGATCATCGGTCCAAAGAACCTGTTCTTCGACGTGGTAAGCATGATCCACGAACAGGGGAGCTTGCACATCGAAGATCTCACCCGCAAAATCCAGTCGGGCGAAATGCCTCTGGATCGCATGGAAGTCTACGAAGAGCAGCAGCGGGATCAGGAGCGCATGGACGAGCTTCTGATTCGGGTACGAGCGATCCTGAAGGCGTTGCATCGGGCAGAGACCCCGATGAGCAAGGACGAGCGCCGCAAGGAGTATGATCGTCTCTACGCGATGGACAGCGACCAGCTGGCTGGCGAAGTGGCTACAGTGATCGAGGAAGTCGAGGATCGCACCTCGGCACTCGCCACGAGTCACACCTCGCTTGAGTCTGAGATGGCTCTGCTGGCGCGCTACGAGCCGATCCTTCACAAGATTCAGCCTCTGGCGAAGCAGATCATCACGACCGGGGCCTACGAGTCGGTCGCACTTCTCGTGGAGCGTCGCTACAAGGCAGGCCTCGAACAGCTCAAGGAAGAGCTGGACAAGCTCACGCACAAGCAGTGCGAGATCGTGTCCACCGATGTGGACGAGGACACTACTGCGGCTATCGTCGTTTTCAGCAAGAACTACGCGGAGCCGGTGCACAAGTTCCTTTCCATGGAGAATGTGAACCAGATCCGGTTGCCGCAGGAGTTCCAGGACATGCCGTTCGACATCGCCTACAAGGAGCTGCTCGAGCGCCGCAAGAACCTGCCCAACGACCTCAAGTCGGTGACCACCGAACTCGAGAAGATGTCCCACCAGTGGCAGCTCAAGCTGACCACCATCCGCGACGTCCTCATCGACAAGACCGAGGAGATTGCGGCCATTCCCAAGTTCGGTCGCACGGAATATGCCTTCGTGATCACGGGGTGGATTCCGGTTGATCAGGTCAAGGCCCTGCGTCAGGAGATCACGTCGCGTTGGGGCGAGGATCTCATCATCAACCAGACCGAAATCAAGGAAGAGGACTACGCGGAGACGCCGGTAGCTCTCAAGAACTCGAAGGTCGTCGAACCGTTCCAGGCGCTCCTGAGCGTCTACGGCGGTGGACCGCGATACGGCACGATCGACCCGACATGGATGCTGTTCATCTTCTATCCGCTGTTCTTCGGCATGATCGTCGGTGACGTCGGATACGGTCTGATCATGCTTGGGATCGTCGTTTGGCTGCGCCTGCGGTTCAAGGAGAATCCTGCCATTCAGCTCGCCACATCGGTCCTCGGACCAGCGGCGACTATGGTTGTCGCATTCGGCGTGATTTACGGCGAGTTCTTCGGTGACCTGATGAGCCACTATCTCGACTGGGTGTCGGAAATCACGGTCATGGGCGTCACCTTGCCATTCAACAGGGTCGAGCTGGTCAACCAGTTCATGCTGTTGGCCATCGCAGTGGGTGTCGTACACGTCATGCTCGGTCTTGTCACGGGCATCATCAACGCCGTGCGCACGAAGCACCGGAAGCATCTGTACGAGAAGGGTGGCATCCTCACCTTCCTGCTCGGCGCGATCATCATGGCCGGCTTCATGGCCGTGGGCGGTGCGTGGGGTACCTGGGGACTGATCGGTCAGGTAGTGTTCGCGATCGTCATGCTCGGCGGCTTCGTCTTTGCGGTACGCGGCGGTGGCGTCATGGGTGTTGTCGAGACCGTCGAGTCCGTTGCTCATATAGCGAGCTACATTCGAATCATGGCGGTCGGTCTGGCCGGCGCCATCTTTGCAGACGCCGTCAACTCGATCGTTGCTAAGAGCGGCAACATCGTGATGGGTGCGCTCATAGCCATCGTGCTTCACGGGCTGAACTTCGTCATCGCTGCGTTCAGCCCCTCGATCCATGCTCTCCGTCTCAATTTCCTGGAGTTCTTCGGGAAGTTCTATGAGACTGGCGATCAGATGTACAGTCCGTTCACGAAAACCGGAGGTGAAAAGAGCGCATGATCAAGAATCGGCTCGCAAAATGGGTGTTTGGCAGCACATTCGTGCTGACCATGCTGGTTCCGTTGGTGGCGTTCGCAGAGGAAGCAGCAGCAGAAGCGCCCGTTGAGTGGCAGGCCACGGTCGGTAAGGCCATGGCAGCAGGTCTTGCCATGGGCCTGTCGGCACTGGGTGCCGGCTACGCGCAGGCAAAGATCGGTTCCGCAGGTGCTGGCACGCTCGCCGAGCGCCCCGAGGTCTCGATCTGGATCATCACCCTGCAGGCACTGCCTGAGATTATCGTTCTGCTTGGTTTCGTCTCCGCAATCATGATCAGCGGCTAACGCAAAGCAGCCGCAACTCAAATCGCGTAAAGCGGAAGGAACCGGACACATGGCACTTGATGACATTTTCGAAGCGCTCGAAGCGCAGGCCGATACGGAGATCGCGACCGTCCTTCAGGACGCCCGGGATCAGGCGGGGGCTATTGCGGAGCAGGCGTCTGACGACGCCGAGAACATCCGCGCCATGCGACTTGAGCAGGCCGAGAAGGTGACGCGATCCGAAGCGTCTCAGTCCGTCAATGCCGCCAAGCTCGAGGGAAAGAAGAAGGTCGCCGCCGTCAAGGAAGTCGCGGTCGACACGGCCTTCGAAGAAGCGCTCGGTTTGCTGTCCGGCGCGCGTGGAAGCAGCGACTACGCGGCTGCATTCCAGGCACTTGCGCAGGAGGCGCTCAAGGGTATGAGTGGGGACGTCGAGGTCTTGGTAGATCCTGCCGATGAGGCGCTGGCCAAGTCCACACTCTCGGCGCTGGGTGTAGATGCCCAGGTCAAGCCGGAGATCACGACGCGTGGGGGCCTTGTGGTCGCCATGCAGGGTGGACGCATCAGGCGTCGCAACACCTTCGAGGATCGTCTCGAGAAGGTGAAGCAGTCTGCTCAGGCTGACGTCGCGGAGATCCTGTTCTCATGAGCGCAAGTGCAGCGACCGCTCGCAAGGAAGCTTCTGGCGGCAAGGACTACGGGTACGCGAACGCTCGCATCCGGGGGATGCGAGCACGCTTACTCGACCGTTCCTATCTTGACGGGCTGATTGCAGCGGCAAACGTCAACAGCTTGATTCAGGATCTATCCGAGACGGACTACGCCCCGGAAATCGAAGACGCCATCATCAAGAGCCGCGACGCAGCGGCCGTTGACGAGGCGCTCAAGAACAACATGGTGCGTACGTTCCAGAAGGTGAACGGCTTCCTCAATGAGGAGGCCGCGTATATCCTGACAACCCTTCTGGGCAGGTGGGACGTTTTCAACATCAAGACGATTCTGCGAGGCAAGCACATGCAGCTGCCGGCCGAGGAGATTGCCGAGGGCCTACTACCCGCGGGCTTCCTCACGCGGGTCGATCTTGATGCGCTTTCGATGACGAGCGATCTTCGTGCGGTCATCGACACCGCTGTGACCTGGGGTCTGCCGTTCGCATCCGCGATGCGATCGGGCTACATGGACTTCATGCGCAGCGGGGAACTGTCCGATCTCGAGCTGGCCATGGACCGCTACTACAGCGACTGGGCCGACAAGCGATTGGGTCGGCGAAGTGAGAACACCAAGCTCGCGCGCAAGCTTCTGCGCATGCAGGTCGATATCACGAACCTGGTGACCGTGTTCCGCCTTCAGAAGGCAGACGTGGAGAATATCGAGGTCGGGAGATTCTTCCTTGAGGGCGGTCAAGCCATCAAGCGGGACCTCTACGAAGAGCTGGCGCGCATGTCGGATGTGGATGAGGTTCTGAACCGGCTCAAGGGGACGCCGTACGGCAAGGCGCTCGATGAGGCGGCCGTGAAGTTCCTTGAGGAGAACTCGATCGCCGTGTTTGAGCGGGCGCTCGAGGACCATCTCATGCGCAAGGCGCTCGCGATGGGCATCGGTGACCCTCTAGGCGTCGGAGTGGCGATCGCCTATCTGTGGGCCAAGCAAAACGAAGTCACGAACCTGCGCATCATCGTCAAGGGCAAGGCCGTGGGCATGCCCGAGGAACGAGTGAGGGGTGAGCTGATCCTTGTATAAGCTCATTGTGCTCACTGACTCGGACACGGCAGACGGATTCCGTCTCGCGGGTGTCGACGTAGAAGTCGCCGACTCGGGCGAGATGGCCCGCAAGATTCTGAATTCGCTCATCGACGATGAGGCCAGTGGCATCATCGCTGTGAACGAGAAGATGATGGCGGCGATTGACGAGCGTACTCAGAGCAAGATCGACTCGATTTACCGGCCCATCGTGATCTCCTTGCCGATCAAGGAGAAGCTCGCGATGGGTGAGGATCACCGGGCGTATCTATCGCGCCTGATCAGGAGAGCTATTGGATTCGACATCACACTGAGGCGAGGCTGATGATTCTCGGAAAGATTTCAAAGATCACTGGACCTGTCGTCGTTTCGCAGGGCATGCTCGGTGCCAAGATGTACGACGTGGTCCGCGTTGGCGCTCAGGGTCTCATGGGTGAAGTCATCCGCCTTGAGGGCGACTATGCGACGATTCAGGTTTACGAGGACACCTCCGGTCTGATGGTCGGCGATCAAGTCGAATCCACAGAGGGTCCACTCATGGTTGAGCTCGGCCCGGGCCTGCTCTCGTCAATCTATGACGGCGTGCAGCGTCCCCTCCCGGTCGTGGCCGCTCAGAGCGGCGACTACATCGAGCGCGGCACCGTTGCATCCGCGCTGGATAGGGAGAAGAAGTGGCACTTCACGCCGACCGCGACGGTCGGCCAGGAAGTCGGACCCGGCGATGTTGTCGGGACGACACCCGAGGGTCAGACGATCCTGCACCGCGTGATGATCCCGTCACGCGCCAAGGGGAGCAAGATCGCGTCGGTCGTGCCCGAGGGCGACTACACGGTTGACGATCTGATCGCGAAGCTCGAGGACGGTACGGAGATTCGCATGTCGCAGTGGTGGCCGGTGCGCCAGGGCCGCCCCTACACGCGCAAGCTCGATCCGACTCACCCCTTCACGACGGGTATGCGCATCCTCGACACGTTCTTCCCGATCGCCCTGGGCGGCAACGCCATCATCCCGGGTGGTTTCGGAACCGGTAAGACGGTCACCCAGCAGTCGCTTGCCAAGTGGGCAGATGTCGACATTATCGTCTACGTCGGTTGTGGCGAGCGCGGCAACGAGATGACCGAGGTCCTCACGGAGTTCCCCGAGCTGGAAGACCCGCGTTCGGGAGCCCCGCTTATGGATCGCACGGTTCTTGTGGCGAACACCTCGAACATGCCCGTTGCGGCGCGCGAGGCGTCCATCTACGTGGGTGCGACGCTCGCTGAGTTCTACCGCGACATGGGCTACAACGTGGCCATGATGGCCGACTCGACCTCCCGATGGGGCGAGGCGCTCCGCGAGATCTCGGGTCGACTTGAAGAGATGCCCGGCGAGGAAGGCTACCCCGCCTACCTTGCGACACGACTTGCGGCGTTCTACGAGCGCAGTGGTCGCGTGCAGGCGCTTGGAGATGACGGACGAGTAGGTTCCGTCACGATGGTCGGTGCCGTTTCACCTGCCGGCGGTGACATGTCCGAGCCCATGACCCAAAACTCCCTTCGAGTGACGGGCGCGTTCTGGGCGTTGGATACCTCACTTGCGCACAGGCGGCACTTCCCGGCTATCTCGTGGACGAAGTCGTACACACTGTACGGTGGTCAGATCAGGCGTTGGTATCAGGAGAACGTCGCCCCTGACTGGCAGGAAATGCGCGACCGCGCTATGAGCGTGCTGCAGAAGGAAACGGAGCTGCAGGAGATCGTGCAGCTCGTTGGCCCTGACGCGCTGCCCGAGTCGGAGAAGGTCATTCTGGAAGTCGCGCGTATGCTGCGCGAGGACTACCTGCAGCAGTTCGCATTCGATGAGATCGACGCGTACTGCCCGCCCAAGAAGGGCTATCTGATGCTGAAAGTCATCATGGCCTTCAGCGACGCCGCGGCGGCAGGACTCAATCGCGGCGTGTCGTTGCGACAGATCCTCGAGCTTCCGCTCAAGGACCGGATCGCGATCATGAAGACGACACCTCATGACGAGGCCATCGAGAACCTTCCGAGATTCGCAGACCAAATGGCCGAGGACATCGCAGGGATCGAGGTGTACTAAGTGACGCAGGAGACAACAACACGGCCGGAGACGCCCAAGCAGTCCCTGGTGTCGACCGACTATCGCACTATCTCGTACGTCACCGGCCCGCTGGTGTTCGTGAACGACGTGCACGGTGTCGCGTACAACGAGATGGTTGCCATCCGCATGCCGGACGATTCCCGCCGCTCGGGCCAGGTGCTCGAGATCTCGGGCGATATCGCCGTCATCCAGGTGTTCGAAGGAACCCAGGGCATCGACGTCGATGCGACCGAGATCCGCTTCCTCGAAGAGGTCGCGAAGATCGCCGTATCGCCCGAACTGCTCGGCAGGACCTTGAACGGCGTGGGCGATCCGATCGACGGTGGCTCGCCGATCATCCCTGAGGCCCGGCTGGACATCACCGGCGCGCCGATCAACCCGTACACGCGCGAGAAGCCGGCCGACTTCATCGAGACCGGCATCTCGGCCATCGACGGTCTGAACACTCTGGTCCGCGGACAGAAGCTCCCGATCTTCTCGGGATCCGGTCTGCCGGCAAACGAACTGGCTGCGCAGATCATCCGCCAGGCGCGGGTCAAGAGCGGCGAGGAATTCGCCATCGTGTTCGGCGCCATGGGTATCACGCACCGCGAGGCCGCATACTTCATGGACCAGTTCGAGAGCACGGGCGCACTCGAGCGAGTCGTGTTCTTCCTGAACCTGGCCGACGACCCCACGGTCGAGCGTCTGCTCACGCCCAAGTGCGCGCTGACGGTCGCCGAGTACCTCGCGTTCGAGAAGGACCTGCAGGTGCTCGTGGTCCTCTCCGACATGACGAACTACTGTGAGGCACTGCGCGAGGTCTCCACCGCTCGTGAAGAGGTGCCCGGACGCCGTGGATACCCCGGCTACATGTACACCGACCTCTCCACGATCTACGAGCGCGCCGGTCGTATCAAGGGTCGCAAGGGCTCGGTCACGCAGTTGCCGATCCTGTCGATGCCTGACGACGACATCACGCACCCGATTCCCGACCTCACCGGCTACATCACCGAGGGCCAGATCGTGCTTTCGCGCCACCTGCACCGCAGGGGCGTGTTCCCGCCGATCGACACGCTGCCGTGCTTGTCGCGGCTGATGAACCTGGGTATCGGCGAGGGTAAGACGCGCGATGATCACCGTGCCGTGGCGAACCAGCTGTACGCCGCGTACGCCCAGGGTCGCGACCTGCGCAAACTCGTCGCAATCGTGGGCGAGGAAGCGCTTTCCGACACCGACCGCCGCTACCTGCGATTTGCCGACGATTTCGAGTCGCGCATCGTGGGTCAGGGCGACGAGGGTCGTACGATCGAAGAGACGCTGTCGATCGGCTGGGAACTCATGGCCGGTCTGCCCATGGGCGAGCTCAAGCGCGTGCGTGACTTCATCGACAAGTACCATCCCAATGCCGGCGAGCAGGGCGACCTGTAGGAGGCTTGAGGCATGGAGGAAGTCCGGCCAACACGAGCAGAACTCCTCGAACGCCGGGAGCAGATCAAGCTTGCCCAGCAGGGTATGGACCTGCTGAAGCAGAAGCGTGATGCGCTGCTGATCGAGTTCATGGGCGTTATGGACGAGACCCTGCGTCTGTCCGAAGCGCTCCAGAAGTCAGTCTCCGAGGCGCAGTACTCGCTGGCAGTTGCGAAGGCCGTTGACGGCACGGTTGCACTGCGTTCCGCGGGAATGGCCACCAAAGGCGAAATCGTCGTGGACATGACCGGTACGAAGATCATGGGCGTATCGGTTCCCGTTGTTACCAAGGGTGAGAGCCCGATTCGCTCGTCGTTCACACGCGGATACTCGGTCACCGGTGTCTCCTCCCGGGTGGACGAGACCGCCGATAAGTTCGAACGGATTCTCGACGTCATCATCGAGTACGCGGACATCGAGACCAGGCTCAAGCGACTCGGCGAGGAGATCCAGAAGACGAACCGACGGGTCAACGCGCTCGAGCAGGTCACCGTTCCGCAGCTCACCGAACAGGTGAGCTATATCAGGCAGACGCTCGACGAGCGCGCTCGCGAAGATCTGTTCCGTTTGAAGAAGGTCAAGAAGAAGATCGAGCGCAAGAAGGCCGCGCAGCAAGCGGGCCGTAAGCAGTAGTCGCCAGAATGGCGCCTGACTGTGCTCTTGCGCCGTGAATACGTGGGGCGGTGTCGCCAACCGGGGGGTGAAGACGCCGCCCCACGATGCTACCCGAAACCGAATTCGGGGTCACGCCTTCTTGCGCGATTCGCTTCGCGCTCCAGTGGGCGTTCCGGTTGGGGTTCGCGTTCGGGCTCAAGACCGAGTCCGAAGATGCATTCGGAGTCACGAGAAACGCCGCCTCGCTGTGCGGGGCGGCGTTCGTGTCGTGCGGTGTCAGGTCGGCGTCTCTAGCCTTTGTCCCGGACGATGGTGCCGACATCGTTGAGAATGTCGACGGCGTTGCGCGAGTGCTTGCGAAGCTCTCGCCCGTGTCCCAGTATCACGCGAACATCGTGCATATCGAGACGTCCGAAGTGCAGGTGCTCCCACTCGCTGCGGGCGACATATGCCCACAGCTCGCCCAGTATCCACTCGAGTTCCTCGATCTCGCGGCTCTCGAGCGAAGCCCACTCGGTCTTCAGTGCGTGGCGAAGTCTGTCGATAGCCCGCTCCACGGCTCTCGCCTTGCGGAGCTGGAATGTGCGCATCCCGATATCTTCATCGGTCACGTCAGGTCGCTGCATGCTCATATTTCCACGTCACCCCCTCATGCCAGATGTTCGATGTGGACTGTATATTCCCTTGTTTTAGAATGGAGCGCAGCCCCGCCTGCCAGGGTCCAGCCGAACAGTTGAACGGGAGTGTCCATGGAGTTCGCCGAAGTGATCGCCAAGCGTCGCAGCGTCCGGCATTTCAATTCGAAGCTAGCAGTCTCGGATGAAGACGTGCGTGCGCTTCTGCTCGCCGCGGTAAGTGCCCCATCTGCCGGCAACATCCAGCCCTGGCGCTTCACGGTCGTGAAGACCGCAGCTGCACGCGAGCGGCTTGCTGCTGCGTTACATCAGCGGTGGGCGACCTCAGCACCGGTCACGATCGTCGTCTCTGTCGACCCGCGGCCTTCCTCGGCTCGCTATGCCGCCCGGGGCGAGATGCTCTACGCTATCCAGGACTCAGCTGCTGCTGCCGAGAACATCTTGCTCGCAGCGGTCGACCGAGGGTTGGCGGCGTGCTGGATCGGCGCGTTTGATGAGGGTGCCGTTCGAGAGGCGCTGGGGCTGAGCGCTCCTGTTACTCCGGTCGCGATCATTCCGATAGGGCACTCGGCGGAATCCGCGGGTAAGCCTGCGCGACGCCCGCTCGAAGAAGTGACGACCTGGCTCTAAGAGGGGATCTCCGAATGGGCCTGGGCTGTGCGAGCCTCGACGAGCTTCGTGAACTGATCGGCGACTGCCACCGGTGTCCGCTGGGGGACACGCGGACGACGCTGGTCTTCGGGGTCGGGCGCGTGGATGCGGATCTGCTGTTCATAGGCGAGGCACCGGGGCGCAACGAGGACCTGAAAGGCGAGCCGTTCGTGGGCGCAGCGGGTCAGTTGCTCGACGAGCTGCTCGATTCCATAGGCATGCACCGGTCGGAGACCTACATCGCGAACATCCTCAAGTGCCGGCCGCCCGACAATCGGGACCCGTTGCTGTCCGAGATCGAGACATGCACCCCGTTTCTGAGGGAACAGACACGCCTCATAGACCCCCGCGTGATCGTCACCCTGGGCAACTTCGCCACGAAGTTCGTCTTGCGCACTACCACCGGAATCACCCGGCTGCGCGGCAGCGTGCAGCGTGCCGGAAGGTTCACCGTCCTGCCGATCTTCCACCCGGCAGCGGCTCTCTACGACCGGAGCAAGCGCGATGTGCTCTTCGAGGACTTCGCGTTGCTCGGCACGTTGCTCTCGTCCGATTCTGCCGAGGATTCCCGGCCCGACACGCTCTTCGAGGAGTGATACCGGTGGGCGCGTTCCAGGTGCTGACCAGGGACGATGCGGGCACGAGGCGGTTGGGCTCGGAGCTCGCGCCGCTGGTCGCACCCGGTGATGTGCTGTTGCTGACCGGGGATCTTGGCGCGGGGAAGACCGTGCTGGCCAAGGGACTTGCAGCAGGGCTGGGCGTGAGCGAGCCGGTCACCAGCCCGACGTTCAACATCATGCTCGTGCACGAGGGGCGCATCCCGCTTTACCACTTCGACCTGTACCGCCTGGACCGGCCCGAGCAGCTCGAAGATGTCGACTACTATGGAACGCTTGAGGCCGACGGCGTGTCGATCGTCGAGTGGGGCGACCAGTTTCCCCAGGCGGACCCCGGGGACCGCGTGCTCGTACGCATCACCATCGAAGGTGACACCGAACGTCGCATCGATATTGCCGGCCGAGGCACCCGCGGAGGGCAACTCGCGCGGGACTGGTTCGGAGTCGCATCCCGTCTCGAGGGCGTAGTGGCGGTGTCCACGCCGTGAGCGGCCTCGTGGTCGCGTTCGACACCGCTACCGATGTCGTGGCCATCGCGCTGGCGAGGCGTGAGGGGGACGTGCTCGAGCATCTGGTCTCGGCGGACTTCTCGGCGCGGCGGGCGGCAC
>JBGSMX010000024.1:0-6589 GCA_041739935.1 Coriobacteriia bacterium | reverse complement strand
GGTCACCACCACGAGCCCGCCGGCGCCAGGTGCGTCACCGCCGTCAACCTCACCCGTGCCCTCGCGGTGAGCCCGCGCGACTTCAACGGTCCCCACGCTGCGGCGGGGCTCGCTGATCGCCTTGCTCGGACACACGAGCCTGCACAGGCCGCACCCGTGACAGAGCTCGTCGAAGACGAGAGCCGTATCGCCCAGTATGCGTATCGCGCCGTACGCACATGCGTCACGACACGCGCCGCACGCGGTGCACTTCTCGGCATCGACCAGCGCGGTAGTGACCCGGACCGGCTCGACGGCATCGACCCGCGTCTCGGAGAACAGGTGGTCGTTGGGTGCCTCGGCGTCGCAGTCTACCAGCGCGACTGTCGACCCCGATGCGGCGATGACCGCCGCCAGGTTCGAGGCAAGCAGGGTCTTGCCAGTCCCGCCCTTCCCCGAGGCGACGGCTATGGTCAGAGCGGCAGAACGCTCCACCCTAGTGCCCACCACACGCGTTGCGCGCGTCCATCACGGGCAGCTCGTCGTTGAGCAGCATGGCGATCACGTCGCCCACACCGGGCGTCTGATTCTCGAAGTAGACCGCGATGCCGACATCGTTAAAGCCGGCGAGCGGACGGCCGCCCATCCCCGCAACCACGAGGGCCGTGACACCCTCGCCCGCGAGCAGATTGACGGGCCGCAGACAGCCGCCCTCCTGGTGAGGCGGGTTGTCGACCGTGCGGATCTCGACGATCTCGTCGCCGTCGGTGTGTATGACCGTGAAGCAGTCGCAATGCCCGAAATGGCCCGAACGCTCCGAGTCCAGCCCGCCGGTCCCGACCGTGGGAACGGCAATCACCATGGTACCTGTCATCGTGTCCTCCAAATTGTGTCGATCTTGTCTGAAGCACCACCTGCAACCGGCCCGGGACTAGGCGCCGTGCGCCGGGCCCGCCTCATCCAGAGGCTTGAGGCTGCCTGCAGCGAACGCATTCACCGCATCGCGCACGGACATGCCACTGCCGGAGTATCCCGGTATACCTGCCGAGGAAAGAGCAGCGAACGCCTTGGGTCCAAGGTGCCCGGTGATCACGGCAACCGCCTTGTGGTTGGAGACCAGCTCGGCCGAACCGATTCCCGCGCCCTGCATGGCATTGCGGTTCGTGGAGTTGTCGATCGCTTCGATCAACTCGCCCGCCTCGGTGACGAACAGAAGGTAGCGCGCCCGTCCGAAATGATCGTCGACCGGATCGTCTGTCGTGGGCCCTAGGGCCGAGACTGCAATGCTCATCGACCTGCACCAAACCCACGACCGCGACCGCCGAATAGACGTCCGCGGAGCCCCCGATTCCCCGCACCGTTTCCGAATCCCCTTCCGCGAGCTACCGGCGCTTCATCCCGAGGCGCAATGCACCTTCCGCGACCGCCGCCACTCATCGCACCTTCGCCCCTCGGGCCCGTACCGTCGAATCTTGGCATCACTGCCACCTTCCTATTCTTCAACCGCCTGCGCGCTTACCACCAGCGCGTCTTCGAGCATGTTCGCCAGCATGCTGGCCAGATGCTCCCGTTCTCTCAGATGCGTGATCCAGTCTTTGGCCAGGTCGCGAGCCTGGTCCGTCAACTCGTACTCCCGGCGCTGCGGGCCCGCATCGCCTTCGGACCACGTTGAATGCACGAAGCCTTCATCTTCCATGCGTCGCAGGATGCGGTAGAGCCCGCCCTGATCGACGTCGATCTCTTCTCTGCTCAGTTCGGCGATCGTGCGGCGGAGGTCGTACCCGTGTCCGCCGCTGCGCAGCAGCGCCGCGAGAACGGCAGGCTCGGCGAGCGCTCCTCGCCCTGCCCCCCCACGACGGTGGCGTGCGCCGCAGCATGTTCTGCGAGCGTTCCCGTAGTCCCCGGCATCTTCCATGTGCAGGTCTCCCTCACCTATATGTAAGTCACCTATATGTTAGCTGCATCTACCGCGCTGCGTCAAGCGGCCATCGCGGGCGCACCCTGCTTCGCGCTACGATGCCCACACGACCACCGAAAGGCGAATTGTGCTCAAAGCCGCGCTCTCCCCGTTCAGCTCGGCTCGCTCCACAGGCCGAACTCTGCTGGCGCTCCTCGTCGGGCTTGTGCCCCTGGCGGGGCCCCTGTGGTTCATGGGTTGGATGCTCGACCATCAGCGGAATCTAGCGTGGGGTCGGGCGGACGAGACGCCGCCGATAGAGCTGACCGGCGACCGCCTCGTGACGGGCATGTGGGCGACACTGATGACGTACGCGTGGACGCTGCCGCTATCCGTGGGGCTCGCGGTGGGCGGCTCGCTGTTCGTGGCAGCGCGCATCTTCGGCCCCCTGAGCCGGGAGCTGGCCGCAATCGCGGCAACACCCTACCACGATCCCTTGGTGGTGCAGCAGCAGATCGGCACGGTCGTGGCCGATGCGATGATCCCGGCGTTCGGCCTGCTCGCACTGATCGCGATACTTGCGGGAGCGCTCGTGACCCCGATCGTGCAGGCTGCGATCGTGCGCTACAACCTCTACCGGACACCGCGGGAGGGCGTGCGTTTTCGCGAGGTGCTGCGTCCGCTGTCACAAGGTGGGATGACCACGGTGAAGGCAACCGCCATCGCGCTTGCGCCCCTGCTCATCGAGCTGCCGCTGCTCGCGCTCTCGTGGCGCTACCTGGCCGAGGCGGTCCATGCGCTTGGCGTGGTGCCCGACCCCGCCGGAATGGCCGAGGCGAGTGCCAGCTACCTGGCGTTCACAGTGATCACGGGCGCGACCGGGCTCCTCGCCACCGGACTCCGGGCGATCGTCTACAGCGCGTGGGGGGAATGGGCTCGCGTGACCTACGGCCTCGAAGCGCACGTGCCCGAAACCGCGTCTACCTGACGATCTTGCTGATCGACATCTCGAGCAGATCCTCGGCACCCGCAGCTTTCAGGCGGGGAATCAGCTCGTTGACGGTGGCCTTCTCGGCGACAGTCGTCACCTCGTAGTCGTCGGATCCGTACAGCCGGTTGACCGTGGGCCGCTTCATCGCGGGCAGCTGCGCGATCACCTCGTCCAGCCGCTCCTGCGCAACATTCATCGAGAGCAGCACCTTGCCCCGCGCTTCAATCACGCCGAGGAGCAGCGTGCGCACCTCTTCGATCGCGGCGCGCTTGTCCAAATCCTCCCACGCCTGCTTGTTGGCGATCAGGCGGGTAGTCGACGTGAGAATGGTGTCCACGATCTTGAGTCCGTTGCGTCGCAGCGTAGATCCGGTCTCGGTCAGATCCACGAGCGCGTCCATCATCTCGGGCACCTTGGCTTCGGTCGCTCCGTAGGAAAAGCGCACATCCACCTCGATACCGAGCTTGTCGAAAAACGCCTTCGTGGTGCGTGGGAACTCCGTTGTAATGCGGCTGCCGACAGCGATGTCGCGCGCACTTTCGATGGGCGAGTCTTCCGGCACCGCAAGTACCATGTTCACGAATCCGGTGCCTGTCTTCGCGTACGGAAGTTCCGCGACCTCTACAACATCGGCGCCGCTCTCGCACACCCAGTCGTGACCGGAGATGCCCAGATCGAAATAGCCCTCCTGCACGTAGAGCGGAATCTCCTGAGGTCGCAAGATCTTCGCACGAGCGATACGGGGGTCGTCGATCGTGGGGTTGTACGCCCGACTCGACTTGCCGATCGTCATGTCGGCTTGATTGAACAGCAAGATCGTCTGTTCTTCGAGCGAACCCTTGGGTAGCGCAATAGAGAGCATGTGCGGCCTCCGACTGCCACGGGCGCGATCGCGATTCGACCGACCCGACGAACTCGCTGGAAGCAGAACTATAGCACTCTACTGCGTTGAAGTCAGCGTACCAACGGATTCGGCCTACCAACGGAGTCAACTCACGAACGGTCAGCCTACGAACCGGACGTCCCGCACCAGGATGGCACCCTCGTCGATCAGCGCGACGAACGCGTCGGTGGCATCCGGATCGAACTGGGTGCCCCGGGCGCGCATGAGTTCCTCTCGGGCTTCCGTGATCGACACGGGGCTGCGGTACGGGCGACTCGTGGTCATGGCATCGAACGCATCGACCACGGACAGAATCCGGGCGAGCGGAGGAATGTCCTCGCCTGCCAGCCCGTCAGGAT
Organism: Coriobacteriia bacterium; assembly: GCA_041739935.1. Classification (GTDB taxonomy): domain Bacteria; phylum Actinomycetota; class Coriobacteriia; order Anaerosomatales; family JAGXFU01; genus JBGSMX01. The sequence goes on along the minus strand of JBGSMX010000024.1, from coordinate 2,480 downwards.
ACCCACTCCCGTCCCACCGCTCGTGGTGACCGAGCACCGCCGGCACGATATCCCTGAGAAACGGAACGGTCTCGATCATCGTCGCACCGATCCGGCTGTGCTCCATGACCGCCGCATACTCATCGGCGCTCAGATCTCCCGGCTTCTGCAAGACGGTCTCGGGCACGCCGATCTTGCCGATATCGTGCAGCAGCCCCGCACGCTCCAGCGACTTGACCTCATCGCCCAGGCCCATGCGGAGCCCCAGAGCACAGGCATAGTCCGCGACGTGCAGCGAGTGACGTGCCGTGTAGCGGTCTTTCGCATCTACGGCAGCGTTGAGCGCGCTCAGTGTGCCGAGGAAGTGCCGCTCCATATCGCTGAGCGATCTGCCCAGGCGCTCGTTGACGTTCTGAACGCGCTCACGACTCGCAAGTAGCTCGCGTTCGGCGCGCGCCACAAGCAGCCTGAGGAAGGTGTAGGTGACGATCGCGCCCACGAGCACAACGAACACTACAGTGAAGACCGAGGCGCGAATGCTTGGCCTGACCGTCGAATATGGCTTGAGCGCCGTGACTACACCCGCGATTCCAGGGCTGCCCTCTAACTGGATCGGTCCGACCACGAGCAGGTTGCTGCCGCCGCTGGAAAGCAGTTCGTGCTCCGAAACGGTCACCGCAGTGACCTTGCCCCTCCTGGCCGCCTGAGACGTCGCGTCCGTGAGAGGTATCACCGTGCCGACCTCGGCGGGAGTGGTGGAGTAAATCACCGTGCCGTCGGGGGACTGGACCCGCGTGGCCGTCAGCCGGTTGCCCTGGATCCGCTCTTCGACCATCTGATCGAAGTGCCGATAGGGTTCGCTGCCGGTATCGACGGTGAACTCGTCGAATTCCCAGGCCTCGGCAACGGTTCCTTTCATGCCTGCGGCAAAGACCTCACCGAAGTCGCGAACAATGACGTCGTGCACTATGTAGCCAACGATAACGGCTACGACGACCGCGGGGATCGCAATGAGCACCAGCCCGTAGCGCTTGAACGCGCCGATGACGTCGCTCTCGGCCGAACTGTGCATTCGCTGTGTGAGTCTCATTCTCGTTGTCTGTCTTCTGCACTGTCAGGACAGTAGCGCACACGTCGGTCTGAGCCGACACGGATACCAACAGGCCGACCGTTACGGCCAGTCTGCGGAAGCCCCCGACCTCGGCCTTTCGAACCTTTCGGTTCCTGAACGGGTTCCGACAAGCAAAATATCTGCCGTTCTGCGTGCGAACAGCCCGCACGCCACGACACCGGCGATACCATCGAGGGCCCGTTCCGTGGCCTCCGGATCCGTGAGGTCGAGCCCGTGCACGTCCAATATGAGGTTCCCGTTGTCAGTCACGAAGCTCTCACGCAGGTGGGCGTGCCCGTCCAGCCGCAGCACCCTGCGCTGCACGTGAACGGCCGCCATGGGAATCACCTCGACAGCAACAGGAAAGGCCCCCAGGCGTTCGACCAGTTTGGATTCGTCGACAATGCAGACGAACAGGTCCGACGAGCACGCCACGATCTTCTCGCGAGTAAGCGCGCCGCCGCCGCCTTTGATCAGGCGCAACTCCCCGTCAGCCTCATCTGCACCATCAACGTAGACCGGCAGGCGACCAACTTCCACGAGGTCGGTGACCGGCAGCCCGTGCTCTCGCAGCATCACGGCCGTGGCATCGGACGACGGCACGGCCCCTCGTATCGGAAGCGAGGCGGCAGCCAGCTCCCGGATGAAATGCGCGGCGGTCGAACCGGTCCCAACTCCAAGGTACGTGCCGGGCACGACGTACTTGAGCGCGCTGCGCGCTGCAGCCTGTTTCTGCTCGTCGCTGCTAACCCTGTCGCGAGCCAGGTCCACGCCCCCACCGCCCGAATGCGTCACGGTCCTCCGAGAAGTTCCTCCACTACAAGTGTACTCGTTTGCGCTGGTAGCACGGCACCTTGAATTCGCGACTGCGCTACTCTGCGGGTTCGAAATTCAGCGAGATCGAATTGATACAGTACCGCGTCCCCAGTGGTAGCGGGCCGTCCGGGAACACGTGTCCCAGATGCCCCTCGCACGACGCACACAGGACCTCGGTGCGAACCATGCCAAACGAGTCGTCGACATGCTCGATCACCACGTCGGGCTCGACCGGTCGGGTGAAGCTGGGCCACCCGCATCCCGAGTGGAACTTCTCTGCCGAGGAAAACAGCTCCGCATCGCAGCCCGCGCAGCGGTACACACCGGTGTCCTCCAGGTCGGTGTACTCGCCCGCGAACGCCGGCTCGGTGCCGGCGCGTCGAAGTACCCGGAACTGCTCGGGGGTCAGAATCGCCCGCCACTCGTCGTCGCTCTTGCGCGTCCCGGCCACGCGACCACTCCTCTCAGTTACACCGCACGTCGTCGCAGCTCACACGACTTGCACCGCAGCTCTCACGCGGTCAGCGACGTTGCTCGCGCTGAAGCCGAGCTCGCGCAGCGCCGTGTCGAGATC
>JBGSMX010000002.1:0-9312 GCA_041739935.1 Coriobacteriia bacterium | reverse complement strand
AGCGCAAGGGCTTCTTCGGCAAGGGACGCAGGAAGGAGCGGGACGCCGACGTGAGCGCGTGGCTGGGCGTGGGCGAAGGCTTCGACGCCCGCGACGAGGGCCGCAAGATAGGCTCGTGGGACGGCTTCGAGGACGACGACGAGGGATTGGGCTTCAAGGGCGGATGGGCCGGCGACGACCCGTTCGGCGACCCGGACTTCGCGGCTAACGAGGCGTCACGCATTCGCAAGCGCATCACCGAGCACGTGGACCGCTCTCTGGGCGAGAAGGAGGTCTGGTTCGTGGCGACCGGAGCCGAGGAAGTGGGCACGGTGGGCATGAAGGCCTTCATCAAGGAGTACGAGAGCGACTTGCGCGGAGCCTACATCATCAATCTCGACAACCTGGGAACCGGCACGCTGTACTGGGTCACCCGGGAGGGTATGGCTCGCCGCTACCGCGCAGATCGCAGGCTCGTGAGCGCCGTGCGTCGCACCTCTCGCGAGGAGGAGATCCTTGCGAAGGGCCGTGAGTACAAGGGGCTGTCGACCGACGCCACACCGGCGCTCGCCCGCGGCCTGAAGGCGATGAGCATCATGGCGTTCGACATCAACGGGCGGCTGCCCAACTGGCACTGGGCCACCGATACCACCGACAACGTGCAGCCCGAGAACATCGAGAACGCCGTCAAGCTCGTCATGGGAGTCATCCGGGATCTCTAGGCGCGTGCGTCGACACACGTGAACACGCATCCGAGGGCTCAGAACTCGTCGAGTTCGTCCTCGGTCTCGCTGTCGATGCGCCGGGTGCGTCGAACCGCGAACTTCTCCGCATAGAACGAGAGCACGATGCCTGCGGTCGTCAGTACGGCAGAGACCCAGAACACCGGCAGCATGAACGTGGAGCGCTGGAGCGCAACCACGACGAACGCGAACACGATGAACCCCAGATGCAGAAGACCCGAGCCGGTCTTAGTGAGGCGACCCTCGGTGAGGTACGAGGGGCCCCGCGCTCCCGCGATCGTGAGTGCGATGACTGCGACCTGTATGAGGGCCGCCAGCGCCAGGTAGACGCCCAGGCCGCTCGTGGCAGATCCGGTGAGCGCCCGGGCCCCCAGCCCGGCGACGAGCATGAGCGCCGAGACCGTCAGCAGCGCGGTGCGCGAGAACAACCGCTTGGGCACGCACAGCCCCATCACGACGACGAGCAGCACGATCTGAGGCGCGGCGATCGCGTTCATTCCGTCGACGAAGCGCACGTAGTCGGCGCTTTGCTCCCATCCCGCGGCGGCGCGCTGGGCCCACCACGCGTACAGGGTGCCCAGGAACGACTGCAGGCCGATGCCGCCCAGCAGCACGACGGTCGCCACGGTGAGCGAGAAGTCCCAGCTGCGACGGAGTACGACCTCGCGGTCGGTGGGCTCTGCGTACGGAGTCGTCATGGCTTGGGGCACCCCCTTCTCACGCGTAGCTATGTGCGCCGGGCACGATGTAGGTGGCCAGATACGTGAGCACGAGCACGATGAACGACAGGATCGCGAGTGCGGCAACCCAGCGCCACATCCCGCGTCTGCGCAGGTAGAGCCGGGCGTGCAGGTACGCGGTGTAGAGGAACCACATCATGATCGACATGTTGACCTTGCCGCTCCACCACCACGACTCGCCCGACCACGCCAGAATCGCCCAGGGAAAGCCCAGCAGCATGCCGAACGTCAGCGGCAGGTATCCGAGCCGCGCCCACCGGTACGCGGTCGTTTCGAACGCCGAGTAGCGCGTGCGCACCATCTGCACCGTGGCGACGAACGAGATGACGAACGCGCCGTAGCTCAGGAACAGCAGCGGAGGGTGCACCCACATGTACCAGGAGTTGTAGTAGAACTGCCGGGATCCCTCCATGCCCTGGTACGCCGGCATCGCATACTGGAGCTGACCGCTTGCCATCGCCTGCAGATAGCTCGCGTACTGGCCGAGGAATTGCGGCAGCGGGTCGGTGAAGGGGCGACCCCACAAAGCCGCCCCGGCCATGAGCCCCGCAAGAATGAGGGAGACGCCGGGTCGCAGCTCGTCGCGGTGGCGTCGCATGGCAAGCGCCATGACGGCGACGATGAGCGCCCACACGTAGAGCTTCTCGGACTCCACCCACAGTGGTACCGCGACGCGCCCGGTGATCGAGCCGGTCTCCGGGCTCACCACGATGGCCGCCTGATAGAGCTGCCAGTGGAACCAGGCGAGCAGGCCTTCACCCGCGAGCAGGATGAGCGCCGCTACCGAGATCGCGTGCGGAAGCCAGCGTCGCAGGGCGGGGACTATCGCCACGACCGCGAGAACCAGGGCCCAGGCGAGCAGGAGAGCCTCGAGGGGGCGTCCCAGTCTCGTCATGGTGTCGAGCAGGCGCAAGATGGTCTCTTGGGCCGAGACGAGGTCCACGGTTCAGGTCCTTCTTGGGGCGGGAGATCAGGGGCGGAGCAAGTATACCGCCCCTTTGTTGGGGAACGCTCTGACACTCTGGAACAACTGTTCCATAGTGTGCGAGCGTCGAAACTACCCCCTCCCCCTCTCGCTCACCGCAGCGCCGCCGGTTTGCCCATCGCCGAACGGGGACGGTACACTCACACACGCCTGGAACACACCCCCTTGCGCGGGGAACACGCCCATCGCCGGAGGTGCCGGTGAGTCAGAACCGCTTCACCAAGATGCTCCAGCGCCGGGTCATGGTGTCGTGGCGCGAACAGCGCACCCGCTACGACATCGAGGCGCTGCAGGCCAACATAGAACGGGTCGGCCTCGTCATCCGCGTGCGATGGGCGATCGTCGCCGCGCTCTCCATCTACTCGATCCTCGCCGCGTGGGCCTATACCCTCGAGGTTCCCATGTCCGTGCTCTGGGCGAACATGACCGTGCCCGCGGCTGCGCTCATGTTCGTACTCGCCTACAACGCCTTCTATCAGGCCACGTATCGAAGACTGGGCAACATCGCGATCCTCAATCACGCGCAGCTCATGTTCGATGCGGTCGTGGTGACCGTGCTCGTCTACTACAGCGGCGGCATCCATTCCTGGTTCTGGGCGATGTACTCACTGTTCATCCTCGAGGCGGCCTTCATCCTGCCGCGTCGCTGGCACGCGTGGCTCATGGCCGGCTTCTGCTCGGTGGCTCTGGGATTCGTCGTGTGGGGCGAGTACTTCGGGTTGATTCCTCACGTCGAGATGCCGTACATCGATGGCGCTCTGCACCTCGATCTCACATTCGTCGCCGTGCGTTACGGCTGGCAGCTCACAGTTCTTGCCGGTACTGCCACGGTGGCCACACTCGTCACCGGTTCCCTCAGACGCAGGGAAGAGGAGCTTGCCGCCGCATCGATCATCGACGAGAAGACCGGGCTCTACGACCGTGGCTACTTCCTGCGCGCGCTTGCCAGGGAACTCTTGCGTGCCGAGCGCGATTCGCGCTCGCTGTCGGTTCTGTTCGTCGACGTTGACGAGTTCGACCGGTTCAACCGATTGTTCGGTATCGAACGAGGCGACCGGCTTCTGCGCGAGATCTCGTACGCGATGTCGCTTGCCGTGGCGACGACATCTGGCGGCGGCGTGCGGGAGACTAACGTCGTGGCCCGTTTCGGCGGCGAGGAATTCGCGATCATCCTTGCCGAGGACGGCGCGGGAGCCACGCCCTCGGCAGAGGAAGTTCGCATGACGGCGGACACGATTCGCAACGCAGTCGCGGAGGTTCGGGTCGAGGACGCCGGGGTCACGGTGAGCGTGGGAGTAGCTCGCTTCCCGGACGACGGCCTGAGCGTCGAGGAGCTCATGGACGCGGCAGACGCGGCGCTCACGGCCGCTGCACGAGCAGGCGGCAACCGTGTAGTCACTGCCGACAGTCTCGACCGGTCGTAAGGATGCTGCGCCGCGCGGAGATCGTTGTGGTGGGGCTCGCACTGGCACTTGTCGTGCTCGGCATTTCGGTGCGAGTGGCGCTGGCTCCCCTTGTCACGAGCACGCTCGTCGAAGCGACAGGCGGGGTGACGAACTCAGGTCTCGACGCGGTAACCGCCGAGCAGCTGGCCCAAGAGATCCGCGGTTACGTGACCGGTACGAACGAAGGGCCTCTCCCGGCACAGGTGGGCGCGCGCGAGGGGTTCTCGGCAGACGCGGTATCGCACCTGGACGACGTCCGGGGCGTCATCACGGCCTCGGGTTGGGCCACGCTGGTTCTGAGCGCGGCTCTCGGCGCGTGGTGCATCTGGCGGTGGAAGACGAGCCAGCGCACGAGTGTGGCACAGGTGATGCGGGCCGGTGCTGTGTGGATCGTGGTGGGCATCCCCGTCGCGGCGGTGCTCGCGATGACTGACTTCGACAGGTTCTTCGCGGGCTTCCACGGGTTGTTCTTCGAGTCGGGAACATGGCAGTTTCCAGCGGGTGATCTGCTCATCCAGCTCTTTCCGGAGCCCTTCTGGATGAGCGCTGCGGTGCTGGTTGCAGCCCTGTCGCTTGCGGGAGCGGTCGCGCTGACGCTCTTCTCGCGCGTGATTGGGAATGATAGGGTTCACGACGCGTAGGTGTTCCGCCCGTCGGTCTTGTGACGGAGAATGCATGACAAGATGCTGAACACGTGTAAACTGACCATTGGCCCCCCGAGGGGATAAGAGGGCTTCGTGCCTTCGGCGACGCCGGAGGCTTCATACACACGGAAGGAGCGGTGCATGGCTGCCAAGGAAGGCTACTGTGTGAAGTGTAAGGCCAAGCGCGAGATGAAGGATGCGCAGGCGATCACGATGAAGAATGGCCGTCCGGCCACCCAGGGCATCTGCCCCGAGTGCGGGACGAAGATCTTCAAGATCGGCGGTTAGTCGGTCTAAGCGCGAAACTTGATGCGGGCGTCTCCGGTATGGCCGGAGGCGCCCGTTGTCGTTTTCTGTTGACACTGCCTATCGACGAGAGTAGCGTCGCGTCGTTGTTGCTTTGTGCGGTTCCGCGTGTGCCGGTGAGCGGAGGCGAGTGCTTCAGAGATGAACGTTATCGTCGTAGGAAGTGGACGAGTCGGCTCGCAGCTGGCGACACTGCTATCGGTTGAAGGTCACAACGTCGTTGTCATCGACAAAGACCCGGATGCCTTCAAGCGCCTGGGCACCCTGTTCAACGGCGTAACCATAAAAGGTCTTGGCTTCGACGAGGACGTGCTCGAAGAGGCGGGGATCCGTCACTGCGACGCGTTTGCGGCCGTCACGAACCTGGACAACACTAACCTCATGGCGGCCGAGGTCGCGCGCAAGATCTTCGGCGTCTCGCACGCCGTGGCCCGGCTGTATAACCCGGTACGAGAGCGGACCTATCAGCAACTCGGCCTCGACTACGTGTGCGGGACGACCCTGGTCGCCGAGAACCTCCTGGACAAGATCATGGCCGGGCACGGTCACCACCTCGCGAGCATGGGTGATGTGGAGGTCGTTCAGTTCCGGGCGAGCGATGCCGTCGAGGGCAAGCGCGTGAGCGATGTCGAGATCGCACGCCGCTTCCGCATATCCGTGATCACCCGCGGGGACAGCATGTTCGTGCCAGAGTCCGACACCATCATGCGTGCCGGGGATATTGTCGTGGCCTCAATCAAGGAAGAGGCATACGGCAAGGTCGAACGGTACATGGAGGACTAGACGTGTACATCGTCATCAACGGAGGCGGTAAGGTCGCATCGTATCTTGCGACGACTATGCTCAACGGCGGCCACGATGTGGCGCTCATCGAGAAACGCCTCGAGATTGTGGACAGGCTCGTCTCGGAGCTCCCCAGGCGGGCGCTCATCATCCACGGCGACGGGTGCGATGCCGTGTTCCAGGACGATGCCGGTGTGGGACGGGCTGACGTCTTCGTTGCATCGACCGGTGACGACGACGACAACCTTGTTGCGTGTCAGCTCTCCAAAGTCGCATTCGGCGTACCGCGGGCCATCGCCCGGGTCAACAATCCCAAGAACGAACATATCTTCAATGCGCTCGGCATCGAAGCGATCTCGTCCACTACCATCATCTCGCGAATGATCGAGGAAGAAGCGACGGTGGGCGACCTGCGCACCCTGATCTCTTTGCGCAAAGGCAACATGGCCATCGTCGAGATCGAACTTCCAACAGATCGGTGCGTTGTCTGCAACAAGGAGATTGCCTCTCTCAACCTGCCCGTCGACTGCATCCTTGTCGCTTTGCTTCGCGATGAGGAGGTCGTGACGGTGCACGGGGATACGAAGTTGTTGCCGGGCGATGTCGTCATCGCCTTCACGTCAGTCGCTCACGAGAAGACGCTCAAGAAGGCGCTGACCGGGAACTAGCAGGGGAGCTCAGGTGGCCGAGCAACGCAGGCCGATTCCGTATCTCACGCCGCGGGGGCGGTGGAGCCAGTACTTCGCCGGCATCGCCGTCGAGACTCTGTACGTGTTCGCCCTGTGCGCGGCAGGTTTCGTGATTGCCGTGATCGTGATGTGGACCCTCGGGTGAGCAGACGGCTGAACCGCGACGACCACGTCGTCGTCGGAGCGTACACGGGCAAGATCGTTGTGGGCGTGGGCGTGCTCATGGCGGTGCCGTTCATCTCATCGCTACTCCTCAGGGAGTGGGATACCGCGCTCGACTTCGTGATCGGTATGTCGGCGTGCTTCATCGTCGGATTCGGACTGCAGGTCGCTTTCCGCACGAAGCGTGAGCTCAGTTGGAACACCGGGCTCGTGGTGGCCTCCGGATCGTGGCTGCTGCTCACCGTCCTGGGCGCGATTCCTCATTGGCTCTCAGGGCACATGGGTAGCTTCCTGGACGCGATGTTCGACGTCATGAGCGGCTACACGACGACCGGTCTGTATCTGATGCAGGACCTCGACCACATCTCGTACGGCCTCAACATGTGGCGCCACTTGCTCACATACGCAGGAGGTCAGGGCGTGGTGGTTGTGGCGCTCACGTTCCTCTTCCGGGGTGCTGCAGGCGCGTACACCGTCTACGTGGGCGAGGGCAAGGACGAGCGGCTCCTGCCCAATGTCGTTCAGACCGCACGCGCCATCTGGCTTGTGTCGCTCGTTTGGCTGGGCGTGGGCTGGGTGGCGCTCACCGGCGTAAGCCTGTGGCTGGGGCAGGAGCCGGGCCGGGCCGTTCTTCACGGACTATGGATATTCATGGGCGGATGGAGTACGGGCGGGTTTGCCCCCCAGTCGTTCAACACCGTCTACTATCACTCGATCGTCTTTGAGATCGTCACCATCGTCGTGTTCGTCGCAGGGTCGTTCAACTTCGCGCTGCACTGGGCAGTGTGGTCCGGTCGGCGCGACGAGATTCGACGCAACATAGAGACCATGAGCTTCGCGATCACGCTTACCGCCACGGTTGCACTTGCGACGTGGGCCCTGGGCAGGGCGGGCATCTACCCGGATGCGGTCGCGCTGTTCCGCAAGGCGTTCTATCAATTGGCCTCCGGACACACGACGACCGGCTTCGGGACGATCTACTCCAGGGCATTCGTCACGCAGTGGGGACCCGTTGGAATGCTGGCGGTCACGATAGCCATGGCCATTGGCGCCTCGGCTTGCTCGACCGCCGGCGGCATCAAGGGCCTACGGATCGGTGTCATCACCAAGACCTTCATTCATGAGGTTCGAACAGTACTCTCACCGCCCTCCGCCGTCGTGGTGGAGCGCTATCACCACGTTCGGGACACGATTCTCGAGGGGAGTGTGGTTCGATCCGTCCTGCTGATCACGGTTGCTTACATGACGATGTACGGGCTCCTGACGATCCTCGGCATGGTGTACGGCTACGACGCGAGTCAGGCGCTGTTCGAGGGCGTCTCGGCAGCCTCGAACACCGGCTTGTCGTGTGGTGTGACGGCGCCCTCTATGCCGGGCGTCATGAAGTTCGTGTACCTGCTGGCGATGTGGCTCGGGCGGCTCGAGTTCATGTCCGTGTTCGCGCTGGTCGGGTACGTGGTTGCGGCGGTGAGGGGCCGATGAAACGAGCAATCGTCACAGCCGTTTGCGCTCTGGCGTTCGTTGGGTGGGGTCTGCCCGCATTCGCTCAGGAAATACCCCTGAGCGCGCAGCTCGTCGAGAAGCCCGGGGTGTTTGACGGCACCGAGATCGAGTTCACCGGCGAGGTCATCGGCGAAGTCATGAATCGTCCGGGAGGTGCCTGGGTGCACCTCAACGACGACGCGTACATGGAGCGCAACGTCGAGGAGGGCGCCGAGCTGGGCGGGTACAACAGCGGGCAGGCCGTGTGGGTGCCCGGCGGCATGGCCGAGGCGATCACGCGTGCGGGGGACTACCACAACCAGGGCGATATCGTGCGCGTCACCGGGGTGTTCAACGCCGCGTGTCCGGAACACGGCGGCGACATGGACATCCACGCGCGGGAGCTGGTTGTTGTGACGCCGGGGCACGCGGTGGTCGATCCGGTGCCGTCCTGGAAGCCGGTGCTTGCGCTTGTGCTTGCGGTGTTCGCGGCCGCTTTGTTCGCCCTCAATCGCTGGCATCGGGCCAAGATCTGACCTGTCGGATTTGCCCCGGCCCGCGAATACGGATTACAATTCCGCACGCACCAATGCGGGTGTAGCTCAGTTGGTAGAGCGAAAGCTTCCCAAGCTTTAGGTCGCGGGTTCGAATCCCGTCGCCCGCTCCATTTGCACTCGTGAGGCCGCCTGCGGGCGGCCTTTTCGATGCCGCATCCGCTGGTCGGGACTCTGCGCCGTTCGTCGGCCCGCGGCAGGAATCTCGGTGCCGAAGGCGAACAGGTGTTCGTAGAAGGGTAGATAGTCCGCCGCTCCTCCCTCTTCCTCGGCGGGACGCCAAACGTCGGGGGGAGTTTGTCATGTTGCAGGCGATTCGTCGCGCGATGCTCATCGGGATGCTTGTGTGGATCTCCGGGGCAGGTGTCGTAGCGGCGTTCGGGGCCGGCTGGCCGCTCGAGGAACCCTCGACGACTCTGTGCGCCTACGCCGAGGAGTACGTTCGGTCGGACGGCAGCACCGCCGTTCACACAGGCGTGGATATCGCCGCGGACGAAGGTCAGGCGATTCTTGCCATCGAGGCCGGCACCGTGACCTTTGCGGGTCGGGTTCCGGGATCGGATGGTGGCACGGTCCTCGCCGTGACTGTGGAGACGGCGACGGGCGATCGGTGGTCCTACCTGCCGCTCGCTGAGGCACCCGTTGCGACAGGGGACGCTGTCGAAGTCGGCGCGCGGCTGGGAAGCGCTGCGGCATCTGGTGATGCCTCCTGCCCATCCAGTCACGTGCACGTTGGCTTGCGACGTGGCGACCGCTACATCGATCCGACGCAGCTTCTTGTTGCGCCCGCCGTGGCCCCT
>JBGSMX010000268.1:0-12883 GCA_041739935.1 Coriobacteriia bacterium | reverse complement strand
CTTGCGGGCCCGAGCCGCGACGGTTGGCGAGCCCGACCCCGCTCCGCACCGCGCTCCGTCTCGGCCCTTCGGCGGCTGTACTGTGCGCTATGTCGTTGCAGCGAGGCGGGGCGAGCGGATAGAGTGACGGTGGAAGCGACTGGAGGATCAACGCATATGCCCTGCTACCTGCTGCACATGGTCGAACAGCCAGACCCCGATGCCTACAACGATCCCGAACTCAAGGACCTGGTCGGCTCGTTCCCCCGCTGCTTCTGCGCGCAGTGCAATCCTCCCAAGAGCCTCACGCCCGGCGAAGTGGTTAAGTGCCTCGAACGTCAGGGTCCCTGTTGGAAGCCTGCCGATAGGGTGTGCGCGCCGTAGTCAGCGACCACCACACGATTGCGGCTCCTATCACCACGAGCGGGACCGACAGCAACTGACCCATTGTCACCGAGCCCCACAAGAACCCTATCTGCGCGTCCGGCTCTCGCGCGAATTCGATGAGCAACCTGAACGTCCCGTACAGAATCATGAACATGCCGAGGAAGAATCCGTCCGGCCGACGTCTGCGTGCGAGCCACAGCAGCACGAGGAACATCACCAATCCCTCGAGCGCTGCCTCGTAGAGTTGCGACGGATGTCGTGCGATCTCACCGGCGGCTCCACCGAAGACGACCCCCCACGGCAGATCCGTTGGCCGACCCCACAGCTCCGCGTTGATGAAGTTCGCGATCCGCCCGAAGAGAAACCCGATCGGGGCCCCTACCGCTGCCAGATCGGCGAGCACGAGAAACGGGACCCGGCGCACGCGCGCATAGATGAGTCCCGCGATGATTATGCCGATGAACCCGCCATGCCACGCCATCCCTCCGTCCCATATGGCAACGATGCTCGCCGGGTCGTCCCAGTAGTTCCCCGCGCCGTACACCGTCACATAGAACAGCCGAGAACCCACGACGACACCCACGATGCACGTGAGCATGAGATTGAGCACGTCGTCGAGAGTCAGCCCGATCTCCCACCGCTTACTCAGTCGATACACGACGTAGGCCGCTGCCACGAAACCGGCGACGTAGGCGAGACCGTACCACCGCACGGCGAACGGACCCAGGCTGAAGATGACCGGGTCGAGATTGGGAAACGCTATCGAACCGAGTGCTGTGTACGAACCCAATGTGTCCAAGAGCCCACCCATCGTCACATCGCCTCGAGCCTTCTGATCCGCTCCTCAACGGGAGGGTGCGTGTCGAACAGCGAATTGAGGCCCTTCCCGCCGCGAATGTCTTTGAGCGGGTTGTAGATATACATCGATGACGTCGCCTTGTTTGCGGCCCTGAGCTGGTTGGTGTCAGCTGCGATCTTGCGCAACGCGCCCGCTAAGCCAGCCGGGTAGCGCGTGAGCAACGCCCCATTCGCATCCGCCAGGTACTCCCGCTTTCGAGAAATGGCCATCTGAATGACGCCTGCGAACAACGGCGCAAGGATCAGCAGCGCGATCGAGATCACCGCGAGGATCGCACCGGCACCTCCGGCGTTATCGTTTCCGGAACGTCGTCGCCCGCCACCCCAGAACCACGAGCGCACCATCCAGTCGGACAGCAGTACGATCGTTCCGGCCATCACAGCGGCCAGCGTCTGCACGAGCGTGTCGTAGTTCTTGATGTGCGACATCTCGTGAGCAACGACACCCTCGAGTTCCAGCCGGTCCAGCTTGCCCATCAGCCCGCTCGTGACAGCAAGCGCCCCATGCTCCGGGTTGCGACCGGTCGCAAACGCATTGGGCGCCGGATCATCGATGACGTAGCACTGCGGCGTCGGGATCCCCGCAGCAATCGCCAGCCCCTCGACACTGTGGTAGAGGTGCGGTTCCTGCTCCCGGCTGACCGGCCGAGCACGGCTCATCGTCAGTACGATCTTGTCCGAGTACCAGTACGAACCCCAGGCCATGACAAACGAGAATGCGAGTGCCGCGACCAGGCCCGTGGCCCCCCAGTCGGTGGCGTACCCGAACGCCCATCCCACCGCGAGAACCAGGAGCACGAAAAAGCCGATCAGCAGCACGCTCTTGAGTTTGTTAGAACCGATCTGGTCGTACACGTCAGCGCACTAGAAAGCGACTTTAGGAGCCTCGCGGACCTCGGCCAGCTCCACTTCGAAGTATTCGCGAGCGCTGAATCCGAACATGCCGGCCAGCAGGTTCGCGGGGAAGCTCTGGATCGCGGTGTTGAAGCTCATCACCGAATCGTTGTAGAACTGCCGTGCGTACGCGATCTTGGACTCGGTACCGGACAGCTCTTCTTGCAGCATCATGAAGTTCTGATTCGCTTTGAGCTCCGGGTAAGCCTCGGCCACCGCGAACAAGGATTTCAGAGCACCCGTGAGCATGTTCTCGGCCTGGCCCTGCTCGGCCACGCTCGTCGCGTTGACGGCCATGTTGCGGGCCTCGGTGACCTTCTGGAACGTCCCTGATTCGTGAGCTGCGTAGCCCTTGACCGTCTCGACGAGGTTGGGGATCAGGTCGTAGCGGCGACGCAGTTGAACGTCGATCTGGGACCAGGAGTTGTCCACACGATTTCGCAACACAACGAGCCGGTTGTAGAGAACGATCAAAGCTCCGGCGATGAGCAGCAGCAGCGCGAGAACGCCGCCCCCGCATAGCATGAAGCCCATGAACCCCTCCCTCTCACGACGAATGCGCGCACTGCGCACACGATACGATACACTTTCCGTTCCGTAGCCGATGTTAGCAGAACCCACCCGCCCATGATTCCCATCTACGACGACAATCCCACGCGCCGTATCACTTGGCTGACCATCGCGTTGGTTCTCGCTAACGTCGCGGTCTTCGTCTACGAGACGACCCTATCCGCCGAGGAGTTGGCACGCCTCCTTGGTACCTGGGCATTCGTGCCGGCGGCGTTCTTTGCCGACCCGACCTCACCGCACCAGCTCATCACCATTCTGACTGCCGCATTCCTCCACGGCGGCTGGCTTCATCTGGGCGGCAACATGCTCTACCTGTGGGTCTTCGGCAACAACATCGAGGACAGCTTTGGCGCGTGGAGGTTCATCCTCTTCTATGGCTGTGCCGCAGCGATAGCCACGTTCGCGCAGGCGGCTTCGGATCCGGGCTCGACCGTCCCGCTCGTGGGAGCGAGCGGCGCGGTGGCCGGTGTTCTCGGCGCGTATGTGGTGCTGTATCCCCGGGTGCGCGTCATGACCCTCGTGCCGGTCTTCTTCTACCTGGAACTCGCTGCGATTCCGGCAGCATTCACGATTGGATTCTGGTTCGCGCTCCAACTCATCCAGGGACTTGGGAGCATCGGAGGCACCGCGGTCGGCGGCGGGGTGGCGTGGTGGGCCCACGTCGGCGGCTTCGTATTCGGCCTGGCCGTGGCAGCCCCTGTGGCCCTGGCCCGTGCGAACCGGGCACCCCGCAAGAAAGCTCCCGCCACACGAAGGAACTGACACCACTCACAAAGAGCGCATCGAACGCGCGTGCCGGAATCAGTCCTCTTCGCACCCGATCTCGCGCAGGATGTCCTCGGCAGTGTCTACATCGGTGAGCTGTCGGCGGAAGTACTCGCAGTATGAATCGACCCGATCCTGATCGGTCTCTTCGGCATCGGGATTCTCGATCTCGACGGCCATCGCCATCATGCTGGCGAGCGGCGCGATGTGGCCGCCACCGTCTTCTGCCATGGCCTCGATGGCGGCCATGAGGAAGCTAGGAATTCGGACTGTCACAGATATCTCAGTGCCGCACTCGGGGCAGTTGAAGATGATCTCGGCCTGCTCGGGCTCCCTGAGAACAACCGTATCCACGTCCTCGAGCGACACCTCAACGGGGCCGTCGATTGGACACGTGACCGTGAAGTCCATCGTTCTCGCCTCCCAGCGCTTGCTCGGCCCTCCAGGAAGATTGTACTTCCTTGGACCACACCAATGCACCTGCAAGCCGCGCGCCAGCTTCGCTGATTTGCGCAAGCCGATGCGTGCGCTTCTGCGCCTCGACCGAGCCCATGCTACACTCGCCGTCATGTCCGCCCCTTCCCACACCCGAACGGACACTCCACGTCGCATGGAGCAGTTTCTCCGAGGCGTGAAGCTGGGGCTGCCCATCTTCATGGGATACATGCCCGTGGGCATGGCTTTCGGAGTCATCGCGGCCAGCATCGGGTTCACCGTGTCTCAGGCCGTCGTGTGCTCAGCCACCGCACTTGCGGGCGCCGGGCAGTTCATCGCGTTGTCTGTGATGCGAAGTGGCGAAGGGCTCGTGGCGATCCTGGTCGCCACCACCGTCGTCAACCTGCGCTACGTGCTCTTCGGTGCAACGATGTCACCCTACCTCAGGGGTCTGACACTGCCCCAGCAGGCGGTGTTGGCGTTCACGCTCACAGACGAGACGTTTGCGATCAACATCAGTGACCGCCGCAGCGGGCACTCGACAGGGACTTCAATGCTGGGCGTCGGCGCAATCGCGTGGACCGGCTGGGTGCTGGGCACGCTCATCGGTGTCACCGCGGGGTCGTTGATAGGCGATCCGTCTCGCTGGGGCGTCGAGTTCGCCATGCCCGCCATGTTCACGGCGCTCTTCATCGCCCTTGCCGAGGACCGACGGCACATCTTGATAGGATTGCTCGCCGCTGCGATGGCACTGTGTCTGCCCGCGCTTGGCTCCATCGGCCTGCAGATTCCGGCCGCGTGGTTCATCGTCATAGCCTCTGTGTCGGCCGCGACGATCGCAGCGTTCGTCTTCAAAGATGGTGATGACGGTGAGTAGCACCTTCATCTGGGGTGTGATTATCGGTATGGCGGCGCTCAATTTCGCG
This sequence comes from Coriobacteriia bacterium, assembly GCA_041739935.1. Lineage (GTDB taxonomy): Bacteria > Actinomycetota > Coriobacteriia > Anaerosomatales > JAGXFU01 > JBGSMX01. The sequence goes on along the minus strand of JBGSMX010000268.1, from coordinate 8,069 downwards.
GTGCGTTTCGTACCCATCGCAGTAGTCTCGCGCATGGAAATCCCTGCGCCACTCATGCGCTGGCTGTCGTTCATCCCCATCTCGGTGATGGGTGCGCTGGTGTCCCTCGATATTCTGTGGCCGGGAGGCACGTTCGCCTCGCCCCTGACCAGCCCGTATGTGTGGGCCGCTATCCCATCGGCCCTGGTGTACTGGAGGACCCGCAGCTTCCTGGGGGCGACTGTGGCCGGAGTCGTGGCCTTCGTGGCCCTCGGCAGCATCCTCGGCTAGAAGCCGGACCCCGCGTGCGCTAGACTGACTGCCCGAGCCTGTGTGCGAATGCCGGCACGAACGCCGCAGGTCTCCGTAAGCCCTCGACGGAAGGACCCCTCCGTGGCCCGAATCCTACCGTTTCGCGCATGGACCTACGCGCGTACGTCACCTGACCTGTCGAATCTGACGGCGCCGCCTTATGACGTGATCTCGGCCGAGCAGCGCGAGCAGCTCCTGTCCGCCAGTCCGCACAACGTCGTCGCGCTCGAGCTTCCCGAAGGACCGCCCGATCCTGACGTACCCGGCAATCGCTACGAGATCGGCGCACGCCGCTGGGACGACTGGCGCGAGTCCGGCGTGCTCGTCCGCGGCGAGTCCCCGGCAATCTATGTGCTCGAGCAGAGCTACGAACTCAACGGCACACCCATCCGCCGCCGCGCGTTCATCGCCGAGACGCAGCTTCACGCCTTCGATGAGGGCGTCATCTTGCCGCATGAGCGCACGCTGCCCAAAGCGCTGGGCGACCGCTTCAACCTGATCAGCGCGACCGACGCGAACCTGAGTCAGGTGTTCGGACTGTATCAAGACCCCGACGATCGCACGGCATCCCTGTTCACCGAGGCGATGTCCGGCGACCCCTCGATGACCTCGGTCGATGCTGACGGGGTCACAAGCGCCGTCTGGGTCGTCACCGACCCCTCGCTCATCGAGCGCGTCACATCGGCGCTCGCGGACTCGCCGATCTTCATCGCAGACGGCCACCACAGATATACTGTCGCGCTCGCCTACCGTGACGCCCGGCGTGAGCGCGATGCGTCGGCCGGCCTCAACCCGATCGACCCCGACTACGACTTCGTGATGATGGCGCTCGTGAACATGGATGACCCGGATCTGGTCGTGCTACCCACACATCGGATCGCCGATCACTACGAGGCCTTTCATGCCGAGGAGTTCTATGCACAACTCGGAGCACACTTCACGGTGAGCGACCTGCCGGCGGGTCATCCGTCATCAGCCCTGGACGGACTCGACCGCCCGGCGTTCCTCGTCAAGACCCGGGCAGACGACCGCCCTCGATTGGCTGTGCTGCGCGAGAGCGTCGATCTCGACACGGAGATCCGTGCCGATCACTCGCAGGCATGGAAGGAGCTCGATGTAGCGGTGCTCCTCGAACTCGTGCTCGATCCCATCCTGCGAATCCACCCCGACCGCCCCGACACGCTCGATCGGCTGCATTTCGCCAAGGATGCGCACGATGCGCTGCGGATGACCGAGCGGCATGATGTGGCCTTCGTGCTGCGTCCCACACGCATGGATCAGATGCGCGCGGTGTCGCTCGCAGGCGATGTGATGCCGCAGAAGTCCACCTACTTCTACCCCAAGCTGCTCTCTGGCCTGGTTATGCGAGGGATGGACTAGCCGCTCGCCTTTCGCGCACCCACTCCGTCAACGTTGAGCCACGTGCGCCTTGGACACACCGAGCCGAGTCGGCACATCTCGCAGCGAGGGGCCCGCGGACGGCACGTCTCCCGCCCCACGAGCCAGGTGGCGAGGTCGACCGTGAACGGCGATTCGGGGCACAGCCCCGCGGCGGCAGCTTCCACCGCCTGGAGCGTGTCTTTCTCGATGAGGCCCGCGCGTAGGAACACGCGCCGCACGTGCACATCGTAGGCGGCCTGACCGCACTCTCGCCCTTCGAGTTGCGCACCAAAGTACCGTTCGAGGATTCCCACGGCCATCACGGATTTCTTGCGGCCGATCCCATCGAACGCGGCCAGCCGCTCGGTCACATCGAGCACATGGGTCCTGGGTGCCCAGATCCGCGAGGCGTCGCCACCGTACTCGGCCACAATCCGTACCGCGGCCGAGGAGATCCAGCGGGGCAGCGTGTTCTTGAAACGGTGCAACATGGGATGCAACTGCACCGCTTCGACAACGCAACGGGGCTCCTCGGCCAGACGGACCAGGTCCAGATGACCCAGGCGTTGCTTGAGCAGGTACGGGCCAGCCCAGGCGCGCTCGGCGGGAATCCCCTGCGTGAACAGCACGCCCAGGAGAAACGCGTTCGGGTCGTCGGAGAGAAGCGCGTCCGCCGCAGTATCGCCGGTGAACGATTCGCCTACCTGCGCCGCTCCCTGCGCCTCGAGTTCACGGCCGTACGCGACAAGCTCGGATGCGACCGTGGCCTGGGTATCCGCCCGCATACGGGCTATCGCATGGAGCCGTGCTTGATCTTGCGGATCAGCACCTCACGCTCGTCCGGCGCGTACGCCTCGCGGTAGTGGTCGAGTGCCTTCACGCGCGCTCCAAGCATCAACCCGGTGCCGATGCGCTGCAATCCGATCACCAACCAAACGAGTAGCGCGCCCAGCACGAGATCGCGAATCAGGGCATACAGGTCATCCCAGTCGTCATAGTACGGGGTCGGGATCTGCATATGGATCCTCCTCATACGAAGCGGAAGCGCCGCGAAACGTCTTCAGTATCGTTAGTTCCCGCACACAGCTTCCGGCTCACACTACTCGGCCTTCACGATCCTTGGCCCGTTGCGAAGGAAGAACGCACAGTAGATGCACTCCTCCTTGATAGCGGCACTCCTGTCCACGGTCGGCTCGAAGATGAGCGCCGGATCCGTGGTGAGCTCGTGTGTCGGCCGGTCGCACTTGGCGAACGCACATTTGCTCGGACAGGCGTCGAACAGCTCGTTAGGATGCGGGCAGTCGGCCTGCATCTCCTCATCGCAACCTCGGGTCTCCCAACACTTGGCCATCGATCCTCCTGTGCGTCGGCGGTAGACAGGATGATACACTGTCTGCGGCCTCGCTTCCTCGCAACACGCCTGGTGCTTGCCGAGGAGCCAGTATTGCGTCGGCCATCTCCCCATAAGGCAGGAATCGGGCCTTCGACGCGGTATCCATCCACGGGAGGTATGACAACGTGCCACAACTCAATTCACCCGACTACGACACTGTAGTCGTGGGAGCCGGACCTGCCGGGGTCATGGCAGCACTGAAGGCCGCGTCTCGCGGCCCCGTCCTTCTCGTTGAAGCTGCCAGCTTGCCGCGGGACAAGAGCTGCGGCGGCATGCTCAACGAGTACGCGCAGGGATTCCTCGGCGAATTCGCGCGCGTGCCGGAGAGAATCGTGCTCGAGCCCGAGCACGTTCGATTTCGCTACTGGGACTGGGATCGCAACGTCAAGAAGCCCACGGAGCTGCGGTTCCTCAATGTAGATCGCAAGGCCTTCGATGACTGGCTTCTATCACTGCTCCCCGACAACGTAGACGTGGTCGGTGGGACGGCAGTCACCGGGTTCAAGGACACGAACGGCTGCGTCACGGTGAACATGAAGAATGGCGGACTCGATGAGGTTCGCTGCAACAATCTCGTTGGCTGCGACGGGGCGCGCTCGCAGGTTCGTCGCACTATGGGCGTCGGCAGCGTGGCTACCTATGTGACCCTGCAGGACTTCGTGAAACTCGAGGGCCCACTCGAGCCGTTTTTCGATTGCATCTACATGCGCGATATCGGCGACAGCTATGCGTACTCGTACATCGTCCCCAAGAGCGATGTCGCGATCGTCGGTTCTGTCTACTATCCGAAGACCAAGCGCCCTCACGAGAAGCAAGACCAGACCATGGATATCCTGCGCAAGGCCATGCCCCAGCTGGGCGAGACGATCAAACGCGAAGCCAGCGTTGCGCTCTACGTCAGGGATGCCGCCGATGTGGTGCCTGCCTCCGGCCGTGTGCTGCTCGCGGGAGAGGCCGGCGGATTCATGTCACCGACCTCCGGCGAAGGCATAAGCTACGCGATGAACTCCGGACTGCTCGCAGGCGCTGCGATTGCCACACACGATGCCATGGGCGCTGGAGCGGCCTACGAGCGTGCAACCGCCCACATCGCGTCCAACATTCGACGCAAACTCAGGTGGCTTCCCTTCATGGAATCGAACTGGGGCAAGTACCTGGCCGGTTACGTGCCTACCTCGATCGTCTCGAGGGTAACGAAAGGGCTGTGACTGCTCCCCGCGAGCTGCGCATCTCAACCTCGACGACTTAGCGATCGAAGTTCCGGAACATCTTGCTCGGGGTCACGTCATTCTGCCCCTGGTACTTGCTGCCCAGCCCCGGAGTCCCGTATGGTCGCTCGACCCGCGTGCTCATCTCGAAGAACGACACCTGGCCGATCGCCATGCCCGGCGACAGCACGATCGGAAGATTCGCGACGTTGCTCAGCTCCAGCGTGAGCTTGCCGTCCCAGCCCGGGTCCACGTAACCCGCGGTGGAATGGATCAGCAGTCCGAGACGGCCCAGGGAGCTCTTCCCTTCCAGCCTGGCGACTATGTCATCGGCCAGAACAACTCGTTCGACGGTGGTGCCCAGGACGAACTCGCCGGGGTGGAGCACGAACGGTTCCTCGGCAGACGCCTCGACGAGTTCCATGAGCCCGGCCTGCTCGCGCATCGGATCGATATAGGGATAGCGCGAGTTCCGAAAGACCTGGAACCGCGAGCCGAGGTGCAGATCAACACTCGACGGCTGGATGTCGTCGGGATCAAACGGCTCGATTCGGATGCGCGCTGCCAGCAGCGCCTCCTTGATACTTCGATCGGACAGAACCATCCGTGGTCGCCCCCTTCATTCGCATCGTGGCCGCGCCCAGTCGAATCGGGACGCGGCCACGGAGACATCACTGCACGTGGAGCTGACTGAAGGTCAGGCGCACTTGCTGTAGCCGCATGCGCGGCATACCGCACAACCACTCTCATGCTCCAGAGAACCGCCACACTCGGGGCACGCACCGGACAGGTAGTCCAGGCTATCGCCGGACTTGCTCACACCTTTGCCGGCTTCGCCCGTCACGATGTAGGACAACGCGTGCTCCATCACGATGCCCACAGCATCTGCACACGACAGCACCTTGCCGCCCTCGGTCCAACTCGGGCTTGGGCAGCGGATCCCCCGCAAGTGCTTCATGATCGCATCCGGGTCCACGCCGGCTCGAAGCGATACCGAAATCATCCGCGACAACGCCTCGGACTGGCTCGATGCGCAACCGCCGGACTTGCCCATCTGCGTGAAGACCTCGCACATGCCCTGTTCGTCCCAGTTGACGGTAACGTACAGGTTCCCGCAACCGGTCTGTATCTTCTCGGTCCGGCCCTGTGTGATTACGGGCCTCGGACGGGGCTCGATCTCGCCGGGTCGAACCGCGACGGAGCCGACAGCGTCTGATCCCTGGGCGCTCTTGCCGGTCGTGAGCACCTGACCCTGCTTCGAGCCGTCGCGATAGATCGTTACGCCCTTGACGCCCAGGTCGTAAGCCAGATCGTAGACTGCACGGACATCTTCGGAAGTCGCGTCGTTGGCGAAGTTCACCGTCTTGGAGACCGCGTTGTCGGTGCTCGTCTGGAACGCGCCCTGCATCCGGATGTGCCACTCCGGCTTGATGTCGTGCGCGGTCACGAAGATGCGCTGGATGTCATCGGGGACCTCGTCTATCCCCGCGACTGAGCCGTGGTCGGCGATGAGCGCCATGAGCTCGCTGGAGTAGAATCCGCGCTTGAGTGCCATGTCCTCGAAGATCGGGTTGACCTCGATCAGTCGATCGTTATCCATCACGGTTCGCACGTAGCTCACGGCGAAAAGCGGTTCCACGCCGCTCGAGCAGTTTGCGATGATCGAGAGCGTGCCAGTGGGAGCGATCGTCGTGACCGTGGCATTGCGGATGGCGCCGCCGTCCGGCGAGTCGTAGATCGAACCCTCCCAATTCGGGAAGTTCCCCCGCTGCTCCGCGAGCTTACGAGACGCCGCTTTGGCCTCGGCATTGATGAAGCCCATGACCTTCTCGCCCAGGGCGACCGCCTCGTCCGAGTCATAGCCGACGTCCATTTTGATGAGCATATCGGCCCAGCCCATCACGCCCAGCCCGATCTTGCGATTCCCGCGGGCAAGTTCGTCGATCGCAGGCAGCGGGTACTCGTTCACCTCGATGACATTGTCCAGGAAATGCACGCCGCGGTGTATGACATCTCCCAGTCGGTCCCAGTCCACCTCGGGTCCGCCTTCGCGTACGGTGACGAATCGCGACAGGTTGACAGAACCCAGGTTGCAGGCCTCGTAGGGCAGCAACGGCTGCTCACCACACGGGTTGGTAGACTCGATCTCACCCAGTGCCGGCGTGGGATTGTCGCGATTCATGCGATCGATGAAGATGATTCCCGGGTCGCCGGTCGCCCACGCCATTTCGATGATGAGATCCCAGACCTCCCGCGCGTCCAGTTGCCCGCCGGTGTCTTTCGTGCGCGGGTTGTACAGGTCGTACTTCGTGCCGGCCCTGGCGGCCTCCATGAACTTCTCAGTGAGCGCGACCGAGATGTTGAAGTTGGAGAAATCGCCATCGGCCTTGCACTTGATGAAATCGAGGATGTCCGGGTGGTCGATCCGCAAGACGCCCATGTTGGCGCCGCGGCGCGTCCCACCTTGTTTGACCGCTTCAGTCGCCTGGTTGAAGACGCGCATGAACGAAACCGGGCCGCTGCTCACACCCTGAGTGGAACGGACCTGATCGCCTCCGGGACGCAGTCGCGAAAAGGAGAATCCGGTGCCGCCTCCGGACTTGTGGATCATAGCCGTATCGCGGACCGCGCCGAAGATCGACTCCATGGAGTCCTCGACCGGCAGGACGAAGCACGCGGAGAGCTGCTGAAGGTCGCGGCCGGCGTTCATCAGAGTCGGCGAGTTCGGCAGGAACTCGAGTGAGGTCATCAGGTCGTAGAAGTCGTGGGCGACTTCCGCCACGCGAGAATCATCACCGCCGAAGGCCCGCTCGGCGCTGGCGATATTCTCGGCAACGCGGGCAAACATGTCGCTGGGGCCCTCGGCAGGGTTACCCTTATCGTCTTTGAGCAGATAGCGCTTCTGCAACACCTTAACGGAGTTCGGTGTCAGCAAATCGTCTATCGCTCGTGAGTAGTCCGTTGTCCGCGCGGCGTCCACCATGACGTGCCCCTCTCCGGTCCCTCATCTACCAGCCCAAACGAGCCCCCTCGGGCCCGTTGGTTGCTCCTCCACTATATATTGCGTTCTGTCAGTGTATGCATCCCATATATAGTGCGTCAACGATGAGGGGACGAACGGCATCGGGTATCCGCCGAGCGGTTCGAGCGGGTACGCGAACGACCCGCCAACGCCGAGGAACGCATCCTCAGCGCGCGGGTCGCTGTGTTCGCTGCGGGCCCGGGCTTACGCCTTTGAGCCGACGGTCACGACCGATAAGGCCTTGCCGCTAGACCGGTTCCACCCGAACTACCTCGGGAATCTCCTCTTTCAGAACGCGCTCAACGCCGTTGGCTAGCGTGAGCTGGGACATGGGACAGCCCCGGCACGCGCCCACGAGTTGAACCTTGACCACTCCATCATCGCCAACGTCAACCAGTTCGACGTCGCCGCCGTCTGCCTGAAGAGCGGGCCTGATCTTGTCGAGTACTTCCTGTACGCGTTCCCTGTCCATGCGGACTCCCTTCTGGGCCTGCGCGCCCTGCACGGGCCCAGGCTACGTGCATTCTGCTTCCGCGGATTCTAGCACAATCCCTACCAAACTGCTCAAGTATCCACGATTCGTTTGGTCTGGGGCGTCTGTGCGACGCAACACAGCGCGAGATCCCGCCAAACACAAAGAGCCGTCGGATGTGTTCAGCGGCGTCCTACTCTCCCACGGCCTACGCCGCAGTACCATCGGCGCTGGAGGGCTTAACTTCCGAGTTCGGAATGGGATCGGGTGTACCCCCTCCGCAATAACCACTGAACACATCCG
>JBGSMX010000245.1:0-6945 GCA_041739935.1 Coriobacteriia bacterium | reverse complement strand
TCGAGCGCGCGCTCGAGCTCACGAGCGCGACCCTGCACAAGTACTTAGACGAGACCGGCGAGGTGCACCGCTTCGCCTACACCGGCGGGGCCTGGCAGACGCCGCCCGGCTACGACGCGATCCTCACGCAGTCAGGCTCTGAGTGGAAGCTCCTCTTCAACGATGAGAGCGCCCTCTTCTTCGATGCGAGCGGCACCCTCCTGCGCGAGGTCGACAAGAACGGCAACACGGTGAGCTACACCTGGTCGGGCGGCGACCTCACGATCACCGCCGCCAACGCGCAGACGATCGCTGTCGACCTCGACGCCAACGGCAAGGTCGACTCCGCGACCTATGCGACTGCGGCCGGGACACGCACCGTCGACTACGCGACCGCAAGCCCCTGGCAGGTGCGCTACTTCCCGAACGTCACCGGTCTCGACCGCACCATGGAGTACGGCTTCGACGGCGCCGACCGCCTGACGAGCGTCGTCCAGCTCGACTGGCCGACCACGGCCGATCCTGCTTGGTCGTTCACCTACGACGCCAACGGGCGGCTCGAGTACACCTACTTCCCCGACTACGACGCAACGACGAACCCCGACGCCAAGGGCCGTCTCACCTACGACTGGCAGAACTGCACGGCGACCCTCTACCGCTGGGGCCGCGTGAACGACACGCCGGGCACACAGATCGCCTCAAGGACTCTCGCGTGGGCTGAGAGCGGCGCGCTCATCGAGTGCACTCTGGCGGCCAACGGCGTAGAGGACACGACCTGGAGCTGCACGCTGGGGCCGTCGAATCTCATCGCTCAAGTCGAAGACCCCGAGGGCGACGTCGAGCGCTACGCGACAGATGAGTACGGCAACACGACGGCGAGCTGCGACGCCGACGAGGAGTGGACGACCGCCGACTACGACTACTCGACCGATCCCACGGGGCGCCTCGACGACGTGACAGAGCCCGGCGGCGGCGAGACGCGCTACGCCTACGACACGAACCACAACCTCATCGCTGAGACCCGACTGCTCTGCAACGACGAGGCCAACCCGGTCTGGGCGCGCAGCGAGTACGCCTACGACGCCTACGGTCGGCTCACCTACGAGAAGCAGCTCGTCTCAGGCACGGTGACCGAGAACCAAGACGGGAGCTTCACGGTGACGGACCCGGTCTGGGCGGAGACCGACTACGACGAGGGTGGCTACGCCGCCAACGGCGAGCCCCAGACCACCGTCCACAAGGCCGCCAAGCTCAGCGAGAGCGCGACCCCCCAGGACCTCTCCGTGGTGCGCACCTACGACGCCTTCGGCAACCTCCTGAGTGAGGCCGACACGAGCGGCACGCGTGTGGTCACGACCAACACCTACGACCTCGCCGGGCGTCTACTCTCGACCCAGGGGGCGCCGGTCGGTGCGTATGCGACCGGTACGGTCACGAACTACGCATACGACAAGCTCGGCAACCAGATCGAGACCTGGAGGAGCCACTCCTCGAGCAGTGTGCGTGCCGACTGGACCAAATACTACGAGGGCACATGGCCGGTCGCCGGTGCCGACTGTGGCCTCGATGCCATGGGCCGCGTCACGAAAGAGTGGCACTGGCTCCATGACGGCACCACGGCGACGTTGCAGGGCACCGTCACGCACACCTACGACGGCCGCGGGCTTGAGTACCTGACCGACGACAACACCGTCGGCGGCCAGCCGGCGAAGGTCGTCTACGACGCGCGCGGCAACGAGACCAGGCAATGGGCCGAGGGCGTCTCGGCCTACGACGAGGCGCGGGCCGAGCGTACGGTCTACGACGCCGAGGACCGCGAGACGAGCTGCCTTGAGGTCGGTGCCACAAGCGCCGCTGCGACCTCGACCTATACGGATACCGGCCAACTGGCGACGGAGACCCGCGCCGATGGCTCCTGGACGAGCTACACCTACGACGAGGTCGGCAACGTGATTCAGGAGACGACGCCGCTCTCGGGCTATGACCCGGCGAGCTACCCCGACCTCGTCTCGCGCACAAGATATGGCTTCGATGTGGGCGGCAGGCAGCTCTGGCAGCAGGATCCCGACGGGCAGCTCACAGCGCAGAGCTACGACCTTCTTGACCAGGTGATTGGAGCGAACGGCGGTAGCGCGACTGCGACCACCCTCTACAACTCAAGCGGCTGGGTCTTGCGAAAGGCCGACGGTGACGGCATCGCTGTGAGCCATGGCTACGACTCGGGCGGACGGGTCACGAGTGAGACGCGCGGCACCATCGACGGCAGCGGCGTCTTCACCGCAAGCCAGGACTCAACCACCTACACCTACGATGACGCTGGCAACACCTTGACTGTGACCGACCCTGACGACCGCCGCACGGCCAGGACCTTCGATTGCTTCGGGCGCGTGGTGGAGGAGCGCCTGTATCCCGTCGGCGCCGCCGACGTGCGCCACACCGACATCGTCTACGACTCTCTCGGCCGCCCCACCCAGATCGATGAGACCGTGCGCGGCCTGCGCACGACCTATACCTACCCGCTCAACACCGAGGGCGGCATCAGTGAGACCGCGCGCTACGACGCCTCTGCCTCGGTGAGCACGACCGTGACGCGCGCCGCCCGCGGCGTCGAGACCGAGCGCGAGACCACCGTCACCGGGAGCCCTGACGTGGTCGTCGGCCGTATCATCGACGCCCGCGACTCGGCCGAGCGCTGGACGCAGGCCACTTTCGCGATCAACATCACAGCCCACCGGACTTTCGACGACCCCGGCCGCCTTGTACGCCAGTGGGGCTCGGGCTTTGCCTCGGGAGCATCGACCAGCGATGCCTATACCTACGACCTCGATACCGGCCGGAAGATCTCCGACTACCTGCAGCTGAGCTACGGCGGCACGATAGACCTAGACTTTGCCTACAACGCTGCCGGGCGCCTGGAGAGTGCCGACTCGCCCTCGACGACGACGACCTACCTCTACGACGAGCAAGGCAATCTGGCCAGCGAGGAGCTGAGCAGCGTCTGGACGGACTACACCTACGATGCAGCCAACCGGCTGGTCGCTGCCGATGCAGGTAGAACTGGCACCCCGACCACCGTCTACAAGTGGGACACGACCCATGGCTGGCGCACCTCGCAAGGCCCGAGCGACATCTCTCAGCCCCTCACCTACTCCTACACGTCGACCGGTCGCCTCGCCACTTTCAGCGACACGACCACGGGCCACGTCGTGAGCGCGGGCTTCACCTACGACGCTTCAGGCCAGCGCACGCAGAGCGATGTGACGGTGAACGGCACGCGCACGATCACCGACTACAGCTATGAGGGGATCACGTTGCTTCGCCTCTCGGCCGCGCAGGGCGAGGACACCTGGCAGGTGAGCTACCTCTACGACGAGGAGGGCGCCCCTTACGCCGGCGTCTACCGCGCGCCCTCCTCTACGACCACACCAATCGTCTTCGCCATGGTGACGACGGACAGAGGCGACGTCGTCGAGCTCCTCGATACCGACGGTGACCCTTTCGCCGCCTACCGCTACGATGCCTGGGGGAGGCCGACGGGCACTGTGACGCAGGGCACGAATCTCATCACTTCAAGTTTCGCCGCCGAGATCGCCGCCCGCCAGGTGCTCAGGTACGCAGGCTACGTCTACGACGCCGACATCGGCACCTCGACCTGCGGCACCTACTACCTCTCGGCTCGTCAGTACGATCAGGCGACAGGGCAGTTCCTCTCCAAGGATCCGGCCAAGGCCGACGGCGAGGAGAGTGCGTACCAGTACTGTGGTGGAGACCCGTGTGGGCGGACGGATGCGACTGGACAGAGCTTCAGGGCCAGCAAGGCCTATCACGCCGCTGGCAAGCTGCGCATTCGACTGACGGTCACATGGGAGTCGAATGGGTCGAGAGTCTGGGGGGTGCACCTGTTCACAGACCATCAGAATCAGCCGATTCGGTTCTTTGACGCCCCGAGGAGTGGCTGGTACTTCACGCACATATACTCGGCGAGCGTCAGATACAGGTCCTGGAATGGTCACAACGCGGGGATGAAGAAGGGTGTCATGCACTACCGAATCGGACACTTCATTCTCGGTGAGGAGATATTTGCTGCCAGACAGCACATCTACTTCCAGGTCTATGCGTTGCCTCTGGGCGCGGGGGCCTGCCATTTTCAGTTGGGTCACTGGAAACAGCACCTTGATCCGACGTGGTTCGCTTCGTCATGGGAGAACGGTTGGTACTGAACCAGTGTCAACTTGCGAGGAGGTGAGTGCTCGGATGGGGCGGTTCGGAGCACCTGTGGAATGGCGCTTCTTCGCGACGTTTGCGGTCCTCGCAGTCTGGAGTCTGCTCGTGCGCGCGATTGGCGTCGCTTGGGCGACAATTGGCATCGTGGCACTCGCGGTGGCCATTTGGCTGCTGGTGAGCGTCGTACGTCGGACCAGGTGAACCGTCTCGGTCGCCTCATGAAGAGGTGTCAACGCGAACGGGGCAGGCCCAAGCCCAATTCCATGTGTTCAACTTCACTTCCTAGACCACTAGTGCTATGTTCGATCACACGAGCCCGCAGCGCACCCCCTTCATGACGAGGAGTGGACCTATGGAGGGCTAATGAAGCCTGCTTCGTCTATCCGATTCACGCGCCGCGGTCGACGCCGCTCTGCTGCGTCTACTCGAGCTTCCTCATATTGTGATGAACATGGAGGCACCTAGCGAGGGAGGTACCATGCGTCGCACTATCATTCTGCTCGGCGTCCTAGCAGTCTGTCTCTTGCTGCCTCAGACTGCGGCAGCTTATGACTTCAGTCGCGCGGATGTCCGCGACTGGGTTCAAGCGAACTACTGGAAGCCCTTCTACTGCGACAGCTGGAACCACCAATGCACAGTGATGTGCTCATGCTCATACCGTTTCGGGGCAGGGGTACCTAGGGTCTGGATGGCTGACAACACGAATGATGCAGCTTTCTTCAGTACACCTGACCTCTGGGGAAGCACTGTAGATGTCACCAGCGCATCCCATTCCTGGGGCTTCGTCAAGATCTTCCGTGATCACTTCTACTACCACCCTCCGTCCGGCACGAGCTTTGAGCGGACTGGACGGTGGCGCTGCAGCGTGTGCGCCGTGGAGTCGACCGCATGGTATGGAGGTGACATCACCTTCTACCACAGTGCGCTCAGCGACGGTAGCTGCGCAGCGGACTATTATCATGGCGCCGTGATCTACGCAAGACACGTCGAGAGTGATTACGACCGTGGAAGCTATGGGACCTGCAAGGTCGATAGGACGGGGAGTCCCGATCCCTACTATCTCGGTCCAAACTTCATCAACCTCTCTGACCGTTATAACTCTAGTGCACGAGAGCAGCTCTTTGTCCAAGTCAACACACTCGTCAACAACTAGACCAAAGGAGGAGCAAATGTCTCAGCCTGCTAGGAAGTACATTGTCTTTTCCTTGCTTGCCCTCGTCCTAGCTATCTCAGCGGCGGTCGTTCTGGTTCCGAAAGGAGTTGCAGGTGATGAAGTCCTGCTCGCGGAGACAGAGCAGGATTCGATAGCGAAAGCGGTCGCTGGCTACTACGACTCGCGAAATCAGACATTCGTTGTTCCGGCCAGCGCCGTCACTGCCGTTCTTGACAGACAGGATGAGTTGGCACTCACCAGCATGCCACCCGTGGGTGAGGATGAAGTTCACGAGTGGGTTCTTCCCAAAGAGGCACGAGATATTCTAGCGGCGAAACGCGCAGGACATCTGGAGGAATGGTGCACTGATGGGTATGCGGCGGTTCAAGGGCGTCGAGACTGGGTTGCCATGCTTGACGCCGGTCTCTACAACAATCCCAATTGCCCGCCTGTGACCGAGATTGAGACAGCTGTCTTGGGCATTGACGTCAAGAAGACCGATGGCCAGACAGCACTCGTCTGGGCTCTTGTTTGGGCGGGCGATACCACAACTGAAGGACGGTCGGTTCAGAGCTGGTCGATTCAGGAGTACGCACTGGTGATGGAGGGGGGCTGCTGGCAGGTCGACAGTGATGTGCTCATAGGGGCGCTCACAGCCGCGTCTGATGAGTGGGGTCCAAGTTCGCCTCATGACTCCATGGAACAGCTACAGCAGTTCTTCAATTCTGCCCTCTATCCTGGTGAGCCTATACCGATAGAAGAACTTGTGAGCTTGACGACCCTCCAGTAGGTTCTCGAGCCTCTTTAGGAAGTGGGGCTGAGTTAGGATCTATCCCTTTCGGGTCGCCGTGAGGCGTGCGGCATGGGCCTTCTTGAAGGCGATGAGGCCGCGCGCCAGCTGCAGCAGGGCGAGGTGGTTCTCGGCTTTCTTCGACCAGCGCACGAACAGGGCGCGGTTGCGGTTCAGCCAGGAGTGGGCGGCCTCCGCGACCCAGTGTAGTGCTCCCCCCATCTCAAGCCACCGCCTGTAGTTGCTGAGCCCTGTACTGGTGCGGGCTCAGATAGCCGAGCGCCTCATGGCGATGACCCTAGCAGGCTGCTGTAGTGCTCCCCCCATCTCAAGCCACCGTCCGTCCCAGTTGGGCCGGGTAGTGCTGCGGACCCAGATAGCCGAGTGCCTGGCGGGGACGACGCTCGTTGTGCCAGCCGCCGAGTTGCCGACGTTCTGCTGACGAGACGCCCTGACACGGCTCAGCACGCCCGAGCACAGCCGGTCATGGCTCCTGCGAGGAACCTTGGACCGTGCAGCACCTCCTCACATGACCGGGTACCGGGCGTCACCGCCGCCTGACGTCTGCAAAACCTCCATCACCGGTTCGACTCCGGTCGCCGCCTCCAAATTCTTCCCTGTATATGGCTGGCACGGTCCGTCGAGCGGTCACTCTGGTGTCGCGCCTGGTGCCGTCTCGACGACCGCATCAGCCGCATTGCCTTGCAGACATGGGTGGGGCCGGCTACACGGACCTCTGCGACCTGGACGGCGGCATCGAGGCATGGGAGGCCGCCGGCGCCCGCTCCTGCAGCTCGAC
>JBGSMX010000217.1:0-3968 GCA_041739935.1 Coriobacteriia bacterium | reverse complement strand
CGCGACCGTACCTTCGAAGCCGGCGAGGCGGGCGTTGCGCAGCACGACCTCGGCGTGCTCGCTCGCATCGAGAGGGCCTGCACTGCAGCCCGCGAGCAACGCCGCCACGAGCAGCAGCGCTGCAAGAACGGGTCCCCGGCGGCGGAATCTCACGTCATGCCTCTCTCGGGCGCAACCGTGGCGCCGCGGCCCTCGAGCACGGGCTTGAGGAAGCGCCCCGTGTGGGACTCCGGCACGCGAACGATCTGCTCCGGCGTTCCCGCAGCGACGATCGCGCCTCCGCGATCCCCACCTTCGGGACCCAGATCGATGACGTAGTCCGCGTTCTTGATGACGTCCAGGTTGTGTTCGATCACGAGCACCGTATTACCTCCGTCGACCAGCCGCTGCAAAACGAGCAACAACTGGCGAACATCGTCGAAGTGCAGACCTGTCGTGGGCTCGTCGAGAATGTAGAACGTCCGCCCGGTCGACCGCTTCTGCAGTTCACTCGACAACTTGACGCGCTGTGCCTCGCCGCCGGAGAGCGTCGTGGCCGGCTGACCGAGACGGATATAGCCCAGACCGACATCGTAGAGCGTCTGCAACTTGCGCTTGATCTTCGGGATCTTGTCGAAGAAGTGCAGGGCCTCCTCGACCGTCATGTCCAGGATATCGCTCACGTTCTTACCGCGATACGTCACCTGCAGGGTCTCGCGGTTGTACCGCGCGCCCTTGCATACCTCGCACGGCACGTACACGTCGGGGAGGAAGTGCATCTCGATCTTGATCTGCCCGTCTCCCTTACACGCCTCGCAACGGCCGCCCTTCACGTTGAAAGAGAACCGGCCCTGAGAGTAGCCCCGCGCCTTGGCTTCCTGGGTGCTCGAGAACAGCTGGCGAATGTCATCCCACACGCCGGTGTAGGTCGCCGGGTTCGACCGCGGCGTTCTCCCGATCGGCGACTGGTCGATGTCGATCACCTTGTCTATGGCTTCGAGCCCGTCGATCTTCCGAAACGCCCCGGTGCGCTTGCGCGACCGGTATACCTTGTTCGCGAGCGCAGGAGCGAGGGTGTCGGTCACAAGCGAGCTCTTGCCGCTCCCGCTCACGCCGGTCACAAGCGTAAGCGTTCCCAGCGGGATGGACACGTCGATACCGCGCAGATTGTGCTCTGATGCGCCGAGAAGCCTGATCCTGCCCTTCCCCAGCCCGCGGCGCGTGTCCGGCACCGCGATCGAACGGCGCCCCTGAAGGTACGCCCCGGTCAGCGAATCCTCGCACGCCAGTATCGCCGCAGGTTCGCCCACGCACACGATCTCGCCGCCGTGCTCGCCTGCACCGGGACCCATGTCGACGACAAAGTCCGCAGCGCGAATCGTCTCCTCGTCGTGCTCGACGACGATCACCGTGTTGCCCAGATCGCGCAGGCGCTCCATCGTCCCAATGAGGCGGGCGTTGTCGCGCTGGTGCAGGCCGATGCTGGGCTCATCAAGGATGTAGAGCACGCCCATGAGCCCCGCGCCGATCTGTGTAGCAAGCCGGATACGCTGCGCTTCGCCTCCGGACAGAGTGGCCGTTGCCCGCTCGAGCGTGAGGTAGTCCAGGCCCACGTCAACCAGAAAACGGAGCCGCTCGACGATCTCCTTGATCACACGCTCGGCAATATGCGCGTCGCGATCGGAGAGCTGCACGCCCTCGAAGAACGCGAGCGAGTCCTTCGCGCTCATGCCTGTGACCTCGTAGATACTCTTTCCGCCGAAGGTGACGGCGAGAATCACCGGCTTGAGGCGTGCACCCCCACAGCTCTTGCACGGGATTACCGCCATGTAGTCCTCAAGCTTGTCCCGCACGTTCTCGGACTCCGATTCGCTCCAACGGCGCATGACGCTTGCCAGTGCGCCCTCGTAGCGCGAATACCAGTGTGTGTCGCGCCCATCGCGCGTGAGGTAGTCGACCCGTATGCGTTGGTCGCCGAGGCCTTCCATGAGCCCGCGCTGCACCTTCTTGGGCAGCTTCTTCCAGGGAGTATGGACATCAGCTCCGAGGTGCAAGGCAGCCGCCGCGACGAGCTGGGGGTAGTAGTTCAACCCGCCCGAGAACGGTGCGATCGCGCCCTGAGCAAGCGTGCGATCGGGGTCGGGTACGACCAGGTCGGGATCGGCCTCGAGGCGCGAACCCAGGCCATTGCAGTCCGGGCAGGCGCCGTATGGCGAGTTGAAGGAAAAGTCCCGCGGCGCGAGTTCGTCCATCGAGACCCCGTGAACCGGGCATGCAAGCGCCTGCGAGAACGACAGCTCCTCGGCGCCGATCACGTCGATCAGCACCGTGCCTCCGGCGAGCCTCAGCGCGGTCTCAACGCTGTCGGCAAGTCGAGTCTGCACTCCGGGCTTGATGGCGAGCCTGTCGACCACGACGTCGATGTCGTGCTTGTACTTCTTGTCGAGCACGATCTCCTCGTCGAGGCCGCGCACTTCCTTGTCGACACGCGCCCGAACGAACCCCTCTCGGCGCAGCTCCTCGATGAGCTTTCCGTACTCACCCTTGCGACCCTTGACGACGGGCGCGAGCACCTGGAACTTGGTTCCCTCGGCAAGCGCGAGAATGCTGTCGACGATCTGGTCGCTCGTCTGCTTCTCGATCGGCCGTCCGCAGATCGGGCAGTGCGGGATGCCCACGCGCGCAAACAGCAGGCGCAAGTAGTCGTAGATCTCTGTGACAGTGCCGACGGTCGATCGCGGGTTTTTCGACGTCGTCTTCTGATCGATAGACACCGCCGGAGACAGGCCTTCGATATGATCCACGTCGGGCTTGTCCATCTGGCCGAGGAACTGCCGGGCGTACGCCGACAACGACTCCACGTAGCGCCGCTGACCCTCGGCGTAGATGGTGTCGAACGCCAGCGAGCTCTTTCCGGAGCCTGACAGGCCGGTTATGACGATGAGCTTGTCGCGAGGAATCTCGAGGTTGATGTTCTTGAGATTGTGCTCGCGGGCACCACGTATTGAGATGTGTTCGAGGGACACGGGGCAAACTCGCTTTCGCACTGGGAGACGGCTGCGGGCGAATCTCCATTGTACCCCTCAGTATATACGAACGTGTGTTCGTGCTGACGTGCGCTGTCGCAACACGTTGGCAACGTGCAGTCATGCCGGTGTTACGCTGCATCACCGCTGCTTACAGGCTCGCGCGGGAGCAGCTTCACTGACATGACATGTCCACGAAACACGTTCGAAACACCCTACGCGTACGCTCCGACCCACTAACGCTGAAGCCGCACCGGGGTGAAGCGGCTCGAGATTGGGTGGGGAGGCGTCAATGCCTGCGATCGACTTCGGGGACACGGCGTTCATGCTCGTGTCTGCGGCCCTGGTGCTTTTCATGACCCCGGGCCTCGCTTTGTTCTACGGCGGCCTGGTCCGTTCGAAGAACATCTTGTCGACTACCATGCACAGTTTCTTCGCGATGGGTCTGATCTCGATCATCTGGGCGTTGGTTGGCTACACGCTCGCCTTCGGATCCACGGACGGCCCGCTGGGCGCCTTCGTTGGTGGCCTCGGACACCTGGGCCTGGCAGGCGTCGTGGGATCGACGACCGGAACCATCCCGACCTCGGTCTTCGCGATGTACCAGGGGATGTTCGCGATCATCACCGCGGCGCTCATTACCGGCGCGTTTGCCGAACGCATCAAGTTCTCCGCTTACGCGGTTTTCATCGCCGCATGGTCGATCCTGGTGTACTCCCCCCTCGCCCACTGGGTATGGGGCGGCGGCTGGCTCATGCAGCGCGGCGCGCTGGACTTCGCCGGCGGGACGGTAGTCCACATCGCTTCGGCCGCAGCAGCGCTCGCGGGTGCTGTGGTGGTCGGAAGGCGCAAGGGCTTTGGCAAGACCGACTTCGCTCCGCACAACCTGCCCATGACGGTGCTTGGCGCCGGCATCCTGTGGTTCGGGTGGTTCGGCTTCAACGCCGGCAGCGCTTTGGCCGC
>JBGSMX010000215.1:0-16938 GCA_041739935.1 Coriobacteriia bacterium | reverse complement strand
GCAGCCATCGCGGCAGCTGCCGCGTCCTCGGCAGAAAAGCGACCGGTCACGTGTGAGGCTACGAACTCCTCGTCGTTCTTGGCGAAGGTGCCCTTGACCGTCCAGTACGTTTCGGGCGTGAACGCATCGCGCTCGCGCTCGCGATCCACGATCAGTTTCAGGGTCGGCGTCTGCACGCGCCCGGCCGAGAGCACGTCGCCCCACGCCCGGCGCTGTGCCTTGTTCGAGGCCAGCGTCAGGTAGCGCGTGAGCACCGCGCCCCATACCAGGTCGATGTCTTGCCGGGTTGCCCCCGCCTGGGCGAGTTCCTCGGAGATCGTGCCGGGTTCCGCGAACGCAGACTCGATCTCCTCGTTGGTGATTGCCGAGAACCGCACCCGCACCGTCTCGACATCTTTGTTGACCTCGCGCACCAGATCTCGCGCATCGGCTCCGATCAGCTCGCCTTCGCGGTCGTAGTCGGTCGCGATGTAGACGTAGTCCGCCTTCTTCGCAAGGTTATGAAGCGAGCGGATGATCCCCTTCTCAGCGGGCGTCTTCTCGACCGGTGCATTCACCAGGTCCTGGAGCTCCTCGAGGCGCCACTTACCGAAGCCCTCGGGGAAGTCGACTCCCATGATGTGGCCCTTGAGCCCGATGCTGATCCAGTCCTCGCCATCGCGGCGGAACTTGTAGACCGGCGTCGTGTACACCTTGTCTGTGGTTGGCTTACCTACGGCGAGAATCTCGGCGATTCTGCGCGCGGCGATATTCTTCTCTGATATAACGAGTCGCATCAAGCACTCCGTCCGATACGTGGGGGCGGCGCGTCTAGGCAGTATATAACGCGCGTCAAGACCCAAATCCAAACGGGGCCATAACGCGAAACGTGCCAGGACGCTATAGTCCCAGCTCCGAGGCGTGAGCCTGCATCGCCTCGAGCGAGATTCGCAGGAACTCGTCGCGCTCGAGACCGAGCTGCTCGCACACGGCCATCTGCTCGCGACTGGCGCCCCTTGCGAAGGCCTTCTCCTTCCATCGCTTCTTGAGCGAGGAGAGCTTCACGCCCTCGAGGGACTTGTCGGGACGCACGAGCGCTGCTGCAACGATGAAACCGGTGGTCGGATCGGCGCAGTACAGGGCGTGATCCATGAGGGATTCGCGCTCGGCCTTGTGCGCGTGCGCGAGGATTGCATGGATGATCTCGTCGTCGACCGAGCCGGCCAGATCGCGTGCGGTTATGTGGCCGTGCGTGTCCGGATCGTCAGCGGTCTGGGCGTAGTCGAGATCGTGCAGCAGCCCCGCGAGCCCCCAGCGCGCGACATCGTCATCGCCCTGCCCGAGCCGGACCGCGAGGGCTTCCATGATCACCTCGGCCGCCACGCAGTGGTTGACCAGGTTGCGCTGGGCAATCCGCTCGTTTACCAGCGTGAACGCGGCTTCGCGCGTGAGCATCAGGCCGGACCCCCGTTGGGCTGGAGCCTCATGAGCCCGCCTTCTCGCGGGCCGCTTCGATTCGAGCCGAGAGCCACTCGGTCCAGGCCTCGACACCGTCGCCCTTCGTCGCAGACATGGGAAACACCGGCGCCGCGGGGTTCAGGGAGTGAACCACCGAGCGGAATTCCTCTTCATCGAAATCGAACACAGGAAGGGTGTCGTACTTGTTCAGTATCACCGCTTCGGCCAGCGCGAAGATGTTCGGGTACTTGTAGGGCTTGTCGTGGCCCTCGGGGATCGAGAGGATCATGACCTTCGCATCCTCGCCCAGGTAGAACTCTGTCGGGCACACGAGGTTGCCTACGTTCTCAACGATGAGCAGATCAAGCTCGTCGAGGTTCAGCGCGCCGACCGCCCGTTGAATCATGTCCGATTCGAGATGGCATGCTCCGCCGGTATTGATCTGCACTGCCGGGATGCCATGTGCAGATATCTTCTCCGCATCGACTTTGCTCGCGATATCGCCCTCGATGACGGCGATGTTGTAGCGCTCGCGAAGCGCATCGATCGTCGCGAGGATCGTCGACGTCTTGCCTGCTCCCGGGCTCGCCATCAGGTCGACGACGAACACACCCTTCTCGTCGAACAACGCGCGATTGGCAGCCGCAAGCCGGTCGTTCTTGTCCAGGATCGGCCTGCTGATATCGATTTCCATTGGCGTGACTCCCCTTGCTGTCTACTCGGGCACAGACGCCGTGTCGCCCGGCGCGTCGCTGATCGGCGCGTCTTCCTCGTCATCGGGCGTCTCGATCTCGATGTTGTCGATGCGCAGTTCGCGACCCTGAAGCGGCTCGGCCATCAAGCTCCCGCACTCGGGACAGATGACCTCGAAACGACCGTGCTCGTACTCGTGCCCGCACGCGCCGCACTTCGACCTGGCGGGGACGTGGGTGACGAGCAGTACGGCGTCCTCGGCCAGAGTGCCAGGCGTCATTGCCTCGAACGAGAACTGGAGCGCAAAGTCCACGATCTCGGTGAGATCCCCCACACTGATGCGTATCTCCGTGATCTTGGTGGCTCCGCTGTTCTCGGCAGCTTCAACAGCCGTCTCGAGGATGCTCGCGACTATTCCCATCTCATGCAAGAGCGCTGGCCCCTTCCGTGACGCTTGACTAGTAGCCCTCTGCCGCCTCGGCCTTGATGCGCTTGGACAGCAACACCCGGGCGAACAGCAGACTGCCCTCGTAGAGGACGACCAGTGCCCCAAACAGCGCACCCATGGTCACGGGCGACCAGTCCGGAGTCGCGATGGACGCGACGATCATCATCACGACATAGCTGATGCGCCAGTTCTCCCGCAGCTTCCTGTACGGGACGATGTTGAAAAGCACCAGGTAGAACACGACGATAGGCAGCTCGAAACCCACCCCGAAACCGATCATGAGCAGGGTGGCACCATGAAAGTACTTCCCTGCATCGGGGATCGTTTGCACCGTGTCTCCGGCCTGCGATTGCATCCAGGAGAACGCCACCCCCAGCACCTGCGTGTAGCAAAACGCGACGCCGAGAGCGAACAGCAACACCATCACAAGGAAGGTGGGAATGACGTAGCGCTGCTCCTTGGGCTTGAGCGCCGGCAGGAAGAAGCCCATGACCTGCCAGATGATGATCGGGCTGCCGAGGATGAGCGTGCCGTACAGCGCCACCTTGAACTTGAGAGTGAAGGCCTCGAACGGCCCGAAGACCGCGGGAACCTTGTCGCCCAGAACCTCGAGCACCGGGGCCATGAAGATCGCGTAGATGTCCCAGCCCCAGTAGTACAGACCCATCGATCCTACGATCACGACGATCGCGATGATCGCCAGTCTGCGCCTCAACTCGCCGAGGTGGTTGAGGAAGGGCATGCGTTGGGGTCCGATTGGCATAGAAGCGAGGAAGGCGGGGTCGCCCCTACTCCTCTTCCTCCTCTTCGTCCTCGTCCTCGTCGTCGTCATCCGGAGCGATGCGAGGCTTATCTATGGGACTGACGCTCTTGGTTTCACCGTACATCTCGGTGCGGATCATCGATTCCATTTGATCCTGAGCGCGTTTGAATTCACGTACGAACCGGCCTGCCGTTCGTCCGAACTCCGGCAACTTGTCAGGGCCGAAGATCAGCACGGCGAACACCACTATGAGGAACAGCTCGGTTCCGCTGATGCCGAACACTTAGCAGACACTCTCCCACATGGTCGCCGACTCGCCGATCGAGCCGGGGCGATGGATTCGATAGTAGAGCGCAGCCGCATCGCGGGCAACAACGCTACTAGAAGTCGCGTGCTTCCTCGAGCGTGTCGAAAATCGGAAACACCTTGTCCAGCCCGGTTATCCGGAAGATCTTGAGGATGCTCTCGCGCGTGCACACGAGTCTGATGGCCCCGGACCGCTCCTTTGCCCTGCGCAGCCCGCCCACCAGCACCCCGAGCCCCGAGCTGTCGATGAATCCGATGTGCTCGAGATCGATGAGGATATTCACGCAGCCGGACTCTATGCGCTCGACCAGACACTCCTTGAGCTGAGGCGCGGTGTAGACGTCCACTTCGCCCACGAGCTCCAGCAAGCAGTATTCGTTGGTGTCATCGATACGGATGTCCAGTTCCATGCAGGCACAACTCCCGTGTCTTGCGCGAGTATCGAAACCGATTGTACCTGTGCGTACGCTGCGGTGCCAGGACTGAAGCGCCGCGCACGGCCAGGGGAAGCGACCCGCGACCCACATCGACAGAATGGGGAGCGACTCCGACATTTGGGTAGGATTGTTGTGAGCCTCTTGAGAAAGGACCCTGATGGCACTCAACATCGATCTCGAACAGGGCGACTCGCACTGGTTGCTCCGGCTCACAGGCGATCTCGACTACGGCGAGTGCGCTGGTTTCCGGATGAATATCGATCGCATCCTGAAGACCTCACCGCCATCAACCATAGTGGATCTGTCCGGTCTCGAGTATCTGGACAGCTCCGGACTTGGGCTACTTCTGAGTCTGTCCAAAGAGTACGGCGCTCAGGGAGGTCGGCTCGTCTTGGTCACGAACGAGACGGTCGACAACATCCTGTCGCTTACAAGGCTCAACGGCATATTCTCGACAGCAGCCACAGTTGACGATGCGCTCGCCATTCTCGGCGAGGCACCTGTGTAGAACGCGACCGACGATCTGTCCGGCGAAAAGACAGCGCCCGGGTCTCGACGACCCGGGCGCTGGTGACTCCGGTGCAAAGTGAAGATGCGGGGCGCTACGGCGTACCGGTCGCCTCGATCGAGCCGAACTCGTCGATGATGCCTTGCGCGGTCGCAGGATCGCCGAACTGGCCGTTGGGATCCAGTTCAAGGAACGTCTGCGCCGCAGCCACGGCCTCGGCTGGCATATTCGCGCTCTTGTAGAAGATCGCCGCGTTGAAGTGCGCCGGGGGGAAGTCAGGATTGAGCGCGATCACGCTCTCGACGGCGCCTATCGCGTTGCCGACATCACCCGAGTAGTAGTACGCGATCGCGAGATCGGTGGTCACATTCGGATCTCCGGGTTGAACCTGGAGGGCCCGCTCGTAGTAGGCGATCGTGGCAGCCCACACGGGCATGTCGGCGCCGCCGGCAGTGCCCTGATATTGCAGGATCGCGTTCGCCCAGTCGGAGTAGGTGTTGCCCATTCCGACCAGCACGGTGAAGCTCGTGGGGTCGCTCGCGAGTTGCTGCTGGTACGCGGTGACGGTCGGCGCGTACTGGCCCGCGATCGTCTCGAGCTGACCCGAGTCGGTCGCCGAGTCGCTCGCCGAGGACCCGCTGAACAACGTGGGGCTCACCAGCGGGAGCGCGAAAGCGAGCACCAGCATGACCGCCACAACGATGATTCCGATCTTCACCGCCGGCGAGGCTTTCTTCTTGTTGATCGCCAAGGTCCGTGCCTCCTGTCGTTTCGAAACACACACGAGCCCGGTGCGTTGCGCGCCCGGGCCCGCGGGTCGATTATACTCGCGCGACTACGGTGTCGTTGTCGCCTCGGCTGTGCCCGTGGCCATCCCGGAGATGTCCGGGTGTCCCTCCGGCACGCCGCCCTGGATCTGCTCGTCTGTGAGCTGGGGAGCGCTCACCGAACCCGAGGTGTTCGCAGCGGGAGATGTCGGCGTAGACGCACCGGCCGGAATCAGAATGCCGATGATGACGCCAACGAGCAGCGCGACGACCGCGATAAGCGACGCGACCGTCATCGTGACGGACTGGCCGCCGCCACTGTAGCCGGCCGCCGACTGGCGCGGTGCCGTCTGACGGGGAGCGGGCTTACCGTTAGCCTTCTTGCTTGCCGGCTTCTCGGCAACCTCTTCGTCTACCTTCTCGTCTTCATCGAAGAAGAAGTCCTGGTCACTCACTGGTCGTGTCCTCCTCTGTCGGGGGGGTCAAGCCGGTTCGATCGGACGACCGCATACCGGCGCTTTGGCCGCGGGAGATTATAGCATGGACCCGTGGCTCATACCTGTCTGCACCTGGGGCGTTGCTCCCGACCAGACGCGTGGCGGCTAGAGCCGCCGCCCCGGCAGCCAGGCCGAGAATCGCGCCCCCGGTATCCGGGTTCACGCCTAGCAGGTCAGAAAGCAAGAAACCAGCCAGGTATCCGGCTACGAGCGATGCAACCGGCGCGACATAGACGAGCCAGCGCGCGCGCGTGCGGGCGGCCGCGGGTGTCAGGACTTCGACGGTGTCTCCCGGCCGAGCTCCGATCGGATCGATCACGCCCCTGAGCAGGCGCGATCCTCCGGCACCTTCCGCGCACGCGCCGCACGAGACACACGACGCAGAAGGAGCGATCGACAGGTCGACACGCCCGTCGGCGGCGGCCGTCACGATACCGCGCTCGAGCATGCTAGCTACGCAGCGTTTCGCGCATCTCCTCGGCACGGGCGAGGATCCGCTCGTGATCGAGGGTGCTCCAGGAGCCGGCATCGTACATGACATCTCCGGCGATCATGGTGAAGAGCACGTTCTCCTGGTTCGCGGTGTGCACGAGAGTGCCGTACGGGTACTGGGTCGGCACCTGGTGTCCGTGCGACATATCGACAGCGATGATGTCGGCCTGCTTCCCGGGTTCGAGCGAGCCGACCTCGTCATCGATCTGCAGCGCGCGGGCCGCGTCGAGCGTGCCGAGCTTAACGAACTTGCGCGCTACGTGGAACTGCTCGTGCGCGTCGATCGCGCGCTGGATGAGCAGTCCGATCCGCATCTCATCGAACATGTCGAGCGTATTGTTCGATGCGGGAGAATCGGTGCCTATCCCCACGCGGATGCCCAGTCCGAGCATCTTGCGAAGCGGAAGCACCCCCATGCCGAGCTTGGCGTTGCAGCGCGGGCAGAAGGCCACCGCGACGTCGTGCGAAGCAAGCACGTCCATGTCACTCGCGTCGACCTGCGTGCAGTGCACCGCGAGCAGGTTCGGAACCTCGAACAGGCCCCACTGCAACACGTATTGCACCGGGCTGACCCCGGTCGGCAACCACCCCAGATGGTCGTTGCCGTACGTGTCGCGGTAGTCGACTGCAAGCCGGGAACTGCCGTACTTCACGAACTCGTACTCTTCCCTGGAGCCGGCGAGATGGGTCGCAACGGGAAGCCCCCGGTCCACGGCGAACGCGGCAACGCGGGTGTAGAGTTCCGGATGGCATGAGTACGCGGAGTGCGGCGAAATCCCCGCCGTGAAACGCGCGCCATCGGCGCCGTCTGTCCACTGCTCGATGTCCGCCGCGGCGGCGGCCATGACCTCGCCGATCTCGGCCTTTTCCATGGTGGAAACCTCGCGGTAGACGAACGCCCGAAGGCCCGAGGCCTTCACCGCGCGTGCCGAGGCACCGGTGTCGGTGATGTCGGCCACCGTCGTGATGCCGGACTGCAACGCCTCGAGCGCGCCCAGGAGCGCCGCGTCCTCCCAGTCCTGCGGCGACAGCGCCCCCTCACGCTCCATGAGCTGGAGCTTCCACTGGGCGTAGGGCAGGTCGTCCACGAGGCCTCGCATGGTCGCAAACTCGAGGTGCGTGTGCAGGTCTACGAAGCCGGGCATGAGCGCGGCCAGCCCGAAGTCGCGGACCTCCTCGTCGGGATGAGCAGCCTTCAGCGCAGCCGCGTCACCTATCTCGACGATCCGGTCCTCCCGGACCAACACCGCGCCGTCCTCGATATGAGGCGTCGCCAGGGGCAACACGTACTTCGCAGTCAGAAGCATCCGAATCCTCCAGAGACGGTCGTTCGCGTGTGCACATCTTACCGCAGCGCCCAGGCGCCGGCGCTGCCCGGCGCTACACGGTGGCGATGTGCACCGCGACTATCCCGAAGGTCAGGTTGTGCCAGTCGATCGCCGAGAAGCCCGCTGCGCGCAGCTCGGCCGCAAGCGACGCTTGGTCCGGGAAGCGCAGGATCGAGTCGTTGAGGTACTGGAACGACGCGCGGTCTCCGCTGGACAGGATCGATCCGAGTGTAGGAATCACCACTCGTAGATAGGCGTGGTAGCCCCACCTGAACAAGAAGAACGGCGGCCTGGAGAACTCGACGATCACGTAGCGCCCGCCCGGCCGCAACACGCGCTTGACCTCGGCTAAGTTCGCCGCCCGGTCCGGCAGATTGCGCACGCCGAATGCCACGGTCGCCACGTCGAACGAATCATCGTCAAACGGCAGGTCTTGTGCATCTGCCTGGCTGAAACTCACCGGCGATCCCGTGCGGCGCCGTGCGCGCTTGCGCTCCGCGACCTCGAGCATCTCGGGAACGAAATCGGTCCCCACGACCTCGGAAGGCACGCCCGTGCGCGCCAGCGCAAACGAGAGGTCCCCGGTGCCGGCGCACAGGTCCACCACGCGCTCACCGGGCTTGAGGCGCGCGAGACGCACCGCTTTGCGGCGCCAGAGGCGGTCGATGCCCAGACTCGAGAGGACGTTGAACGTATCGTAGCTGTCGGCGATACCCGAGAAGATGCCACGCACGCGCTCGGTCGTCGCCTCACCCGGAGCGGGCTCGAGCCCGTCCGGTGCGAGGGATTGTGTCATCAGGCCTCCGAGGTCTCGCTTGCCGGGTGCGGCGTGGGACGCCGCAGACTCAACAGGTTAACGAGATTCTCCTTGACCCACAACACGAACACGGCCACCACATGACGCCACGACGCATGCGCGGGCCAATTGAGCTCGGTCTTCTCACACACGGTGGACTCGGACAGCGAATCCACCTCTTCCTTGAGCGCGTTCAAATCGCGTTGCCGGTGCAGCGGGTCGCCCTGCATGATCGCGTCGATGCGCGCCATGGCCACCCGCGCCTCGAGGATGCGCATCTCGGTGCGCTCGGCGACATCGGGAGCGATGTGCCCGATGCGTCCCTTGAGACGGTTGAGTCCCAGGCCGACCTCGTAGGTGACATCAACCAGCTGATCGCGGCTCAGCAGCTCGCTCTCGTAGTTCATGATGTACTTCCACGACGGCTGGATCAGCAGCTGGCGATGCTCCTCGAGCGTGTCGGCGAGTCGTCGGTACCCGTACTTGGCCGGATCGTCGAAGACGCGCGACCCCGGATCCAGGAACGGAGCCATGGGCGAGGAGAAGCACAACAGCCGCTTGTCGTTGTTGACCTTGGCGTACAGGCTCTCGATGTAGGGCACCGTCTCGAGCACGGACTCGGGAGTCTGCTGGGGTATGCCTGTCATGAAGTACAGGTCGAAGCGCTTGCAGCCGTGCTTGAGCGCCGCGGCGATCGAATCCTCGGTCTGCTGCGTGGTGTAGTGCGTCTTGCCGAATGCCGCGCGCACGGCGTCATCGTGGCTCTCCACCGAGATCTCGACCGAGTAGTCGTTCAGATGCTCGTTGAGGAACTCGTAGAACTCCTCGGCGGGAGGCTTGAAGAACTCGAACCCGATCGCATTGCGCAGGTTGATGCGCGAGAGGCCCCGGATGAACTCGCCCACGTAGTCCCGACCCGCCTGCAGAAAGTCGTTGAGCACGAAGATCGGACCCGGGATGTACTTCTGGATGTGCTCGATGTCGCGGACGAGCAGCTCGGGGTCGCGAAACGCTACCCGGTCGCGTCCGTAATGCGTCCGGAACGAATACGCCGATCCGCCGCACGTGACGCAGTCCTTGGTGCAGCCTCTGCAGGTGAGCGAGGCGCACACCGGGTAGTTCAGCCAGTCGCGGAACGGAACCTGACTCATCATGTTTCTGTCGCGGATGACCGAGCGCATGCTGAACGAGTAGTCGAGTTTGATGTCGTTCATGTCGCTCGGGATCCAGTCGAACGGCGTGGAGACCACGCTGCCGTCCCGCGTCTTGTACGTGAGGTTCGGGATGTCGTCGACGCGGCCCTTGCCCTTGAGGGCGAACATCAGGCGCGTGATGGGCTCCTCGGTCGAGTCGCCGCGCACGACATAGTCCACGCACGGGTAGCTTGCGAGTTCCTCGTGGTAGAAGCTTGCGGACAGTCCGCCGAAGATCACCGGCGTGTCCGGATGGTACTTCTTGCACAGCTTGGCGATTTCCACCGAGCCGTGGGCGTGAGGTAGCCAGTGCAGGTCGATTCCGAACGCGACGGGATTCATGTCGCGGATGGCGGCCTCGACATCGAAGTTCGGGCGATTGAGCATCAGCACCGCGAGGTTGACGATGCGAACCCGGATGCCATGACGCTCCATGTACTCGGCCATGGTGGTGAAGCCCAGCGGGTACATCTCGAAGATAGGGCTCGACGGAACCATGTCCGAGACTGGCCCGAACATGATCGAACTTTCGCGGAAATCGTACACGCTCGGGGCGTGTAGAAGTACAAGATCGACTTTCGACATTCGGATCCAGGCCTTCCTTGCGTGTACGTATTCCGGAGCCCGGCAGCTCCCCTGAGCGCGGCACCGGCGTGCCGCTTCACGCACAAGTAGCAGCAAGCATACCATTCGGGCGCGACGCGCTGACTCCTGCCCTCACGCACCATTCCACACGACCCTGAGCAAGTCTGAAATCCGTTAGAATGTGAACGAGCCCCCTGCCGAGGAGACCGCGATGGCACGCCGCGCCACCCCCAAAGACAAGAAGCCCGCTCAGCCCGCCAAGAAGGCCATATACGACCTGCGCACCCGGCGCATCGCCGTGTTCGCCTTCGCGTTTTCCGGCATGGCGGCACTCATGTACGAGGTGCTGTGGACGCGTGAGCTCGAACTCGTCTTCGGGTCCACGGTGTACGCGGTGTCCATGATGCTTGCCGCGTTCATGTCGGGCCTGTCACTCGGCGCGTTTCTGGGCGGCAAATGGGCGGACCGCTCCCCCAACTTGCTCGCGCTGTTCGCGAAGCTCGAGTTCGGGATCGCGGTGTTCGGACTCCTATCGCTGCCCCTGGTGCAGCTGCTGCCCACAGTGTATTTCTACGTGTACGACGCGCTGCGCCCGCCGTTCGCGGTTTTCTTCTTCGTCCAGCTCCTCATGTCGTTTGTCATCATGCTCGTGCCCACGACTTTCATGGGCGCGACGTTCCCGGTGGTCTCCAAGCTCAACACCGCCGCGCTCGATGAGCTAGGCACCGATGTCGGCAACGTGTACTCGATCAACACACTCGGATCGATCATAGGTTCGCTGGCAACCGGATTCTTGTTGATCCCGCTGGTAGGAGTGCAGGCCACGACGTTCATCGCTGCCGCCGTCAACCTGGGCGTCGCGATGTCGATGTTCTGGATCTCCCGCAGCTTCCCGAAAGGCACGCCGGCTATCACCGGTGGCGTAGTACTCGCTGGCGCGATCCTGGTCGGCGCGTTCTCGACGCAGTCGGCGTTCGCCCATAACTTCTACCGCATCGGCGACTACCAGTCCTTCGACGAGTACATCGCCTACCGCGACGCGCTCGTCACGAAGTTCTTCGCCGACGACATCCACGGGCGGGTGGTGGTGTTCGAAACGCCGAGCGGAGAGCGCTACCTGCAAAACTCGGGCAAGATCGAGGGCTCGACCGGCTCGCTCGACGCACAGACCACTTCGATGCTCGCGCTGCTCCCGATCGCGGCAGCGACCAATCCACAACACGTGCTGGTTGTCGGGCTCGGGACCGGTCTGACCACGCGGGCCGCACTTTCAGCTGACGTAGAGCGCGTGGACACCATCGAGATCAACCAGTCGGTCGTCGAGGCGTCCCGCCTGTTCGTGGGAGACGATGTCGAATCCGACCCGCGCTCGACGATTATCGTCACCGACGCGCGCAACCACCTTGCGGCCACCGACTCCCGCTACGACGTGGTGACCTCGGAGCCCAGCTACCCGCTGTCTTCGAGCGTCTCGCATCTGTTCACCCTCGAGTTCTATGAACTCGTGGAGTCACGGCTCAATGACGACGGCGTCTTCTTGCAGTGGCTCCCCCGCTATCTGCTGACTGACGAAGACACCACCATGATGATCAAGACGTTCGCTCAGGTGTTTCCCAACGCCTACGTGTGGGGTTCGAATCAGGGAGCGGACGAGGCGGTCGACCTCATGCTCGTGGGAGTGAGGGGTGAGCGTCGTCTCGATCCTGCGGTCGTCGAGGCGACGTTGCGCGCCTCGGTCGACATCCCGCTCGACATAGGCTTCTTTGGTGGACCCGAAGAGGTTGCAGCGCTCACCAGCGACCCGACAATCCCGCTCAACACCGACGATCGACCTATCCTCGAGTTCCGCACCCCGCGCAACCAAATCGACCTGTACCGCGCTCGCACCGAAGCGATCGAGCGCCGGTAAGTGCGATCCACCCGGGGATGACGAAAGGGCCCGCACCCAATTGCTCGAGTACGGACCCCTTCAGACGGTGAGCTTGCGCTCACCATCGGTGAATCATGCGCCTTACGGCAGACCCTTGAGCATCATTTCACGCTCGAGAAGGGCGTTGTCGCCGTTCCAGTAGGTTCCGTCGCCGTGGCAGTCGATACAAACACTGTCGAGGTTCTCAGCGGCCTGGCCGGTGAGACCCGCGGTGTCGGTCTGAACTGCGGGGACGATGGAGGTCGCAGCGTTACCCTCGACCAGGTACTGGTTGGTCATGGTGCCGATCGCGGCGCCACGCACATCGCCGGGGGCGATGACGGAGCCGTCGAAGTCCACGCCGTAGAGCTCGTCTTTCAGCATGTCCTTACCAAGAGTACGGTGCGGGAAGCTGAAGCCGCCGTCCAGGCACTGACCGTTGAGGTTGGCCACTGCCGAGGAGCGGTAGTAGGTCTGCGGGGTGAAGTTGGTGCGGCCAGCGACCGCAGCATTGATCGTGGTGGTGTAAGCGCCACCGGTCGCACCGTGGCACTGCTCGCAGGTGTTGGCACCCGTGTGGCAGTTACGGCAGTGCGGGCCTTCGTTGTCGTCAGAACCGTCGCCATCGGCGTTCTCTGCCTCAGTATCCAGAGGCATCTGGCGCGCTCAATGGCGGGGCTGAGCATCGTGGCTGTACGCAACGGCGTAGCTGGAGTCATAGCCTCTCCAGACAACGGCGCTCTGAGTCGAGGCACCGGCTGCACCATCGTGGCAGTCCATGCAGAACTCGGACAGACCCAGGAAACCTACGACGCCGGGACCGTCAACCGGGAACGAAGCCTCGGTGCGGCCAAGGTTCACGCCACCAACCCAGTTCGCGTTGTTAGCATCCTGCTCGGGACCGTACGTAGTATCCGCGGGGCCGAGCGGGTCGATCCAGTCGACAGCCAGCTTGTTCCAGCCAAGCGTGCTGGCGGTACCGACCTCATCACCGACGGTCGTGTCCATAACCTCGACCGTACCGGAGGTCTCCACATCGGGGTTCTTCAGAAGCAGGAACCGGCCGGTGGGCCAGATCGGCTTGTTCTGGGTGGCAGTGCCCGTCCAGAAGATGAAGTTGCCCTGGCCGGGAAGGCCATTGGAGGTCTCGGCGATGGCGAAACCGCCGGTGGCACCCAGGTAGGTGGTGAAGTTCGCAGCCGTGAGGGCCACGTTGCTCGCAACCGGAACGCTCCCGTCAGCGGCGTAGATGTCGCCGGTGGTGGTGGCAGCAGCCGGCGTCATCGCGCGGCCCGGGTTCGCAAACGTCGTGAGCACACGCGCGGAGTTACCGTGGGGCGTGTGGCAGTCGAAGCACGCGAAACCGCCGGTACCAGCCGTATAGGCCGGGTTGATGTCGGCAGGGGCGTTGCCCTGATAGCCCAGGGTGTGGCCCGTGCCGTAGCCGGTGGTGGTCGTCGAGACAGCCGAGGAATCGGCAACCCCGTAGGTACCGGTGCGGTAGTCGTTGTCCATCATGATGTTGATGGACGAACCGCCGCCGCCGCCGTGACAGAAGTCGCAGGCAGCTTCAGCAGAGTTGGCGCGCAGCAGCATGTACGAACCAAACGCATAGTGCGTCGAGTGGCAGTCCTGGCACTTGTTCGTCGTGGTCGTATAGCCGCCGTGCGGACCCTGAAGATAGCCGGTCGTGCGCGAGTAGTCGCCCACGCCGGTCGGGTTGTTGTAGCCCTCTGCAAACGCGGGAGCCGCGACGATCGCGACCAGCGCAATAGCGAGGACGACAACGAACATGGATCGCTTGATCACGTTGCCCTCCTTAGAGTTTTTCTTGTAAGTCCCTGTCATATGTATGTGCACCTCCTTCCTGTCGACAAGGCGAGAATCGCTTGTCTAGCAGCGAGTATCTCCGTTCAGGTGGTAATCAGTCTCCTTCACAGACTTCGTGAACCGATTAACCAATGTTCATGTTAGTCCGTTCACTAACTCGATTCAATGGGTTTGTTATCGCATTCACGAGTCGAATCCATAAGGAATCCATATCTCACTCATAGTCCGCACACCAAGAGCACAGAAAGGCCGTGACAAATGCGCCACGGCCCTTCGTCATGAGCACCTCAAAGCGAACGGATCAGTCGGTCGAAGACGACTCGTCCCCGGCGCCGACTTCACTTGTCGCTTCCTTGAGGGAGTACTCGGCAGCAAGCTCCTCGTAGGAGACGATCCGCTTGACGCCGTACTCATCAAGACGGCCGGCCTGCTCCTGGTTCTCGCACACGACGATGCGTCGCTGGAACAGGAGCCGGGCGCCAAGCGACGGTCGCATCGTCGCAGCCAGCACTTCCTCTGCGGTCGGAGCCGTGTCGCCATCGGGTTCGATTGCGGCCGGCTCGATGCGCTCGAGGTAGTCTCCCAGCCGCACGTCTTCTTCGGTGACGTCCTTGAACCGCTCGAATGCCTCGGGTAGCACGCGGACCTTCTTGTAGACAGCGGGTAGCAGCCGGGCGTTGCCCTCGGCGACCGCACGCGCGAGCGACTCTTCGGTCGCATACGCACGCTTGCGTCCGAACAGCCACAGCAATGGCAGCAACAACAGCAGGAGCAGCCAGCGCAGCCAGGGATTGCGGTTGATCAGCGTGTTCTCGCCCGGAAGCAACAGCCGCACGATCTGAACGCGATCGTTGTACGTGTCGGTGACGGCGAAGTAGTCGTCGTAGAGATGCGCGATGCCTGTGGGCAGGTAGAACTTGCCGTCGCTCTCACCCTCGAGCTCCTCGAACTCCCAGATGACCTCGCCGCTCTCGCCATCGAGCGTCACGATCCGGTGCCGGAACCCATCGAGCACGAACACGCGGTCCTCGTCATCGACGGTGATGCCGGAGGGTACGCCAAAGAGCGTGTCGGGATCGTCTTGGAAGCGTGGCGGCTGACCGTAGGTCCACACGACCGTCGCAGTGATCTCCCCGCTGGCCCCGATGCGCTGCACACGGGAGTTGTTGGTGTCTGCCAGCACGTAGTCGTTCTCGCCGATGGGCGTGATCGCACGAGGGAAGTCGAACTGTCCCGGCTCCGGCCCGCGGGTACCCACCTCTCGGATGAGCTGACCCTCGGAATCGAGGAACACGATCGGCCCGAACGTGGTCGCGACCGGCCCCTCGGGACCAACAGCGGTGTTGAGCGCATTGAGCACCGGGATCTCCCACAGGTACTCGCCCTCCAGGTCGTAGCAGATCAGACGCAGCCTGGAGCGGTCCGCCACGTACACGTGCTGGGCAAGCCTGTCGACGGCGACGCCCATGGGGACCATCAGCTGACCCGCCTCGAGCCCTCGCTCACCCCACTCGCGCACGAAGTCGCCGTCGCGATCGAACTCGACGACCTTCTGGGAGTCACGAAGCGTGATGTAGAAGCTGCCGTCATCGGCAGCGCCTACTCCGACGGGCTTGATGAGGTTGACCTCGCCGGCCATATAGATCGTGCGTACCGGCACGATGCCGACTTCGGCGGGCACCGGAGCGTCCTCGGCAACAGACTGACCACCGGCCAGGTACACCGCGAATCCCACGAGTCCTGCGATGACCAAAAGGATCACAACCAGCAGGACGATCATGCGTCGATTCATCACACGCACCCTCTCTTGATCGGCGAGACTACTCGGTCGCCGTCGGGACTTCGCTGCCATGCGGCGCTGCTGTGCCGGTCGTTTCCCACTCGACGCCCAGGCGGGCCAACGCGTCGATGGACTCTTCGTTGTCCGGCAGGTAGCGCAGCACGGTCTTGTATTCCTCGATCGCACGGTCGGTCTGGCCGTCTTGCTCGAGCACGCGGGCGTAGAAGACCCGCACGTCGGCCGCGACCGGATTGACCACCAGGACTTCTTCGAGCAGCAGGAGCGCCTGAGCGTTCTCGCCTTCGTTGGCGTAGACCTGCGCGAGCAAGAACTTGGGTTCGGTGAACTCGCCGCTCGCAAGCTCGTTCGCGACGATCAGCGCCTCTTTCGCCTCGTCGATGCGCTCGGCACGGATCAGGAGCTGGCCGTAGCGCAGCTGGAACGCAGCCTGATCGCCGCCGAACTCGAGCGCCTTCTCGGCGTACTCGAATGCCTCGTCGGTCTTGCCCAGGTCGTAGGCAACCTCGGCCAGCGTCATCAGCACCGCGGGATTCTCCGGGTTGGTCTCGAGGCCCTGCAACAGCAGCTGGTAGTCGCGCTCGAGGTCGGACGTGACCTCGTCGACGAACAGACCGCTCGTCAGGTACACGATCAGCACGACCAGCGCCGTGATAACGGCGGCGAGAACCCAGATATACCGCTGGTTCCGTGTCCCGGTCCGCACTGCGCGAGGAAGCTCTGAAGCCACGACGCTACACCACCTTTGTGACGATGGGCGTGCCCGTAGACACGCCGAGAAGAGAGTCGGCACGTGCGACTGACCGCGCGCCCGCCTTGCTGAACATTGCTGAATTCGTTCGCATGCTATCAATCTCCGTCGCTGCACACAAGGCGTATCACGAACTCGCCGCCCGCACTCTCAGCACGAATCATGCCTGTCGGCACGCCACGACTACAGCGGGTTGGTCTCATGGCAGAATCCGCAGAACGACTGGTCGTGACAGCTACATCCGGCGCCATTGGTCTGCTGCGCCGCCGGCCCGTGCTGGGGGAACCACGCGCTGTACGTGCCGTGCAGATTCTCGTCAGCGTGGCACGCGCACGCCGCCGGCGGGTTCGCGGCCTCGTGACAGCCCGTGCAAAGCACCGGATCTTGCGCCGAGAGCCCG
>JBGSMX010000205.1:0-3860 GCA_041739935.1 Coriobacteriia bacterium | reverse complement strand
AGCGGTCGCGATCGCGCCCAGCGGACCCTGGTAGTTCACGTCGTCGGTGATGATGCTGACCCCCGAGGGCAGTTCGGCCTCGGCAGCGGCCTCGGGGCGTGTGGTCACCACCATCACGGCGTCGCAGACCTCCTGCATAGCAGTCGCCACGCGGCTGAGCATGGGAACGCCGTCGATCTCGAGCAGCGTCTTGTCCACGCCCATGCGCTGGGAACGTCCGCCCGCAAGGATCGCGGCCGTAACGGGAAGTCGGTCGGCTGTGATGTCTACTGGCACGGCTCCTGCCCTTCCACCGAATCCGGCCTGCGGACCTGCACCGCAGTGGCCTTGAAGACTGCTGTCACGTCGCTACCGACCTGCAAGGCCAGCTCCTCGGCAGATGCACGAGATACCGATGCGGCGATCCGTACGCTGCCGCACTGCACGCCTACCTGCCAGGTCGAACCGCGCGGAGCCATCTGGGTCACCTGTCCCGGCAGCACATTGCGTGCCGTGGACCGGGGAACCTCGGAATGCGCGTCGAAAAGCACCACGTCCTCGGGACGCACACCGGCGACAACGTGCGTACCTACAGGATAACTGCCCATTCCTGCCACGGAAATGTCCCCCACCTCGATGGTGAGCAGCCCGTCGTGTTCCTCGGCGACAACGCCTTGCAGCCCCGGCTCCACGCCGAGGAACGCCGCACTCCATGGATCGACCGGCGCGCTCATCACATCGGCGGCCGCGCCGCACGTCACGATCCTGCCCTCGCGCACGATCGCGATGGCGTCGGCCACGGCCATCGCCTCTTCCGGATCGTGCGTCACGTAGATCGCGGTGAAGCCTTGCGCGCGCAGGATCGAAGCGAACTCCTGCTCCATTCGTCGCTTGAGGATCGGATCGAGCGAGGCCAGCGGTTCGTCGAGCAGCAGCACCCGCGGCTCGAGGACGAGCGCGCGGGCAAGCGCTACGCGCTGCGCTTCTCCCCCCGACAGCGTCGGGGCAGCACGGTTCTCGAAACCCGCGAGGCCCACGAGCGCGAGCGTCTCTGTGACCCTGCGGGCGATGTCGGATTTCTCGGCATGGCGCAATCGCATCCCGTAGGCAACGTTGTCGAAGACATTGGCCTTGAGCAGGTACGGGCGCTGGAATACCGCCGCCATGGTCATGCGCGTAGCACGATCTGCTGCGGTACGCGGAATGCCGTCCACGAGCACGCGACCCTCATCCGGCGGCTCGAGCAGTCCGGCGACCTCGAGCAGGCTCGACTTGCCGCTCCCGCTCGGGCCGAGCAGGGCGAGCGTCGTCCCGGCGTCGATGCGCAGTCGAGGCACGCGCAGTTCGAATCCGCCCCGGTAGCGCCGGACGATCGAGTCGAGTTCGAGCGTCACGGGCGCAGCATGCGCGCTCACGTACGGCCCTGAGTCTCGAAGCGTTCGGCAGAGGTCTGCGCGGCGAGCAATGCTACGTTCACCACGGCGATCATGAGCAGCAACGTGACACCGAGCGCCAGAGCGGGTCCGTAGCGGCCCATGCGGGTGTACTGCACGATCGCGGTCGTCATGACACGCGTGTCGCCCTCGATGTTGCCGCCGACCATCATGACGGCGCCGACTTCGGAGATGATGGACCCGAACCCGGCCGCAACTGCAGCTATGACGCCCATGCGGGCCTCACGTACGACGAGCAAGGCCTCCTGCAGGCGCGAGGCCCCCAAGGACCGGGCTTGCAGACGAAGTTGCCGGGGAACCGCCGAGACGGATACCGCCGTCACCGCCGTGATCAGCGGCAGCGCGATGACCACCTGGGCCAACACCATGGCTCCCTGGCTGTACAGCAGCCCGAGCTCGCCCAGGGGCCCGCGGCGCGAGAGCAGCATAGCCACGACCAGGCCCACCACTACAGGCGGCAGGCCCATGCCAGTGTTGGCGATGAGCAGCATGAAGCGGCGACCGTGGAACCGCCGCGTGCCCAGAAGCACCCCGAGCGGGATGCCGGCGAGCAGTGAGATAGCCGTTGCCGCACCCGAGACCCGCACTGACGTGACGACGATCGTCCACACGTCCACGGCTCCGGAACTCAGCAGCAACCATCCCTCTACCGCTGAGTCTACAAACAGCTGCACCCATTCGCTCCCTTGTAGGTTGTCGCAGAGGGACTACTCGGCGTTCGGTATGAACAGCGGCTCGCCGAACTCCTCCACGCCATATTCCTCTATGACAGTCTGTCCCTCGGAACTGGTGATCCACTCCATGAACGCCACGGCGCCATCGCTGTTAGTTGCGTCGGTCACCGGGATGACGCCGTACTGGTTCAGAAGGTCATCGGACTTCTCGAAGCTGATCTCCGAATCCAGCGCATCGCGCATGGACAAGTAAGTTGCCCGGTCGGTCAGCGTGTACCCGGCCTTCTCGGACGCGATCTTGAGCGTGTCGCCCATGCCCTGGCCGGTCGAGACGTACCACTCGCCCTCGGGCGTGACGCCGACATCGGTCCAGAGCTTGAGCTCCTTCTTGTGGGTTCCGGAGTCATCTCCACGCGTCACGAACACCGCGCCGGACTCTGCGATGAGTGCAAGCGCCTCGGATGCCGTCTCCGCCTCGGCGATGCCTGCCGGGTCGTCGGCGGGGCCTACGATGATGAAGTCGTTGTACATGACGTCGCGGCGCTCGGTTCCGAAGCCATCGGCGACGAACTGCTCTTCATCGGCCTTGGCGTGCACCAGCAGAACATCGGCATCCTTGGTCTCGCCAAGCTGGAGAGCTTCGCCGGTACCCACGGCCACGACCTTGACGTCGAATTCGGGGTAGGCCTCGGTGAACGCGGGAATCAGCACGTCAAACAGTCCGCTGTCCTGCGTAGAGGTGGTCGAGGCGAGTACAAGCGGGGTGACTTCGACCGGTTCTTCGGTAGTGGTGGCGGGCTCCTCGGCAGCGCATCCGGTGAGTGCGAACGAGGCGAGAAGTGCGACCGCGAGAAGCGCGCTCATCGCGCGCCAACGTGCCCTGTGTACCTTCATGCGGGTCTCCTTTCCAAGCGCGGGAGGCCGGGATGTTTCCGTCCCGACCCATCGGCCCTGGTTCCGTGACCTGTGCGGCCTTAGGAGCGAGGGCTCGGAGATGTGGGTCCGACGCGGGTGCGATCCCGTCGGACTATGTCAGAGGCCAAGTATAGCGCAGGAGCACGCCGGTGCCCCGCACGCGCACGCACGCGGGGCGCCCGGACGAATCCATTCGTTACGGCGTGGCCGCCGTGATGGCCGCAGTCCTCACTCCACTCGAGAGCGCTGCCAGTCCGCCGAAGAAGCGGACCTCGTCGATCGAGGCAGCATTCGAGTTCAAGAACGTGCTCGCTGCACCGCTCAATGTCGCGCTCTTGGTGAGCACGAGCACGGAGCCCGACAGACCCTGGGAGACGCCGCCGGCCAATGCATCCGGGAAGTCCTCGCCGGTCGCAAGCCCGGTTGCCGACGCGGTGAGTCCCGCGGTCAGCGAGTTTTGCGCTACCACGCGCGCCGTGTCGTAGCGATCGGTACCGTACCAGCGATCGGACGCACCGATCGTGATGCCGGCAGCCTTGATCTTGTCGATGGACGCCTGGCTCACGACGCTGGGTCCGCCGAGCACGATCACGCGCTGAACATCGGCGGCGAGCATCGCGGCTATCGTCGCATCGGAGACACCGGTGGTCGGATTCGCGAGGTAGAGCGGCCTGCCCTCGGCCGCAGACAGCGGCCCTGCCGCCAGTGCATCGGGGAAGTTACCGCCGGTCGCGAGGAAGGCGACGTGGTCCCATGCCGGTCGACCGGATGCCGTCACCGTGATACCGGCGATCAGATTCGCGGTCGAGTAGCGCGTGGTGCCGCCGTAGCGCTGGAC
>JBGSMX010000189.1:0-10731 GCA_041739935.1 Coriobacteriia bacterium | reverse complement strand
CCGAGCGTGGTGAGCAGCGCGCGCGTCGCCGGTGCCTGGCCGGATCGCGAGTAGTCGCACGCGATCTTGTAGACCGAGAACGCGAGTGAGCGGTAGTCGTTGTGCCGCCCCTGGGCTCGCGTCTTGCGGCTGCGGACGGCTTGCAAGAACGCCTCGGGCGACTCTTCGGCAGCCTCGGTCCAGCAGCGGCCGATGAACAGGCCGGCATGGTCGTCGGAGCCGCCGGTGTAGCCCTTGTCCCAAGACCCGTCGCCGAACGGCTCGAGCCGATGCTCGCGGCACAACTCGGCCATGCGTGTCGGCGTGAGGCTATCGAGCATCGTGCGTAGCAGCTGGTTCTGCCGCCTGGTGCGCGCTCCGTTGACGATCTCGAAGTTGCTGAAGAGCACGATGAGTTGCTCAAGGTGCTCGGCGCGCAGCCGGTCGTTGACAGCGAAGGTCGCGTGCGCGACCGAGTGGGCGAGATCTTGCTCGCGCACGTAGTCGCGCAGCCGGTAGATGTCGGCACGCAGCTCCTGCACGCGATCGAACTGCGCTTCGTCGAGTCCCCACAGAAGCAGATGGACTTTGCAGCGGTCGCTCGGGAAATACGTGGTCGTCTCGACGCCCACGATGACGTCGCCGGGATGACGACGCTTGAGCGCGACCGCTCCCGAGATGCTGTTGTGGTCGGTAACGGTGACGAAGTCCATCCCGCGGGCCTTCGCCATCGTGTACAGCGTCTCGGGGTCGGTGTAGCACTCCGAGGCGCCGATGCGCTGCAAGAACCACTCGGAAGGGTGGTCGGAGTGCCGCGAATGGCAATGCAAGTCGACTCGGGCCACGGTGCGGTGTCCTTCACAGGTCGGCTGTCGTGCCGAGGATAGCTTCCAGCATCTGGGCCGCGGGGTGGTTTCACTGCGGTGACATGTCTGTAAAAAGAGGCGACCCTTGCCGCTGATCTGGTTCCCGGAGCTTCGGGCGCCAGGAGATGGCCGGTCGGCCGATCTGGCCTGCGTAGTGCTCGCGCGGGTTCCGGAGACCGTCCATCGCGATGTGCTGCCGTGAATGGCACCGTCCAGCTACACTGTCATCGGCGGGCCGCTGGGACGGTTCGCGCGACCGGGGGAGGAGACGCTCGTGGGTCCAGGACGATTCTCAGATGCGCTGCGCTGGGTACTGTGTATTGCTCTGTGTGTCGCGATCGCTCCGGTCGCTGCTGTGGGAACCGTTGGGCCCCCAGCCGACGGATCCCCCGCTGTCCCGGCGACACCCAAAGCGCCTCCCGGTTCCGAGACCGACGCGAACGGCTTCCCTTGCGTAGCGGGAGAGGTCCTGGTCAAGTTCGAGCCGGGCGTTGGGATCAGCACCGCACAGTCCGCTCACGCGAGCCTGGGCGTCAAGAACGTCACCGATGTCGAGCAGATCGACGGGCTGCAGCTGGCCAAGCTCCCCGATGGCGTTTCAGTTGCCGAGGCGACCGGACGCTACCGGGCGCTGCCGGGTGTCGAATACGCTCAGCCGAACTACCTGTATCACATCGACGCCGTACCCTCGGACCCTCGCTTCGAGGAGCTGTGGGGCATGGACAACACCGGACAGACCGGCGGGGCCGAGGAAGCTGATATCGATGCTCCGGAGGCGTGGGATGTCACCACCGGTGACGGCGATATCATCGTCGCCGTGATCGATACCGGCGTGGACTATCGCCACCCCGATCTGGTCGACAATATCTGGACGAACCCCAGCGAGGTCCCCGGCAACGGCATCGATGACGACATGAATGGCTACACCGACGACGTACACGGCTACGACTTCGTCAACTACGACGGCGATCCGGTTGACGATCACTCTCACGGAACTCACTGTTCGGGCACCATCGGTGCGTCTGCCAACAATGGCATCGGCGTGGCCGGAGTGGCGTGGGACGTGCAGATCATGGCGTGCAAGTTCCTCTCCGCCGATGGCTGGGGCGACACGATGGGCGCTGTCGAGGCCATCGCCTACGCCGACCAGATGGGCGCCGACATCATGTCGAACTCCTGGGGCGGCGGCCCCTACGAAGAGGTACTGCTCGACGCGATCGCGGGTACCGACGCGCTGTTCGTCGCGGCGGCAGGCAACGACTCGATGGATACCGACGCCAACGCTAACTACCCATCGTGCTACGACCTGCCAAACGTCCTTGC
Organism: Coriobacteriia bacterium; assembly: GCA_041739935.1. GTDB lineage: Bacteria > Actinomycetota > Coriobacteriia > Anaerosomatales > JAGXFU01 > JBGSMX01. The sequence goes on along the minus strand of JBGSMX010000189.1, from coordinate 8,563 downwards.
GGTCGGCGCGACCGACTACTTCGACGACATCGCCTGGTTCTCGAACTGGGGTGCCGAGACGGTCGACGTCTTCGCGCCGGGCGAGCAGATTCTGAGCACCGTGGCCGGCCCTCCGCCGGCGTTTTCCGCAGACGTCATGAGTTCGGCAGGAGTGAGTACGTGTGACGACATCTCCGACTGGGATGTGAGCGATTACACCACCGTTGCGTGGGATGTGAGTACGCAAGAGTACGTCTCCGACCCCGCGTCGCTTGCCCATCTGGGCTACGACGACGACGAGGACTCGTGGGCGTATCTGAACGCCCCCGTCGACCTGTCGTCGTACAGCGGCGCCTCGCTGCGCTTCCAGGGCTGGTACGAGACAGAGCCGGAATTCGACTACCTCAACGTCTGGGCCTCGCCCGACGGTTCGACCTGGTCGCAGATCGGCGCGTACTCCGGGTTTTCAGGAGGCTTCGTCTCTCTCATGAACGACTTGAGTGCGTTTGTGGGCGATTCGGATGTCTATCTCGCCTTCAGCCTGAGCTCGGACGACTCCGTGAGCTCGAAGGAGGGTTTCCTCGGCGCGTATGTCGATGACATCGAGATCGTCGAGATCGACCCGGTCTTCACCGACGACTTCAGCGACCTGTCAGGGTGGGACGCGAGTGAGTATGCGAACACCCCGTGGGATCTGACGACCGAGTATTTCGTGTCCGCGCCATCGGCGGCCGGCGTCATCGGCTACGACGACAATGAGTTGTCGATGCTGAAACTCACTGCGCCGCTCGACCTGTCAGGGGTCACCGGCGACCTCGCTCTGACGGCCAACGTGCTCTACGAGACCGAGCCGGGTCTGGATGTCTTGCAGGTGCTCGCTTCTACGGATGGGGCGAACTGGACGCCTGTTGCGGCGTATTCGGGCTTCAGTGGTTGGTACGGTCCGGCGTTCGTGCCGGTCAAGGTCGATCTGAGTGAGTTCGCCGGAGCGTCCGAGGTCTACCTCGGCTTCGGGTTCGAAAGTGACGGAACGTGGTCTTCCGGCGATGGCTTCGTGGGCGTAGCCGTTGACGACCTGAGCCTGCTCACCGGCACCTGGACCGAGGCCGACTACACGGATGCCTACGAGTATTTCGGCGGCACTTCGATGGCGACGCCGCACGTGGCCGGCATCGCAGCGCTCGTGATGTCCGAGTGGCCCGGCAAGGACGGCGCCAGTGTCAGGAACGCCATCATAGCCGGCGCCGACTACGTTCCCGCGCTCGACGGGCTGTGCGTCTCGAACGGCCGTGCGAACGCGCTCGACTCGCTGCAGGACCTCTACGGTCCCGACGTGACCGACGACGCCGTCTCGAGCTACCTTGGTCGCGCCGAGATCACCTTGCTTGCCCAGGACGATACCGGCGTGGAGTCGATCAGCTACGCATTCGACGATGACGAGCCAACCACCATCGACGGCGACGAGGCGGTGGCCGTAAGCACGCTTCCGGCTCCGCTGCACACGCTGACCTATTGGGCCGAGGACACGCTCGGAAACGTGAGCGAGCCCGTGACCGTCGAATTCACCCTTGTCCGGGGTGCCGTCAGCTCGGTGTCGGTGGCCGGCGCCGATCGCTTCGCAACGGCAGTCGAGGCATCGCAGCGTTCGTTCCCCGACGGGACCGACTCGGTCGTGCTCGCGACCGGCCGGAACTGGCCCGATGCTCTGGGTGGCACCGCGCTTGCGGGCGCGCTGAATGCACCGATCCTGCTCACGGATACGTTCGAGACGCCCGGGTCGGTCACGCAAGAGATCGAGCGGCTCGGCGCGGGCGTGATCTACGTGCTCGGCGGTGAGAGCGCTATCAGCGACGAGGTGGTCGAGCAACTCACCGAACTCGTTGGGACCGGTAACGTGATCAGATACTCGGGCGAGAACCGGTACGAGACCGCGCGCGTGATCGCCGAGCAGGTCATCGCGCTCGAGGCGGGCGACTACGACGGGACGGCATTCGTCGCCACAGGTGCGAACTTCCCCGATGCGCTTGCCGCAGCGCCGATAGCGCGCGCAAAGGCCTGGCCGGTACTGCTGGCCGATCCCGCCGGCGAGATCATGGTGCCGGACGAGGTTTCCCGGGTGATCATCTTGGGTGGCACGAGCGCGGTGTCGGATGGTATCGAGGCGGCGCTGATCGGCCGCCTTGGTGAAGACGAGGTCGCTCGCAAGGGCGGTACCGATCGCTACGCGACAGCAGCCCTGGTGAGCGCGTGGGGAGTCGGCCGCGGAATGCACTGGGATGGCGTGGGTATCGCAACAGGCTCCGGCTTTGCCGATGCGCTCGCCGGTGGCGCGATGCTGGGCTCGATGCGCTCGGTCATGTTGCTGACGCCCGGTGACACGCTCGCGTCAGCCACCCGAGCGCCGCTGTCGGTGAACAAGGAGATGATCCAGACCGTTCACTTCGTCGGGGGGACGTCGACCGTGTCCTCTGACGTGCGCGAACAGGTGATGCTGGTTATCGAGTGAGGTAATGGTACGCGGCGGGGCTTCTCGGCCATGCGCGAATACGGGTAGGATACTGGTACGGACAGGCCCGCGATCTCATTCATGGCTGCAAGGTGGCGACCGCAAATGTCAGAGTGGATGGAACAGATCGGGCTGGGCGAGGATTTCAGCCACGAGCAGGCCACGCAGATGCTGGCCTTCTACTGCAAGACCCTGGGCGATCTGGGGTACACCTCGCATCCGTACCGCGACGTGGACGCGAAAGTGGGATCGAGCATCTACTCGGCCGGCAAGTTCGAGGTCATGAATCACGCCATGTGGATGTGCGATCAGACGGCCTTGTTCGTCCAGCAGAACAGACTGGCCAAGGCGTACCGGTGGATTGGGATGATCCAGGGCATCCTGTTCACTGGCGGGGTGTTCAGCATCTCGGATCTCAAGCAGCACAACGCGCGGGGAGTGAAGTAGCGCTACCTGGGCACGACGCTGACGGTCGTGCCGCTCGCGACCAGCGGGACCGCCGTCCCGTCTGCTCCGGTCGGACCGCCCGTGACATAGACAGGCTCTGACGCCCGAGCCGGATCCGGAGTCGCCACCAGCGCCCAAGCGGTATTGGCGTGGATCGTCACGCCGCCATCCCCGTCGAAAGTGGCCGCCACCGACGGGCGAACGCGCACGGAGAGCGAGACTTCTGCGCCATTCGCGCCGTCGGTGGCGAAACCAAGGGCACCGCCAACGAGCAGGCTTACCAGAACACAGACAACGGCCATGCGCTGCCGGAGTCTGTCCCTTCTGATGTGAGCATTTCGCTTCATGCCGCTCGTCGTCCTCCTCAGACCTTTCATCGGCACTCACCGCCCGATAAGTGAGTGACGAATGGCGTAGAACGGTCATAATGACCTGACGAACGGTCTATCTCCGGCTTTCTCTGGCGCGGCTTGGCGTACCGAGTGCGGACGCGCGGCGGGGCGCTGGCGCGACGACGACGACGAACGGGTATCAACCACCCAGAGGGAACAGAGGTCCGATGTGGATTCGTACACGCCGATCAAAGGCAAATGCACGTGGTGGCGCGAGATTCCTAACCAGGAGGACGCGTATACCGTGTCGATCAAGGACGCCGCGAAGCGCATCAATTGCACGTGCTTCGTAGAGGGTCACTACTGGACGATGCCCCGTGGCGAGGTTCCTTCCGACTGCCCGAACGCCCGGGCTTGTCGCTACTACATCAAGCACGCTTGATCGCCCAACGCTCGTACCCTCGACCGTAGTGCCCGGCTCGGGCATACTAGGGACGGTCAAACAGACGAAAGAGAAGCGAAGCATGGCATTCTCCGAGCTAGGGCTCGGGCCCGACGCCCTCGCAGGCGTTGAGGAACTCGGCTGGAACGAGCCGACCCCGATTCAACTTCAGGCGATACCCCCCGCGCTGCAAGGGCGCGACGTTCTCGCGTGCGCCCAGACGGGCACGGGCAAGACCGGGGCCTTCGTGCTTCCGGTGCTTGAGCGCGTCGAGCACAAAGGACGCATTCAGGCGCTCATCGTGACGCCCACACGCGAGCTGGCCAACCAGATCGACGAGATGGCCCGCGGCGTAGCGCGCCACACCCACCACGCCGTGACCGCAGTCTACGGAGGCGTGGCGTACAGCACGCAGATCAAGCGCCTCACCCACGGGGTCGATGTGCTCGTCGCGACACCCGGCCGACTGCTCGACCTGCAAAACCGGGGCATCGTCGATCTGTCGCACGTGAAGATCCTGGTGCTCGACGAGGCCGACCGCATGCTCGACATGGGATTTTGGCCCGATGTCCGGCGCATCCTGCGCCTGTTGCCACCGGAGCGCCAGAACATGCTCTTCTCGGCCACACTGTCCGAGCCGATCACGCGCGTCGTCAACGACATGCTGCACGATCCGATCACCATCGATGTGGCGCCGGACTCCGCGACCGTCGAGAACGTGACGCAGCTGCTCTACGCGGTCAACCCGGCACAAAAGACCGAGCTGCTCGTGGCGCTCCTCAAGGAGATTGCCGAGTACCGGGCGATCATCTTCACCCGTACCAAGCGGCGGGCAGACCGTCTTACCGAGGCGCTCACCTCGAGCGGCGTCGAAGCGGCTGTCATTCACAGCGATCTTTCGCAGGTGAAGCGCACAAAGACGCTCGACTCGTTCCGCAACGGCACGCACTCGCTCCTCGTATCGACCGACGTCACCGCGCGTGGCATCGACATCGACGGCGTCACGCACGTGTTCAACTACGACGTGCCGGACCGGCCCGAGGACTACGTGCACCGGATCGGGCGCACCGCGCGGGCGGGCGAGAGCGGCATCGCCGTCACGCTCATGGCCTACGAGGAGATGCCTCAGCTGCGAGACATCGAGCGGCTGACCGGCCTGGTGCTGGAGAACCGCGATGTCGAGGGCTTCACGTACCTCGACCGGGTCATCCCCAACTCTGAGAGGGTGGCCAAGGGCGCGACGCGCTCGGCGTTCTCCGGCGTCGTCATGCGTCGCGGCGGACGCAAGCCCACGCGGCGCTTCTAGCGGATTTCGCGCGAACCCCCGGTCCCCCCGGTATGCACGACGGGGGCCCGCTCGCACGGACCCCCGTCAATCACCTGCATTTCCTCGGTCACCTGTTTGGATCGGCGAGACTATTCGCTGTAGGTAACCAACCAGCGTTCGATCTCCGAGGAGATGGCCGCGGTACCGCCGACCACATTGACCTCGTCGATGTCGTCAGCATGCTCGCTGACGAACTCCTGCGTTGGCGCGGGCAGGTCCTCGGTCGTCACCAGTACCGTGGGAGCACCCCTGCCGGCTGCCACGGGACCGCACGAAAGCGCATCGGGGAAGTTGGTGCCGGTGACAACGAAGATGTCGTCGCAGTCGAAACCTGCGCCCGGGTCGACCAACGCCCACTCTGCGATCTCGCGTGCGGTCGAGTAGCGGTTCGTGCCGAAGAGACGCTCGATGTCGCCGGTCGGAATTCCGATAGCACCCAGATCTGCGATGACGGCCGGTCCGACAGCTGCCTCGCCGCCCACGATGACCACCTCGTCAGCACCCAGCACGTCGATCGCCTGCTGGGCCGCGGTCGTCAGGTCGCCTTGCTTGACGAGCAGGATCGGGCATCCGGCCGCCGCAGCCACACCTGAGGCTGCCAGCGCATCGGGGAAGTTCTCGCCGGTAGCGATGAAGACCTTCTCGACATCGCCTCCGCCCAGGACCTCCATGAGTTCCTCGGCGATTGCACGGGCTGTCTCGTAGCGCGTGCGACCCCAGAGCCGCGTGATGTTGCCGGACGCAAAGCCGGCGCCCTCGAGCTGGTCGACCACGCCCTCGCCCACGGCAGCATCGCCGCCCAGTACGTAGGCCTTGGTCGCGCCGAGGCGCTCTATCTCGTCCATGACTTCAGGCGGGATCGAGTCGGACTCAACGAGCAGGATCGGGGCGTTGAGCGCGTAGGCGAGCGGCACGCCCGCGAGCGCATCGGGGAACGAGCGCCCGGTGGCCAGCACCACGTACTCCGAGCTCGCGAACTCCTGGCTCATGAGCACCGAGGTGTCGTAGCGGTCGCCGCCAAACGAGCGGAACGAGACCGCGTCGTAGGCCAGGAACGTCACACCGCCGCTGTCCGAGCAGACGGCCGTAACGTCGCCCTCGGCATCGACGCGCTCTCCGCTGACGGGCATGTAGCCGGTCAGGTACGGCATGGTGGGCGAGTAGACGGCCCACTTCTGAAGCGCCTGTCCCGCAGTGTAGAGCTCTCCGTCATCGGCCACGATGTCGGCGCCGTTCCACGAACCGAGGTCGAAGTAGTGCAGGTAGCTCAGGTAGTCCCCGCTGCTCACGTCAAAGATCTTGACGGCGGAGCCGCCCCACTCGGGGTTGGTCATGCTTACGTACGCGTAGTCGCCGTACGCAGAGACGCGTGGCATACCGCCGGGAATCCCGTGCGTGTTCAGATCATCGAGGTCGGTCGGATCGGTGATGTCGATCATCGCGAGCGTGCCCTCGGCGGTGGCCTCGGGCCCGTACGTCACGTAGGCGCGTTCGCCGGCCGCATCGACATCCAGGTCCCACACAGGCTGTGGCGCATTCCAGTCGCCCAGGACCTGTGGGTCGGCCGAGTCGCTGACATCGATTGCTTCGAGACCCGTCTCGCGGGTCACGAACGCCGTGTCGGTCGTTACGTCTACGCGCCGGAAGCCGCCAGCGCTCTCGCTGTGCGCGGTGAGAACGGGATCCGAGGGGTCGCTCACGTCGTAGATCGACAGGCCGTCACCGGTGGCGAGATAGGCCATGCCATCGAAGTAGCACACGTCGTAGGCCGCCGCGGTTGTCTCCGTGGCGCCGAGCATCTCCGGCACTATCGGATCGGTCACATCAAGGATGCGCATACCCCCTGCCGAGGACACGAACGCGGTGTCACCGACCAGGTCGACTCCACTGTCACCTGCATAACCCTTGACGCTCCAGTACTGGGTGTCGAATCCGGAGACGGTGATCGTCTCGAAGCCGAAGATCGAGGTCAAGGTCGGTCCGTCGTTCGCGGTGCGGACAAACGCATGCTGGAAATCGACGGCGGCAGCAACCTGCACCGCATTCGCAAGGGTATCGGTCTCGACCAGCCCGGGATTGGCCCGGTCGGCCACATTCCATAGCTCGACGCCTGCGGGCGTCGTGCGCCACAGGCGGTCGGCTGCCACATCGAGCGAACTGCCGTAGCCGGCGGCCTCAGATCCGATGAGGTCCCACTCCGCCTCCGGGTCGGGCGTCGGAACCGTCTGGACCACCGCGCCGGGCGCGGCTGCAGCCTCTTCGTAGATGCGGAGCTCGCCAACGGCGCCGTCGCCGGTCGATGCGTAGAGGTAGTCACCGTCGTGCACGGCATCGAGGCAGTCTGCTATGGCGACTTCGCCGTAGAGCGCCGGTGCGAGCGGGTCGGTGATGTCGAAGACATCCACTCCGGCGTCGGTCACGGCAAACACCAGGTTCCCGACCACATCTGGCCGCATGTCGGTGAGTGCGATCGACGGGTAGCCAACGATCGCCGGGTTCAGAGGGTCTGCAACAGAGATCAGCTTGGTGCCGGTGTAGCCCGCCTTCTCCCAGCCCACGTAGGCGTACTCGTCCACCGCGAAAAAGCCGGTGATCTCGTAGTCCGGATCCAGGCCCCACACCCCGAGGTAGCGGGGAAGCGACGGGTCGCTTATGTCGTAAATGGCGACCTGGTAGTCGCCCACGACATACGCGCGCTCGCCGTCCAGGTAGAGTGCTCCGCCCCCGAACGGTACCGGCGCCGCTCCGCTTGCGAGCGGGGTGGGGCCGGCCAGGTCGCGGGACGTGAGCGCTGAGCCCTGTACCGCGAGCAGAGCCGTACCAACAGAATCGATCGAGCTGAAGATGCCGCCATCATGTCCAAGAACCGTGAAGTTGAATGGTGTTGTGGGTGCTTCGCAGGCAGGTACGGTCACCGGTGCTCCGGTCACCATCGTGGCAAGCAGCGCAGTCGACGCAATGATGCGCACGACCATGCCCGCCGGGCGTTTCTTTCCCATCCGCCTCTCTCCTCCTGTAGGTCGGAGACACCGGCCCCTGTCCCCAGGGTCGGGTCCGTGCGTCTCAGGGGTCGCGTGGATTTGCGGCCCGTTCGGTTGTCCTCGGCGAGAATCCGGTTGCGCTATAGGGTCTACGTCACAATAGGCGCTGAAGCTGCTGGTACGCGAGGCGCTAGGATGGGCGTATGGACTCGAAACCGATCACGCCGACGCCCGCACAGATCGATGCGTTTCGAGCGCGGGTGCTCACCCACTACCGCGAGCACGGGCGCGGCGGCATGCCCTGGCGTGAGACGAGCGACCCGTACCGTGTGTGGCTTTCCGAAGTGATGCTGCAGCAAACGCAGGTCGCCCGCGTGCTTCCCCGCTACGAAGCGTGGCTCGAGCGCTTTCCGACCGTCGACGCGCTGGCTGCTGCTCCTCTCGAGGCAGTGCTTGAGCAGTGGCAGGGGCTGGGATACAACCGCCGGGCGATCGCCCTCAAGCGTGCTGCCGAGGAGATCTCGGCCGCGTACGCCGGTCGCGTCCCCG
>JBGSMX010000184.1:0-26379 GCA_041739935.1 Coriobacteriia bacterium | reverse complement strand
CGATCGTATCGGCCAGCCCGCCGACCGTCACCATCGCGCCATCGAGCGTGCAGCGCGAACGGCCGTCCGAGCTCAGCCGACGACGGGCCACCATCTCGCGCTCTTCCACGGCGATTCTGCCTTCGACGACCGTCTCGGCTGCGCCAGCGCGCACCATGTGCGCATCCGCCCGCTCTCCGACCAGGAGCTTGATGGCGCCAACGAGCGCGGTCTTCCCGGCCCCGGTTTCGCCCGTGAGAACGGTCATGCCCGGTCCGAACTCGAGCCGTACCTCCTCGATCAGAGCGAGGTCGCGGACGTGCAGCTCATCGAGCACGCTACAGACCCCCGTAGAACTCGGCCCGAACCACATCGTAGAAGTCCCTGCCGTCCAGTCTGACCAGCAGCACATCGTGCTCGCATCGCGCCACACGCACGTGCTCGATGGCACGACGGCACGGCATCGCGTCCCCGTCAACGGACACACATGCGTCGCCGCGCAAGGGATCGGGCAGACTGATCTCGATGTGGTCAGACGAGCCGGCCACGATCGACGCACGGCTGAGCGTATGAGGAGCAACCGGTACGACCACCAGACATGCGACGGACGGTGACACGATCGGCCCGCCGGCCGACAGCGCATAGGCAGTCGAGCCCGTGGCAGTCGCCACGATCACGCCGTCACAGTCCATGGTGCCGATCGTCGTTTCGTTGATAGCAAGCGCCACCCGGACGACCCGGCCCGACGCTCCCCTCATGAGCGCGACCTCGTTCAGAGCGCGGTATCTGCCTACCTCTCGCCCGCCCATCATCACGTGCGCCTCGAGTGTCGCCCTGCGTTCCACGAGGCAGTCTCCGGCAAGTGCGGCCTCGACAGCTTCGCGCATGTTGGCGGCCGTCGCCCCCGACAGGAATCCTAGATGCCCCAGATTCACGCCGAGGACCGGCACTTCGACCTCTCCAAGCAGGTGAACCGCCTTCAGGATAGTACCGTCTCCGCCGAGCGCGACGACAAGCGCCGGCTCACCGATTGCGCTCGGCGCCACCGCGATATCGTTCATGCCACACGCATGAGCGTCGTCTGTCGCCATGAGTGGAGTGAAGCCGTTGGCGGCCAACCATGTGACCAGTTCGCACGCGGCCGTCATCGCCGCCTCGTACCGCACGTTCGGAACCAGAAGTACCCGCACTCGCTTCACGCTCCCAAGGCCTGGTGCGCCGCAGCTACCACGCGGTGCACGTCCGGAAGCTCGTCGACTCCGGTCCGTGCCGCCAACACCCAGAACTCAATGTTACCCTCGGGCCCGCGCAGAGGCGACCACGTCAGACCCCGGACCTTGAGTCCAGCTTCGACAATCGCCGCGATCGTGTCCTCGAGGACCCGCACGTGCACCGCTGAATCGCGAACCACACCCTTCTTACCAACATTGCCTTTACCAGCCTCAAACTGCGGCTTAACAAGAGCGCACAGCAGGCCCTGTTCATCCAGAAGAGCGACGACGCGGTCGAGCACCGTTCGCAGGCTGATGAACGACACGTCGACAACGGCCAGATCGAACGGGGCGCCCACGCTGGCGGGGTCGACGTTGCGGATGTTCGTGCGCTCGAATACATCTACACGGGGATCCTGCCGCAGGCTCCAGGCGAGCTGGCCGTATCCGACGTCAATGGCGACTACGTGCGCGGCGCCCGCCTGCAGTAGATAGTCGGTGAATCCCCCGGTTGATGCGCCCACGTCCACAGCGCGCTTGTCGCGAACGTCGAGTTTGAACGCCTCGGCGGCACCCTCGAGTTTGTGCCCACCCCGCGAGACGTATTGCTGCATGGGTTCGATCTCGATGAGCGCATCAGGATCGATCTGCTCGCCGGCCTTGACGATCACTCGCCCCCCGATACGAACGCGACCTTCAAGGATGGCGGCCTTCGCCCGCTCGCGAGAGTCGACCAGTCCCCGCTCAGCGAGGACGACGTCTGCTCGGCGACGCATCGTCTGCGGCATCCTCGACGGGGGTAGGCGACGTACCGCTCAGTGCGTTCATCCTGCCGAGGATCGCGCTTCGGATCCCCTCGGGATCGAGTCCCACCTCGGCTATGAGTTTGTCCATCGCGCCATGTGTCACGAAGCAGTCCGGGACGGACAGGCGCAGTACAGATACCGGGAGATCGAGGTCGGACAAAGCCTCGAGTATCGCTCCGCCGGCCCCGCCCATGCCGGTGTTCTCCTCGATCGTGACCACAAACCGGTGGGACCGGGCGGCCCACGAGACCATCTCGAGGTCGAGCGGCTTAACCCACCGCACGTTCACCACACTCGCAGAGACGCCATCGGCGGTAAGAAGCACTGCTGCCGCCTCTGCGGCTCCCACCATGCGACCTACGGCAAGTATCGCGACGTCTTGGCCGCGCGATCTGATCTGCGCCTTACCGGCCTCCAGAACCTCGGGCTCCACAGGGATCTCGACGCCGCGGCCCTTGCCGCGCGGGTACCGAATCGCCACCGGCCCGTCGGCGTGCAGCGCGGTATGCAGCATATGCACCAGCTCCGCCTCATCGGCGGGCGCCATAACCATCAGATTCGGCACCGACCTCAAGTACGTGAGATCGAAGACCCCATGGTGCGTCGGGCCGTCTTCGCCTACAAGGCCGGCACGGTCCAGGCAGAAGACGACGTGAAGATTCTGCAGGGCAATATCCATGATGAGCTGATCGTAGGCCCTCTGAAGAAACGTCGAGTAGATCGCGACCACCGGCAACCTGCCGCCCAAGGCAAGCCCCGCAGCAAGTCCCAGCGCGTGCTGCTCCGCGATACCTACATCGAAGAACCGATCGGGGTACTCGCGGGCGAAGTGATCCAGCCCGGTGCCAGCAGGCATCGCCGCAGTTATCGCAACGATGCGGTCGTCTCTGCCGGCCTCGGCGACAAGCGCCGTCCCGAACGCCTCCGTGTAGGACATGGGCCCGCCCGACCCGTTGACCTTGCCGGTGTCGACCGCGAAAGGACTGATCCCGTGGAATGCTTCTGGCTCGTCCTCGGCAGGTACGTAGCCGGCGCCCTTTCGCGTGACGGCATGGATGATGACCGGGCCGTCCACCTGACGCGCACGCGCGACGGCCGAGGCTACCCGTCGGATGTCGTGCCCGTCGATCGGGCCCACGTATGTGAGACCGAGTTCCTCGAACAGCATCCCGGGAACGAGCAGCTGCTTCACCGAGTCTTTTGCAGCCTCACCCGCAGCCACCATCGCCGCGCCGAGTTTGGTCTTGGCCAGTGCGGATTCGACATCGTCACGAAGACGCATGTACCGCGGGTCGAGGCGGACCCGTGCTAGATACGACGCGAGCGCCCCAACATTCTCTGCAATGGACATCTCGTTATCGTTGAGCACTATGGTCATCTTGGTGCCCAGATGGCCGATGTGATTCAGAGCCTCAAACGCCATTCCGCCGGTCAGGGACCCGTCACCGATGACCGCGAGCACCGTCTGATCGCCCCCCACGGCATCGCGAGCATTAGCCAGCCCCAGCGCCACTGACAGAGAATTCGACGCATGCCCGGTGTCGAACATGTCGTAGGGACTCTCGGAGCGTTTGGGGAACCCGCACACACCGCCGTACTGACGCAAAGACCCGAAGCGATCCTGGCGTCCGGTGATGAGCTTGTGCACGTACGACTGGTGTCCGACGTCCCAGATGATCTGATCTTTCGGCGTATCGAGCGCGAGATGGATGCCCAACGTCAGCTCGACTACACCCAGGTTCGGCGCGAGATGTCCGCCCGTCTTGGAAACCGTGGAGACAAGGGCGGCACGAATCTCCTCGGCTAGTTGAGCGAGTTGATCGTCGTCCAGTTCGCGCAGGTCCGCGGGAGACTGTATCGAATCGAGGATGTGCTCGGATCCCACTCGCAAAACCCCTTACAGTCGGCTCAGCGCCGTCCGGGAACTGTCGCATTGGCGGTATTCCAGCATAGTACGCGCCACAAGCGCGGGACAACCCGCGCCGCGCTCGTGTTGCCGCGGCGTTACTCGGTGCCTACAGAGTCCCGGCTGGCATCCTGCCCTTCCGGCATTGCCTCCGAGTCCTCGGGGGCCTCGTTCGCAGGCTCGTCGGATGGCTCGGTCTCACCAGCGTCGGAGTCGGCTTCGTGGTCGGCGTCAGGGTCGGGGTCGCCTTCGGCGCTGTCAGTCGAGACCTGTTCCTCGACGATAGCCCGCCATTCAGTGTGGTCGGAGAGCTCGGTGCACATGTTGGCAAGACGCACGCCCTCTTCGAGCAGATCGATGCTGGCCTCCAGCGACACGTCCTTCCGACGCACCTGGGCAACGATCTCCTCGAGGCGAACCCGCGCCTGCTCGAACGTATACTTGTCGTCAGCCATCGATCGAATCGACCCCGCTCTGCTGCTCTTCTCCACTTGTCTCGGCCAGGCGGCCGAGGACGCCATTCACGAATTTCGACGAGTCTTCTCCGCCAAATACCTTCGCCATTTCGACCGCTTCGTTGATCGAAACCGATGCAGGGATGTCAGCGGCAAAAAGTATCTCATAGGCGGCAAGCCTCAGAATGCTGCGATCGACCAGCGGCATCCGCGCGACGCTCCAATGCTCGGAAATCTCGGAGAGCGCCCCGTCGATGTCGAGCTGATGCGTTTCGACGCCGTCGAGCAGTTCTATGCAGAACTCAGAGGGCTCCCCTTCTTCCCGGCTGTAGCTACCGAGTTCGAGGATGCGTTCGATCGTGTCGCCGGTGATTTCTCGCTGATACAAGATGTTCAGTGCTTGGCGGCGCGCTCGGCTGCGTTCGTGCATCCTGCCTAGCCCGCGAACACAACGCCGTCGACGAACACGTCGACGGATTCGACGGGTGCGCCGATCTGGCTCTTGATCGCCTCGGCGATCTCCTGCTGGAGTGCGCGCGCGATCGCTCGAAGCGGTCGCCCGTACTCGGCCTCGATGTGTATGTCCACAGCGACACGGCCTTCATCGCTGACGGCCACCTCGATGCCCTTGGCCGGAGCGCCCTTCTGCACCAGGCCCGCCAGGCCCTGTCCGCACACCGAGGCTACGCCTTCGACCTGCATGGCCGCGAGCATCACGATCCTATCGAGTACTCCCGGCTTGAGGCCAAGGCCCTCAACGCGAATCTCATCGGTCATGGTGTCACCCCTCTCGGCGTCAGTACCGCGGTTCCTTACGACATGTGCCGTTCGATGAAATCAGTATATACGTCACCCGAGATGAACGCGGGGACCTCGAGCACTGCCTCGTGAAACGGAATGGTGGTCGGAATCCCGACGACGATGAACTCGCCAAGCGCTCTGCGACCACGCGCAAGCGCCTCCGCGCGTGTTTCGCCCCAGACGATCAGCTTTGCAATCAGCGAATCGTAGTACGGCGGGACGTGATACCCGGAGTACAAGTGCGTGTCCACCCGCACACCGAACCCGCCCGGAGGGTTGAAGAGCCGCACCTCACCCGGATTGGGCCTGAAGTCGTGCGCCGGGTCCTCTGCATTGATGCGGAACTCGATCGCGTGACCTCGCAATACGATCTGACCTTGAGAGGTGTGCTTCATGGGCTCGCCGGCGGCGATCCGCAGCTGCTCTTTGACGATGTCAACGCCCGTGATCTGCTCCGTGACGGGGTGTTCCACCTGGACACGAGTGTTCATCTCCATGAAGTAGAAATTGTCGTCAACATCGAGCAGGAACTCGACCGTACCGGCGTTCACGTAGCCTACTGCCCGCACGGCAGTAAGCGCCGCCTCGCCCATCGCCGCACGAGTCTCGGGGGTGAGCGCGGGGCTCGGAGCTTCCTCGATGAGCTTCTGGTGTCGGCGCTGCACCGAGCAGTCTCTCTCGAACAGATGAATCGCATTGCCATGCGTATCGGCAAGGACTTGGATTTCGATATGCCGAGGACGCTTCAGGTACTTCTCAAGGTAGACGACGTCGTTGCCAAAGGCGGCCGCGGCCTCGTTCTTCGCCGCGGCTAAACTCGCCGCGAGCGTGTCTTCGCTCTCGGCCACGCGCATACCCTTGCCCCCGCCGCCGGCGGACGCCTTGATCAGCACGGGAAATCCAACCTGCTGGGCGAAGACGAGCGCCTCTTGCACGGTCTCGACCGCGCCATCGCTGCCCGGAACACAGGGAACGCCCGCGTCCATCATGGTCTGACGGGCCACGGACTTGTCACCCATGCGCTCGATAGCGTCGGGCGATGGCCCGATGAATACCAGTCCTGAATCGGCGACTGCACGTGCGAACGCAGCGTTCTCGGCAAGGAAGCCATATCCGGGGTGGATCGCCTCGGCGCCGGTCACGAGCGCAGCGGAGATGATATTGGGCATCGACAGATAGCTCAGCGCGGACGCTGCAGGCCCTACGCAGATGGCCTCATCGGCCAGCCGCGTGTGCAGCGAGTCCCTGTCGGCTTCCGAATACACGGCGACCGAAGTGATCCCGAGCTCTTTGCACGAGCGAATGATGCGCAGCGCAACCTCGCCCCGGTTCGCGATGAGTACCTTGCTGAACATCGCGTCGCCTATGCCAGCGGCTCGTAGTAGAACAGCACGGTACCGTACTCGACCGGCTCGGAGTCGCCGAGGCCGATCTCGCGAATGATCCCGGACTCCTCGGCGGTTATCTCGTTCATGAGCTTCATCGCCTCAAGGATGCAGAGCGTCTGGCCCTCATCGACGGAATCGCCGACGTTGACGAACACGTCGGCTCCCGGCGACGGAGAGCGGTAGAACGTCCCGACCATGGGTGCGATGACCTGCTTCCACGTGGCGGGTCGCTCGGCGCTATCGCGAACAGCGACATCCTGCGGAGCCTCGGGCGAGGCCGTCGGGGCCCCGGTGGGTGCGGCGGGTGCCGGCTCGGCCGAGAACCCACCCCTGCGCACCACGATCTTGTTGCCGCCCTCTTCGACCGTCACCTCGGACACATCCGACATCTCGACGATCTTGATGAGCTCGCGTATCTGGTTCACGTCCACGGGCTCTTCTCCCTCCATCACTGTCTTGACCTCCTCGCCCATCATGAAGACCGCCTTCTCGGCGCCTTCCTGGTGAAGCGTGAGGTAGGTGCGTGCTTCGTTCGGGAAGAGGGCGTACATGAGCACGTCCTCTTCGCTGTGCGCTAGGTCACCGATCTCGGCTTCAACCTCGGCGTACGTTGTGGTCACGAGCGACCCCGGGCGCACATCCGGCGCAAGCGGTGTGTCCTTACCCAGGACCTTCTCGACGATGGCGCGATCCATGGGACCGGGCGCTTTGCCGTACAGACCCTTGACGTAGTCCTTCATCTCACGAGGCACGACCGCCCAGCGCTTGCCGGTCAGAACGTTGATGACCGCCTGAGTCCCGACGATCTGCGACAGCGGTGTGACCAGCGGTGGATATCCGACCTCAGCACGGACTTTGGGAACCTCGGCGAACACGTCGGTCAGCCTGTCGAGCGCCTTCTGCTGCTCGAGCTGCGACATGAGGTTGCTCATCATTCCACCCGGCACCTGATGGCTGAACACTTCCATGTGCATGAGCGAGGTCACGCCGCGCTTAAGCTTCTTGGACTCGCGCACGCCCTCCCAGTACTCGGCAATCTCGAAGAGCAGATCGAGGTCGATGCCCGAGTCGTACTCGGACTCTTTGAGCGCCGCCACGATCATCTCGACAGCCGGCTGGCTGTTGCCAAAAGCCAGGGCGACCACCGCGGTGTCGATGATCTCGGCTCCCGCCTCGACGCCCTTGAGGTAGTTCATGGGGGCCATGCCGCCGATGTAGTGGCAGTGAACGTGCACCGGCAGGCCGATTTGCTCCACGAGCGCCTTGACCATCTTCTCGGTCCGGAATGGCGTGAGCATACCGGCCATGTCCTTGATGCAGATGGTATGAGCACCCAATTCCTTGAGCTGCTGAGCGTACTCGAGATAGCTGTCGAGCGTGTGGACGGGACTCACTGTGTAGCTGATCGCACCCTCGAAATGTCCCCCGCATTCGAGCACGGCCTCTGCTGCGACTTCGACATTGCGGATGTCGTTGAGAGCGTCGAATATCCGAAACACGTGGATTCCGTTGCGCTTGGACGCGTGAACGAAACGCCGGACGATATCGTCGCTGTAGTGGTGGTACCCGACAAGGTTCTGACCCCGTAGCAGCATCTGCAACGGCGTGCGCGGGCAATGCTTCTTGATGACCCTCAGCCGCTCCCAGGGGTTCTCGTCCAGGAATCTGAGAGCGGCGTCGAATGTGGCGCCTCCCCATACCTCGAGAGACCAGTAGCCCACACTGTCCATCTTGCCGAGAATGGGCAGCATATCGGCCATCTGCATGCGCGTCGCCCACAGCGACTGGTGCGCATCACGCAGCGTCGTATCGGTGATATGAACAGGTCGCATGCAGCACTCCTCGCTTCACGCGGGTACACTTCACCGCGCGGCCATCGATTCTGCGATTGGTCGGTCAGGACAGTATATACGAGGATTGTGCGAGAAGTGGGTGCTTAGTCCCGAAACTGCAACTTACGCTCTAGACACGTGTGATGTAGCGACCGTCCCGCGTGTCGATCTTGAGCTTCTCGCCCTTCTCGACGAACATGGGAACCTGCACGATCGCACCTGTCTCGAGGGTCGCCGGCTTCGTGCCGCCCTGGACGGTATCGCCCTTGAACCCGGGGTCGGTCTCGATGACCTCCAGCTCGACAAACATGGGAGGCTCTACGCCGATCATCTCGCCGCCGGCAATCATGATCTCGACGTCCTCGTTCTCCTTGAGCCACTGAGCAGCATCGCCCATGAAATCAATCGAAAGCTCGACCTGCTCGTAAGATGCGCTGTCCATGAAGTGGAAGGAGTCGCCGTCGCTGTAGAGAAACTGCATGCGCTTGGTCTCTACATGCACGTCCTCAAGTTGCTCACCCGCGCGGAACCGTATGTCGACCACTCGACCGGACTTCAGCTCCTTGAGCTTGGTGCGAACGAACGCACCACCCTTGCCGGGTTTCACGTGCTGAAACTCGACGACGATCCACATCTTGCCATCGTACATGATGCACATGCCGTTCTTGAGATTGTTGGTAGAGACAGCCATGTTCGCGAAGCCTTTCCGATCGGTTCGTGCGCCATACAGTCCTGCGGGCTAGCCGCGATGTACTTCCAGAAGCTCCTTGGTCGAGCGCGACAAGACACGGCACATCGCGTCATCGATCACTACCAGGTCCTCGATTCTAACACCGCCGAAGCCGGGGACATACACGCCCGGCTCTATCGTCAGAACCGATCCGGGAGACACGGAATCGCGACCGCGCGGCCCCACATTGGGCAGCTCGTGCACCTGAACTCCTACGCCGTGCCCGAGGCCGTGAGTGAAGTACTCTCCCAGACCCCTGGCTTTGAGAACTCCCCGGGCGGCAGAGTCGATGTCCATGCCCGGAATCCCCGATCGTGCGGCGGCGATACCCGCAAGATTCGCCTCGAGAACCGCCGAGTAAATCTCCCTCTGTCGATCGTTGGCACTTCCCACCACCACGGTGCGCGTCATGTCCGAGCAGTACCCGTCAACAAGAGCGCCCATGTCTATCGTGAGGAGATCGCCGGCTTCAAACTCGCGAGTGCTGACACGCGCGTGCGGCCGCGAGGAGTTGGGGCCGCTCGCGACGATCGGCGGAAAGGCGACACCCTGGGCGCCGTTGCGGCGCATGAAGACCTCGATTTCGAGCGCAAGGTCACTCTCGCGCACGCCGGGCGCGATCATCGTCAGGATGTGATCGAAGGTGCGATCGGTGAGTTCGGCAGCGGCGGCGATTCGCTCGATCTCCGCTGCCTCTTTGACCTGCCTGATCTGCTCGATCCATTGATCGACCACCAACACCTGGCCGCCGAACTGCTCGGAGATGAATCTGAAGCGACCGTAGGGAACCGACGACTCCACGGCGACCTTCTCAACGCCGTCGCCAGCGAGCTCCGAGCACAATTCAACGTAGAGCGAATCCGGTGGTACGCGAACAATCCACGGCGTGCCGGAGGCGGCCGCGTCTGCCGCTTCACCGTATCGGGCGTCTGTGTAGACCCGAGCGACTTCAGTCGTCACCAGACACGCGACGTTTGCGTCGTCGTCGAAGACGTCTTCAAACCCGGTCACGTAGCGAACGTTCGCGATATCGGTGACGACCAGTGCCGGGATGTCCTCGGCGGCGGCGCGCCTGCGAACGGCAGCCAGCCGGCTGTCGGCAATCATGATTTCTCCCCGACCAGCCCCAGTGCGGCCACAAGCCCCAGCACGTACGATTCGCCGCCGAACCCGGATATCTGACCGACGCACGCGGGCGCGATCACGCTGCTCGCCCGGAAGCTCTCGCGCGCTGCAATGTTACTCAGGTGGATCTCCACCACCGGCACGGCGACCGATGCGACAGCATCGCGCAGGGCATACGAGTAGTGGGTGAACGCACCGGGATTGAGAACGACCGCATCGAACTCACGTGCAGCTCGCTGAATCGCATCAATCAGCTCACCTTCGTGGTTAGACTGCACGAACTCGACAGTCGCGCCCTGTTCCGACGCACGAAGGGTCACCTGCTCCTCGATCTGCTCGAGAGTCGCGGTGCCGTAGACCCCGGGCTCGCGAGTCCCGAGCAGGTTCAGGTTCGGACCGCTCAAGACCAGTACGCGAATCACCTTCCCACATCCCTTCGCTGATTCACCCATGCATCGAGTTCCTCGGCAAGTATCTCATCATCTACGTCGCAGACAGAGTACGTACCCGCTTGAGGCACGAGAACGAACCGGGGCCGACCACTGCGAGCCTTCTTATCCGAGTTCATCACGTCGCGCAGCTGCCGCGCTTCGGCATGGTACGCGAGCACGCCAAGACCGACTGCGTCGAGCAGCCGCACCTGGCGCAGCGAGAACTCGCGCGGCGCCCCGAGCACCCGTTCGGCAAGCTGTGCGGCGAAACGAATGCCCTCGGCAACAGCCGCGCCGTGCGAATACACGCCGTATCCAGCGACCGTCTCGAGCGCATGTCCGAGCGTATGTCCGTAATTCAGAGACTCGCGGGCCCCGTGCTCGTGCTCATCCGAAGCAACGATCCGCGCCTTGAACGCAACGCACGCGCGAACCGCCTCGGTGACGCACTCGGCGTCTCTGGCGGCAAGCCCCCGGGCGTTGAGCTCCATCCAGGTGAGCAGTTCCTCGCTGTCGAGGATTCCTGACTTCACGACCTCGGCAAGTCCGGAGCGCCATTCGCTGTCTGGTAGCGAGGTCAGCACCGATGTATCAGCGATGACGAGCCGCGGTTGTATGAAAGCGCCTACAAGGTTCTTGCCAGCCGGCAGATCTACGGCGGTCTTGCCACCCACCGAGGAGTCCACCTGGGCAAGGAGCGTCGTCGGAATCTGAACGAAGGGGACTCCACGCATGTAGGTCGCCGCGCAGAATCCGGCAAGGTCGCCCACGACTCCCCCGCCCAGCGCGACAATACCGCCAGCGCGGTCCAGTCCGGTCGCTACAAGTCGCTCAAGCACGTCTCCGGCGACGTGCCAGCTCTTGCTCTGCTCTCCCGGCGGTACGGTCACTACGTGGGTCTCAACCCCGAGCGCCCGCACGTCCTCTCTGAGTGTTGCGGCGTACAAATCCGCCACGCGTTCGTCGCTCACAATCACGATCGTAGATGCGTCGAGAGCTTCGACGACCAGCGAAGCCGCCCCCGTGAGCAGGCCTTCGCCGATCAGAACGTCGTAGGTTGCCGTCGAGGTGTCCACTCCCACTCGTAGCATCAGGCATCGTCCTTACCGGGTATCAGCTGCATCACACGGTCGACAACCTGCTCGACCGTGAGGCCCGCGGTATCCACCGTCGAGTCGCTGACCGCCGAGTAGAGCGCTTCGCGCGAAGCAAGTATCGAAGTCGCAGCCGTTGCGCCACCTGCGCCGCTCAGGAGCGGACGTGTGGACTTGTCGCCGATGCGGGCGAGAGCTTCGGCCGCATCGACCTTGAGGTAGATGACGGTACCCGTGCTCTTCAGCAGGACCCGGTTCTCATCGGAGATGACAGCTCCGCCCCCGCACGCGACGACCATTGGCGGTGCCTGGGCAATAGAACGCAGCGCAGAACTCTCGAGTTCCCGAAACGCGCGCTCTCCCTGCGAACTGAAGATCTGCGCGATCGGAATCCCGGCCTGCTGCTCGATCAAGCCATCCAGATCCACGAAGGGCGTTCCGATGCGACCGGCGACCCGACGTCCTACCGACGACTTCCCTGCACCCATGAATCCGACAAGGTAGAGGTGACTCACAAGGCGATCCTGCTGCGATACGCTTGCACTGCGAGCCGTATGTCCGAAAGACAGTCCGCGCCAAACTTACGCATGTACGCCCGCGCCAGCACGACGGCCACCTCCGCCTCGGCCACGACAGCCGCGGCAGGCACCGCGCACACATCCGAGCGTTCCTTCGACGCGTCTGCCGGCTCGAGCGTGTCGATGTTGACGGTAGCCAGGGGCTTCATCAGCGTTGGAATGGGCTTCATCGCAACGTGCATTACCAGAGGCTGCCCATTTGTCATGCCACCTTCGAGCCCGCCGGCTCGATTCGACGTGCGGAAGAATCCACGCGTCTTCTCATGAGAGATCTCGTCGTGCACCTGCGAGCCGACTCTCAAGGCCGCCGCGAACCCGTCGCCGAACTCCACGCCCTTCATCGCCGGGATCGAGATCACGGCAGCTGCAAGCTCTGCGTCGAGCCGTCCGTCAGCCTGCGCATAAGTCCCCAGTCCCGGCACCAGGCCACGGGCCGTCACGCAGTAGAGGCCACCAAGGCTCTCCCCGGCGGCTCGCGCGCTGTCGATCGCAGCCCTCATTCGCTCCGCAACGTCTGCATCGGGACAGCGCACGTCGCTTTCTTCCACCGTCGCCGGGGACACCTCGGCTGGATCAGGCAGGCCCTGCATGACAACGTCGCCAATGGCGTACACGAACGAGTGAACCGACACTCCGAGCTCGCCGAGAAAGGCCTTGGCCAGTGCGCCTGCGGCCACGCGTGCAGCCGTCTCTCGCGCGCTTGCGCGTTCTAAGATGTCGCGCGCATCATGCGAGCCGATCTTGAGCATACCCGGCAAGTCGGCGTGGCCGGGTCTCGGGGTGGTGACGCGCGCTGCTTCAACGGGTTCGCCGGTCTGAGACATGATTTCGACCCAGTTGTCCCAATCTCGATTCGAAATCGTGATGGTGACGGGACTCCCGATCGTCTTGCCGTAGCGAACCCCCGAAAGAACGCGGCCGGTGTCGTGCTCGATGCTCATGCGTCCGCCGCGTCCATACCCGCTCTGGCGGCGCGCGAGATCGTGGTCGATCTTATCCTGTGAGAAGGGGATGCCCGACGGCACATCGGACACGATAGTCGTGAGCGCGCGACCGTGGGACTCACCCGAGGTGACAAAGCGCATCGTAGCCTCCGCAGACGGGTCCGGTTCGCAGATTCTACCACTCGCTCGAGGCGAGCAGGCACACCTACTTGCTGGCGATCCCCTGACCGATCACCAGGGTCACCTGGCTGTCGCCGTAGAGCATAGTGACGGAGCCGGAGTAGATGTTGAGCACGAGCCATGGAGTGCCGGTGATGGCCTGCCCCTCGGCGAGGGTATAGGTCACCCCGTTGAGCGACAAGACCGCCTTGGACACACCGTTTTCGACGACGATGTCCTGAAGGTAAAGCGTATCCGGCTCACCCGGAGTAGTCACGGTGCCATCCGTGGTCGTGCCGTCTGTCGTCGTCCCGTCAGTCGTGGTTCCCGTCGTTTCCTCGGCAGGGGTCGGATCGATGAGCGGGTTGAAGATGTCCCGGAACGTGAAGATCGAACTCAAAGGTATCGGGGACGGCTCGAGAGCAACGGAAGTCGTCGCCTCTTCAGCCGAGCCGGTCTCGGACTGTTCTTGCTCGATTTCGTTGGCGATCTGCTCGGCCGAATCGTTGACTGCATCGACGAAGAAGAACGTGATCACCACGAAGGTCACGATCCCCGCTACGACAAGGAACGCGAAAACAGCAGCGCCTATGACCACGATCTTCCCGGTCGTCGTCGACAAGAAGCCCTGCTTCTGACCCTGAGCCCCCGGGGTTTCAACCGGAGGCATCGAGCCTTGGGGAGTCAGATCGTCAACCACGTCGCTCTCCTTCTCCCGGTCACTCCGAGGGCGCGGGCACGGTTGCCGACGCCTCGGATGATTGGGCCATCGTGTAAACCTCTACGACGATGGTCGCCTGGACTTCTGTAGGTTTGTCGGTATCGGTGGCATCCGCATCCGGGTCGTCGTCCTCGAATACCTCGACCCGAAACTCGAGTATGCGAATCTGCCGCGTGATTCGACGCAGTCGCTGCAGCAAGTCCACACAGTCTTGCCAGCGACCGATCACAACCATCTCCGAGGCTATCGCTGTGTAACCGCCCTCGATCGCTTCGGGTTCGCCCGGCTGGATCGATATGAATTCCATCCCGCTGGTGTTCACGGTGTCCTGGAGCTCGATGATGAGTCCGGGCATTTCGGGACTCTCGGGCAGCTGGTTCGCGAGCGCCAGAAGCTGTGCCTCGGTCTGCGGTGACCTGGCCTTGACCTCCTGGCGCTGGCTCAGCAGCGATCGCGCACTGTCGATTTCGTCGGCAGCCTGCGCGATCTGATCGTCCAAGGTCGCCATCTGGGTGAACTTGGGCACGATCAGCAGGAATAGCGCGGCGGCGGCGACCACAGCGATCAAGACGATTGCGATGATGAGTTTCTGACTTGGAGAGAGATTCATCTCGTTCGCCTTGTCCTCTAGGGTGTCTGGCTAGGCGGGGCAGGCACGTTCGCGGACGAATCCATGCTTGCCGCCGACCGGACGACTCCTGCTGTTATCGTAAACTCGATGACCTGCTTGCCGGTGTCGGCGTAGTCCGCCTTGGCCGAGGAGGTCAGCCATACGTTGTTCAGAAGTTCGAGGTCGGCGAGCCTCACAAGGGTCTTCGCCACGGCTTTGTGGCCCACATCTGGGACGTCTGCGTCACTGTCGACCGCGTTTCCGGCGATCTCCATACCCGCCTCTTCGGAACCGGCCATGTAGACAAGCCACACGTCGGACGGAAGAATCAGCGAAATCTCGTTGGCTATGCGGCCCCAGTCTGCTCGATTCGCCAGCGCCTGGGCGGCAACTGCCATGCGAGCGTCGAGAAGATCTTCCTTCTCCTGGAACACCTCGTAAGAATTCGCCTGGTTCAGCAGCTGAGTTGCGGCTTCCTTGTTCTGCTGGAGCACGTCGTTCTTGCCCGAGACCTGCCACACCATGAAGCCGTACACCACGCCGAGAAGAATAACCACGACGAGGGCGGCAAGCCCAACGTACGTGATCCGACCCTCGAATTTGCGCTTCTCGATAATCTCCGGGGGGAGGAGGTTGATTCGGATCATCTACTCGACACCCCCCATGGCCAGCCCGACTGCAGGCGTAGAGCCCATCCGATCGGCCATGACCACCTGCTGAATCGATCCGGCGACTTCAACGCGACCGATAGCATCGCTCAGAATGACCTGCGCCTGCAGACCCTTTTCCAGATACGACGCCATGTTCTTGAGCTGTGCGCCGCTACCGGTCATGTAGATCTTGCGGATCGTTCTGATCTGAGTTGCTTGCGTGAGGTAGTAGTCAAGCGAACGGCGCACTTCCGCGATGAACTTATTGACTTCCCTCTCAAGCGCATCGCGTGCGACCTGAACCGACTGGTCCTCGGTGCCCGAAGCCTGCTGTGCCCCATCGATATCGGGCAACCCTGCCCGGATCTTCAGCTCCTCGGCTTCGTCGAATGTCAGATTGAGGACGTTGGCGATCGCCTGAGTGAACTGGTTACCGGCGATCGATGAGACGCGCGTGAAGCGAGGCACGCCTTTCTCGACAACGGCGATATTCGTGATGCCGCTGGAGATATGTATGATCGCAACGGCTTCGCCCGCCAACTCATCTTCCCCGGGAAGGAACGTCTCGCCGGTGCCGAGCAGCGCTCGGACGATCGCGAAACCGGTGACGTCGATCTGCGCAAGCCGCAGTCCGGCACCCTCTACCGCCGCGACTGCATTGCCGATCATGTCTCGCTGCGCGGCGACGAGAAGGACTTCCATCATGTGCTCGTCCGCCGGCGTCATGTAATCGCCGATGATCTGGAAGTCGAGAATGGCGTCTTCAACCGGAATCGGTATGTAGTCCTGAGCCTGGTACTGTATCGCGCCCTCAAGCTCCGCTCGCTCCATGAACGGCAGATCGATGAGGCGAACCACGACCTTCTGGTTCGAAACCCCGATGGCGACGTCCTTGCCGTGGACATTGGAGCGATGCATGAGCTCCTTGACCGCTGCGGACACCGCATTGACGTCGACGATCTCGCCTTCGACGACAGCGCCCATAGGCATATTGACCATGCCATAGCCAGTCAGCACGAAACCAGCCCCTGAGGGCTTGAGCTGTGCTGCCCGGACGTGATCGGTCCCAATGTCGAGACCGATGGGCATCGGCTGGGCGCCGAGGGAGAGAATGCCCACGGGAGTCCCCCTTCTGCCATTCGTGCTGCGATAGAACTTCGACTACTACAACTGCTGCTTCGTTTGTACTCCCTGTCGGGATTCTACCATACCCCGTATCCAGGGCAATAGCGCCCGCATCGTGCGGCGATTCTCACCTACTGGCGACTCCACGTGCCGTTGAACACCATGCCGCCGCCGGCGGCCGGCATGCTCTCGGGCAGAACCTGGCTGAGCATGTTGGTCGGATCTGTTCTCAGCTCGGCGTTGGGCATGTCGCCGTAGATGTTGCCGCACAGGATCGAGCCTTCATACCAGCTGCCGTGAGCGGCCGATCCTGATCCGTACAAGCCAACCTCACCGTTGGCGAAGATGGCGCCCGTGAAGCTACCGTTACCGCCGCCGGTTCGGGGTCCGATGTCCACATCGCCGGGTGTCGTGATGCCCAACGCCTGCGTGGTTGAGATGCCGTTTTGCGGAGCAAGATAGCCCAGGATGGTGACCTTACCATTCACGACGAGCGTACCGTTGCCCACATAGTGGGAGACATTGGTGCCCAGGGTCAGATCTCCATCTACGAAGACGGTCCCCTCGACATACAGCGTCCCGGTGCCGGCATTGAAGGCGAAGTCATCGTGAAGACCTGAGCCCAGGTCGTACCCGTTGCCCTCCCAGGCCCCAAACGACGTCGAGTTGATCGTGAGGTTGTGCGTCCCTTCGCCAAGGCCGTCTCGCGTAGCTCCCGCTCCGATCACCTTGTAGTACTCCGAGGCACCAGCAGCCGCGCTTCTCGTGATAACCGTCTCGTAGGTATCGGGATCGTTCGCGGTACACTCCTCGTTCACGATCGAACGGCGCTCGGGGCCCATGTAGTTGTCTGTGGACTCGGCGATCGCTTTTGCCAGCATCTCGTCCATGTATTCGCCGTCCACCCACGGCAAGACGATATCGGGTACCGATGATGAGATGGTGCCCAGGTGTACGTCTTTGGTCGGAGAATCCATCGACCCGGTAAGGAACAGATCGACATCGCCCTCTTCGCCGATGCCGGCACTGCCGCTATCGAAGTACAGGTCGCCGTCGAAGATGAACAACGGACCCTCCTCGTAGTGGCTGTTCGCGCCCAGGTGTACGTCTCCGCGGGTGTAGAGCGGGCCGATGATCGTGCCCTGACCGTTCCACCCACGCCCGCCCTGAATCGACGCACTGTCGCCGGCGCCGATGTTCATGTCCCACAAGTTCAGATAATAGAACCGCATCGTGACTGCTTCGCTTCGTCCTTCCGCAACGGCGCTGACCGTCATGATGTACTCGAACCCGCCGCCACCGA
The DNA here is from genome assembly GCA_041739935.1 of Coriobacteriia bacterium. Classification (GTDB taxonomy): domain Bacteria; phylum Actinomycetota; class Coriobacteriia; order Anaerosomatales; family JAGXFU01; genus JBGSMX01. Next base: position 8,531 of record JBGSMX010000184.1, on the reverse strand, counting down.
CCGAACTCACGTCGATAGTGTAGTCACCATCGTCGATCGATCCGGACTTCGGGTAGTAGCCGGTATCCAGGTTCACGGGATTGAACACCGCGAGCTCGCTGTCGAGGCCGGACTGTGCAACCTGGAACGCCCGCGTCTCGGCCTGGACCCTCTGAGACTCGTCGAGCGCATTCGCGGACAGGAAGTATCCGCCCACGGCCACGATGGTGATGAGGGCAACGACGCCGATAACGGCTACCATCGCGAACCCATCGTCCCTGTTCAGCGTCTTCATCGCTCAGCGACCTCCTGCCGCATTCCTACCGGTTCCTCATGGTGATAGTCCTGCCATCTTGATAGTCGCGACCGTCGTATTCGACGTGCAAGGTGACCTCGACTACCTTCGCGTTATCCGCCACTGTCGTGACATTGCCGTCTTTGTCTCGATAGATGAACATGGGCACGGCGTCACCCTGGTTGGTGTTGTGCTCGGACCACACGGCGTCAAACTCGAGTGTGGTGTTCACTTGCGAGCTGTTCGTCGCCCACCGCCTATGTGTGACGGTCCCTCCTGTCGTGCACTGGATCTGATGACGCTCGCGCAGGTTGTCGTTGTTCGCATCGGTGAGCACTGTGATGCTGTATGGACCCGCCTGCTCGACCTTCAGCGCCTGGCAGATTACTTCCTCGAATGCGTTGAGGGGAGTAGAAACTTCCGACGAGAATGCAGCCTGCCGGTCGCTTACCTCGCGAGAAGCATAGACGGCCTGCATGCCCCCGTACGAGATTCCCAGGATGACACCGAGCAACGCGAGCACGACTATCAGCTCGGTGAGGGAGAATCCCTCGTCGTGGTTGTCAGTCGCTCTTACCATGTCACGAACGCCATCGTTCCCGTCCCGGTCGTGGTCATGATCGGACCTACCACATCAGACCACAGCGATTGGGAGGTGCCGCCCTGGTACCCGGTCGGGACGAAGGTGACCTTCATGCCGTAGTACCAGCGATCCGGGATTCCGTTGTTGCCCACCTTCTTGTTGAAAGTGTCAGTGAAGTTGGGGCCCGTATTCGATGCGTACACACTCGAGGCCCGAAGCCCGGCGGCAAGCGTCGCCTTCCACGCGGCAAGCGCATCTTCCTCGGCTGCTGTGGGAGGATTGCTCAGCGTCGGCGGGGTAGACGAGATGCCCAGCGAATCGGGCGTCACCCGGTAGACGTCGTAGCGAAGCGAACTGACTGCGAACGTCGGGCTGTCAGCCTGAAGTGAGACCGTTGTGTACGCCGTGCGCTTGTTTCCCGATCCTGAGAAGTACGTGGTGCTCTGGCCGGAAAGGGAAGTTCGCGACACATACGGCGCGGGAATCCCGAAGTACGAACTCGTCGTGCCACGGTAGTTGCTCGCAGCGACCGAGGCCGTGTACCGGCTGAGCGGAGTCGTCGCATGCATGAACACGTTCGTGGTGATACCGCTGACTGAGTTGGCGGCACCCAGGGCGCCCGATGCGTCCACTTGAGACCACCTGACGATGTAGAAGGGTGCGTAATCAGTGCCGTCCATCGCAGAGTCCCACGATACTCTCGTCTGCACGTCTGAGTTCACTTGCGCCACCGGCACGCCCGGATCGCCGGGACCGTAGTTGTCCACGTAGAAGCGACGCTCTGCCAGTCCCTGCGCACCGTTCTCATCGGTGGCAACGACTCGCACCAACCGCCATCCGTCTTCGATGACTTCCTCACCGGTGTCGTTGTTAATCTGCAACGTGTTCCAGCGAAATGACTCGCTCGCGGTATGCGTACCCGGGTGCCATTCCGCATAGTTGGCGAACCCCGTCGTGCCGTCTCTCAGAAGGGCGTCCGAGCAGAACATGTTCAAGTCCGCGATCACGTTCTCATCCTCGGCGCCCGTCGCATTAACTGCGATGTAGAGCGGACTGTAGCTGCCCCCGAGCACCAGCGATCCATAGACGATCGAGTCGCTTTCGGGGGTGGGTGTGGTGAACTCGACCTCGGGCCCCTCGCCCGCCTCCAACATGGTAACGACCCCGCTCTCGGAATCGTAGATGATGGCTGACTGGGTCTTGGTAACCGGATTGAATCCCTCGCCGGTGGCGACCGCAGTGATCTGGACCTCGCGCGTACGGCCTGCGCCGTCGGTGATGTCCGTCTCTATCGTGATCGTGAATCCATCGACCGTGATGACGGTCTCGGCTTCGATCGCGCCATCTGGCGCGAGTGCCAGGGTATCGTAAGGGATGCCGCGCATGTGCTCGAGGTGCGACTCGACGGCGTTGTTCAGCGCGGTCTGCTGCCGCGCGCTCAGCCCCATGCGGGTAGTCGATGCGACCAACGCCAGAACGGCCGTCAGCACGAAGAACATGACAAAGGCGGCAAGAACTACCTCGAGAACACTGATGCCCTCGTCGGATCCGAAGCCGCCCCTAAGCTTCTCATTCATGTCACACCTCACCACTGAACGAACGCACGTGTCATACGCCTTCAGTTCTTCATATCGGCAGCCACACGGGCTTGCTTGAACACTCCCCCGATCAATTGCAGTCTTCGTCACATTCTGCGGGAACTCAGGTCAGTCCCACGAGGCCGGCATACCACTCCCACAGATTCGGCCCAAAGAACAATAGCACCACGGCCGCGAGAGCAAGTGCAGGGCCGAACGGGATCTTGGCCGACAGACCACGCCCCGAACGCCACGCTGCGATGACCCCCCACACAGCGCCTATGATGCTGCCCAGGAACAGGACTGCAGAATTGTATATTCCCAGGTAGGGGCCTAGAGCAACCAGCAGCTTCACGTCGCCCATTCCGAATCCGGCCCGACCGCGCACGCCCTTGTAGACCGACGCAATGCCCAGACTCAGCCCGCCGGCGATCACGGACCCCGCAACGGCAGCCAGCAGCGGTGATGCCAGACCACCACCCGCGCGAGTCAACGGGGCCGCCTCGATCCCGAAGAACTGGGTCACCAGCACAGCAGCATATCCGACGGCGCCAAGCAGGCCCACAAGCGCGTTTGGCAGTCTGAGAGTGTCGAGATCGATCGCAGACAGTATCAGTAGCAGGTAGCACATGACCGCAGCGACTACAGCCTCGACACTGAGGCCGAATCTCGCACCGCATGCGAACCACAGCAGACCCGTGGCAAGTTCGACGGCCGGATAGCGACCCGAGATGTGCGCACCACAATCGCGGCACTTCGCCCGCAGAAGTGCCCAGGAAAGCACCGGGATATTGTCTCTCCATCTGATTGGATGGTTGCACACCGGGCAGTGAGATGCCGGCACGGAGAGCGACTCGCCCCGCGGAAAACGCCAGATCACGACATTAGCGAAGCTGCCGAAGACCAGCCCGAGCACGAACAGCGCGAACGGAAAGACCGTCTCGAACGGGGCAAGCATGCGAAGGGACTCCACTCACCGGGAACGGTTCTGCTAGAACCTAGACCACGACCTGCGCATTGTCCATCCCGGAGTCGGGCGCGCAGAAAAGCCGGGCAGAAAGACAAGAGCCGGCGGGCTCGTGCCCGCCGGCTCTCGATGACGTTCGCGCGAGCGAACGTTCAGGCGCGCTTCATCCTAGAAGTGACCGTGAGCGACGATGCTACAGGGGCTAAGCGTGCCGCCGCTGTTCGCGGGGAACGCGTAGGCAGCAGCAGCGTCATCCGGGCACTCGGGGGTATCCTTGACAAAGTCCGGGACCAGATCGGCAACCGAGACAGCGTCGATGTCGTTGTCGATGTCGTCGGCGGCCCAGGTCTGTGCCGCACCCTCGAGCGTGCGCTGGTTGGCGTGGCAAGAACGCTGCTGAGCCGTCGCACGAGCGGAGTTGAACACAGGGATCGCGATAGCAACAAGGATACCGATAATAAGTACGACCACCATCAGCTCTACCAGGGTGAAGCCTTCATCTTTGCGGAACATCATGGCTTTCGCACCTCCTTCTCCCCTGCCGGGGTATTCTCGGGTGGCCCTCATGGCCACCACACCCTACACCTCTACATATCGGGCTTCGTTCAGCTCACTTTAGGAGAATTTCGCGAATGGCCCTGAAATGTGACCGCGGACACAAGAACGGGCCCCGCGATTGCGGGGCCCGTCTGGCAAGACAGGGCCAAGCCTGCGCGCGCCGCGCTACTGGACCAGCGAGATCACGTTGAACATAGGCAGATACAGTGCGATGACCATGCCGCCAACGATGACACCCAGAACAACCATCATCATCGGTTCGATCAGCGATGTCAGACCATCAACGGCCGTGCCGACCTCTTCATCGTAGAAGTCAGCGATCTTGTTGAGCATCGCATCGAGCGCGCCTGTCTCCTCGCCAACGGAGATCATCTGCACGAGCATCGATGGGAATACCGGAGACTCGGACAGCGGCTTGGCGATTGTTTCGCCTTCCTTGATCGCCGAGCGGGTCTTCTTGACCGCCTGAGCGACGACTTCGTTGCCGGCAGTGTCCGCAACGATGTCCAGCGCGGAGAGAATGGGCACCCCCGCAGCGACCAGAGTCCCGAACGTACGAGTGAAACGAGCGAGAGCGATCTTGCGGGTGAGGTTGCCCACGATCGGCGCCCTTAGCTTGATTCCGTCCCACATCAAGCGCCCCGATTCAGTTCCCTTCCAGCCCTTGAACGCAAACCACAGCCCAACGGCGACTGCTACGGTGATAATGCCGCCCATCCCGGACACGAACTCGGATGCGTTTACCAGGAGCTGGGTCATAGCGGGCAGTTCGCCACCCATGTCGTCGAACATCTTCTGGAAGACCGGCACCACGAACACCATCATCGCCCCGAGGATGATCAGGACAAGAGCACCCATCGCGATCGGATAAGTCATGGCGGACTTGATCTTTGCTCTCAGGGCCGCTTCTGTCTCGAAGAGGTCGGCAACCCGGAGCAGGACCTCGTCGAGCACACCACCGGTCTCTCCGGCGCGCACCATATTGACGAAGATCGGCGGGAACGTCGTGGGGTGTTTGCTCATCGAATCGGACAACGATTGACCGGCCTCGACGTCCTTGGCGACAGCCTGAATCACGTCGCGCAGGTTCTGGCTCTCGGTTTGGGCCGAGAGAATCGACAGGCACTTCGTGAGCGATAGTCCGGCGTTGATCATCGTGGCGAATTGCCGGGCGAAGATGGTCACGTCCCTCGTCTTGACCTTGCCGCCACCGATCTTGAGCTGGCCGAGCGCGGCCAGCCCGCTTTGCTGGTCCAGCTCGAGGATGATGTAGCCCATCTGACGCAGCTTGGCACCGACTGCGTCCCTGCTATCACCCTCGAGTGATCCCTTGACGATCTTGCCGGCTTTGTCTCTCACCGAGTAGTTGAACGTAGCCATAACCAACCGCTCCTTGTGTGGACTACACCATCTTGTTCAGCAGCGTTTTCAGTACTTCCGGATCGACGGCGCGCTGCATCGCCGTCTCAAGCGTAATCATGCCCTGCCTGTATCTATCGGCCAGCGAGCGGTCCATCGTTACCATTCCGTGCTGGGTTCCCGTTTGCATCGCAGTCATGAGCTGATGGGTCTTGCCCTCTCGAATCAGATTGCGAACGCCGGGGGTGGGCATCATAACCTCTGCAACGACGACACGACCGTGCCCGTCCGAGGTCGGCAGCAGCTGCTGGGAGATGATTCCCTGCAAAGTTCCGGCGAGCTGAATACGGATTTGCTGCTGTTGATACGGCGGGAACACATCGATGATTCGATCAACCGTCTGCGTGGCATCTTGCGTGTGCAGGGTTGCGAACACAAGATGACCTGTCTCGGCAGCAGTGAGCGCTGCGGAGACTGTCTCGAGATCGCGCATCTCACCGATCAAGATTACGTCGGGATCTTGCCTCAGGACGTATTTGAGCGCGTTAGCGAACGACTTCGTGTCCGAGCCGACCTCGCGCTGATTGATCATCGCCTTGTCGTGGCTGTGAAGGTACTCGATGGGGTCCTCGACCGTGATGATGTGATCCTCACGATTCCGGTTGATGCAGTCAATGAGGGCCGCCAGTGTGGTGGACTTCCCCGAGCCAGTGGGACCCGTGACCAACACAAGTCCCCTGGGTCTGAGCGCCAGATCCTCCAGAGCCTGTGGCAGCCCGAGCTCCTGAATTGTACGGATCTCCATTGGGATCAACCGGAATGCCGCTCCCACGCTGTTGCGCTGGAAGTAGGCGTTCACCCGGAACCTCGCCCGCCCCGGGACGGCGTACGCGAAGTCGAACTCCCAGTCACGCTCGAGTGCAGAGCGCTGATCTTCGGACAAGATCGCGTAGATGAGCTCGCGGGTGTCCGCGGCGCTCAGAACTGGTCCGCCGAGCGGCGTGAGACGGCCGTTCAGGCGCATCATTGGTGGAACGCCCACTGTAACGTGAAGATCGGAGCCCCCCTGCTCCAGCACCTGTAGTAACAGGTCGTTGAGATCCTGCATCGGCACGGCCCCCTCTCGTCGACGTGCCGTCAGACTATGACCCGCACTATCTCCTCGATAGACGTAGCGCCCGTCCGGACCTTCTCCAGACCGTCTTGTCTGAGTGTCAGCATACCTTCGAGGATGGCGACACGCTTGATTTCCTCCGACGTTGCCTCATCAACCGTCAGTCTACTGATCTCCTCTGACACCAGCATGACCTCGTGCACGCCCATGCGGCCGCGGTAGCCGGTGTTGCCGCATTTCTTGCACCCGACGGCTTTGAAGACCCGTTCCGGCAGGTTGTCCTCGGGATACCCCGCGTCGATAAGCACCTGCTTCTTAGGGGTCCACTCCGTCTTGCATTCCGGGCACAGCCGGCGCGCGAGGCGTTGCGCAAGTATGCAGTCCACTGCCGAGGAAACCAAGAACGGCTCGACGCCCATCTCGATGAGTCGCGTGATCGCACCTGCGGCATCGTTCGTGTGCAGCGTCGAGAGAACCAGGTGTCCTGTGAGCGCCGACTCGATCGCGATCTGCGCGGTCTCATGATCTCGAATCTCGCCGACGAGTATGACGTCGGGGGAGCAACGCAGGAATGACCGCAAGGCGCCGGCGAAGGTCAATCCGGCCTTCGGGTTGACCTGACACTGATTAACACCGGGCAGGCGATACTCGACCGGGTCCTCGGCGGTGATGATGTGTCGGTCCGGCGAGTTCAGGACGTTGATTGCGGCATAGAGCGAGGTCGACTTGCCCGAACCGGTCGGACCGGTGACCAGGATTGCGCCATAGGGCTTGGTGAACGACGACTCGAACCGCTCGAGCGAGCCGGGAAGGAAGCCCAGATCCGAGAGCCGCAGCAAGATCGAGTCCTTGCGCAGGATTCGCAGGACGACGCGCTCCCCGTACACGGTCGGCAGTGTGGAAACACGGAAGTCGAGTTTGTGGACGCCGATCGTGATCGCACAGTGGCCGTCCTGGGGCTTGCGGGACTCGGCGATGTCCATGTCTGCCATGATCTTGAAGCGACTGAGGATCGAGGCCTGGACTGCCTTCGGGCTGCGCATAACCTCATGCAGCACGCCGTCAACCCGGTACCTCACACGCAGATCGGTCTCCTGCGGTTCGATATGAATGTCAGATGCGCGCTCGGCAACAGCCTTCTGGATGATGTAGTTGACCAGCTTGACTATCGGCGCATCCGAGGTGACGTCGGTCAGAGACGCGAGCTCGGTGTCGTCCAGGTCGTCACTGCCGACGAACTCGTCGGTCGTGGTCTCCTCGGCGATCTTGTAGTACTCCTCGATCGCGATAACGATGTCGTCTTTGGTCGAAATCGCCGGACGAATCTCATAGCCGGTGATGATGCGCAGGTCGTCGAGGGCGAGCACGTTTTGTGGATCGGCCATCGCCACTACCAGGACGTTGTCCTCGCCGATCTCGAACGGCAGAAGGATGTAGCGCTCGGCGAGTTCGCGCGGGACGACTGCGATCGCATTCGGATCTGGCTTGTGCTCGGAAAAGTCGATGTAGCGAATACCAATCTGGGCCGCCATCACCGACAGGATCGCGCCCTGGGTCGCGTAGCCCAGATCCACCAGAACGCGGCCGAGCGGGCTCCCCGTCGCGTTGTGGACTTCAAGCGCGTCGGTCAGCTGACGATCGGAGATGATTCCGGCCCGCATGAGCAACTGCCCGAGCCGTTGTCCCGCTTCCGCCAAGGCTGCATCCTCTTCTACATGCTGGCAGCGCGCCGTCGAACCGGGCGCCGTGTGGTGACATGACTATGGTACGACATCGAGATTCGCGAGGCATCCACCCCGCCGCTCACACCGCCGAGGAACTCCGCTTCAAGTCATCGAAGAGCACCTGCGCGATCCGTTGGAAGCGGTCGTAGGTCCTCGTGCCCGCCTTCACGCCGATGCGCACTTCACCGAACCACATCTCAACCGGCGCCACGAGTTCGTGATCGGGTATATCCCGCGACGGTTCGACCGAAATCGCAGCCGGCGTCACGACGGCCGTTTCGGGAGCAGGCACCGGAGTCGGTTCCGGCATCGCCGGCTCGTAGTGCACTACGGCCGGACTGACCGGCTCCGCACGAGCCGCCACCTGCTCAAGCG
>JBGSMX010000018.1:0-3129 GCA_041739935.1 Coriobacteriia bacterium | reverse complement strand
CAGGGCGCTCGACTTGCGTGCGCCGCTCGTGCCCGCCGCCGGGACGGGAGCGGTCGTCGCGAGGATTCGCGAGCAGGTGCAGGGTGTGGGTCCCGACCGGTATCTGTCGCCGGAGATCGAGATGGTCCGCGAGCTCGTGGCGAGCGGCATGCTCGTGCGTGCGGCGGAATCCGTCGTGGGCGAGCTGGAGTAGGGACGCCCGTTGGTCGGCGAAGTGCGGTGCCCGGGGGTGTAGTGGTCGAAGGTAGTAGTAGGGAACACACGTAAATCAGATAACGGAGCATTCGATGTTCGCATTCCCCGCGCGCTCTTCGACGCTCGAGTCGGGCGTGGAGCGCACGAAACGCAGGCTCACAGCCTCCGTGGCAGGCAGCACGGCCGCGGTGGGTGTCGCCACCATACCGCTGCTCATTTTCAGCGAGTACTTCGATATGCCCGAGATCCCCGCTGGCGTGGTGTGGTTCGTCGTGCTGTTCGCTGTGGCGCAGACGACAGCATTTGTCCTGGCGAGGATTCCTGGACGGCTGGTGGCGTCCTCGGTCCTCTCGGCGGCCTTCTTCATCGCGGTTCCGATCACGATCGCCGTCCTGCTGCCCGACGACCATTCGCTCGTATCGCCGACGCTGATGTTCGCATCGATCCCGATACTTCACGTGGCTGTCGTTCTGGGATCGAGGGGGGCGATCTGGGCCGGATTGCTCAACGGAATCGGGCTGGTCGCCGTTGCGCCGGGACTGGTCGACCACGGGGTTGCCGAGACTCTGATTGCGCCGATCATCATGCTCGTTCTCGTGACGGTCATCGCTGTGACGATCGCGCGAACCGAGGCGCGCTTGAACGCCGTCGTCGAAGAACGCGCGCACGCCCTGCAGCAAACCAACGAAGAGCTGGTCCGCCTTGCCCAGGTGAAGAGCGAGTTCCTCTCGAACATGAGCCACGAGCTCCGCACGCCGCTCAACTCGATCATCGGGTTCTCGGGCACGCTGCTCGGCGGTCTGGCCGGTCCGCTGAACGAGGAACAGCGGGTGCAGCTCGGGATGATCGACAACTCCGGACGGCACCTTCTCGGCTTGATCAACGGACTGCTGGATCTGTCGCGCATCGAAGCCGGGGCGTGGTCCGCGACGATAGAGGACGTCGAGCTGAACGCGCTTTGCAGGAACGCTTTGGGCATGGTGGCGCCGATGGCGCACGCCAAGGGTCTCGTCTTGGAATCCTCGTTCCCGGCGCCTGATTGCACGGTGCGCACCGACCCGACACAGCTCACGCAGGTGCTCCTCAACCTCCTTGCGAATGCCGTGCGCTTCACCGAGTCGGGGACGGTGCGGCTCGACGTGACGCACGAGGACACCGAACTGGCGCTCACCGTCACCGATACGGGGCGCGGCATCACCGCAGACGACGCCGAGCGCGTTTTCGTGCCGTTCTACCAGGTGACACCTCGCGAGGGCGGCAAGAGCAGCGGAACCGGCCTCGGCTTGAGCCTATCGAGCCAGATCGTCGGGGGCCTGGGCGGGCGCATCGAGCTTGAAAGCGTGCCCGGCGAAGGGTCGAGTTTCGCAGTCCATCTCCCGTCCGGAGGTCCGCAGCAGTAACCTGGGGGCAGTGAGTACGAGCGCTTGCACTACGCCAGGAGGGGGCGATCCGCCGATGACTTCGCAACCGCGTCCGGTACGTGCACCGCGGGGCACCGCGCTCACCGCGCTCGGGTGGCAGCAGGAAGCCGCGCTGCGCATGCTCATGAACAACCTGGATCCTGATGTCGCCGAGAACCCCGACGAGCTGGTCGTCTACGGAGGCACCGGCAAGGCCGCCCGCGACTGGGCGAGTTTCGACGCGCTGGTCAGAACGCTGCGTACGCTCAAGGGCGACGAGACCATGCTCGTGCAATCGGGCAAACCGGTCGGGGTGATGCGCACGCACGAGTGGGCGCCGCGCGTGCTGATCGCTAACAGCAACCTGGTGGGCGACTGGGCGACGTGGCCGGAGTTTCGCCGGCTCGAGCAGCTCGGGCTCATGATGTACGGCCAGATGACCGCGGGGTCGTGGATCTACATCGGGACCCAGGGCATCGTGCAGGGAACCTACGAGACATTCGCGGCGATCGCCGCCAAGCGGTTCGGCGGCACGTTGCGCGGCACGCTCACCGTCACGGGCGGCTGCGGAGGCATGGGCGGCGCGCAGCCGCTTGCGGTCACCATGAACGACGGAGTGTGCCTGGTCGTCGATGTGGATCCGCACCGCCTGGAGCGCCGGGTGGAGACGCGCTACCTGGACGAGTGGACCGCGGATCTGGACGATGCGGTCGAGCGCGTGCTTGCGGCCAAGCGCGATGGGCGCGCGGTCTCCGTGGGACTGCGGGGAAACTGCGCTTACGTGCTGCCCGAGCTGCTGCGACGCGGTATCGAGGTCGACATCGTGACCGACCAGACCTCGGCGCACGACCCGCTGTCGTATCTACCGCTCGAAGTCGAGTTCGAGGACTGGCACACGGCTGCCTCCGCCGACCCCGAGGGATTCACGGCACTGGCGCGCGCGTCGATGGCCCGGCACGTCGAGGCCATGGTCGGCTTCATGGACGCCGGCGCCGAGGTGTTCGACTACGGCAACTCGATCCGCAAAGAGGCGGAGCTGGGCGGCTACACGCGCTCGTGGGAGTTCCCGGGGTTCGTTCCCGCCTACATCCGTCCGCTGTTTTGCGAGGGCAAAGGCCCGTTCAGGTGGGCGGCGCTTTCCGGCGATCCGGCGGATATCGCGGCGACCGATCGCGCGGTTCTCGAGCTCTTCCCCGACAACGAGCCGCTGCACCGCTGGATCACGAAGGCTCAGGACCGCATCGCGTTCCAGGGACTGCCCGCCCGGATTTGCTGGCTGGGTTACGGCGAGCGCGACAAGGCGGGCGTCCGCTTCAACGAGATGGTCGCTTCCGGCGAGCTGCGCGCGCCCATCGTGATCGGGCGCGATCACCTCGACGCCGGCTCGGTCGCATCCCCCTATCGCGAGACCGAGGCCATGCTCGACGGCTCCGATGCCATCGCGGACTGGCCCTTGCTCAACGCGCTCGTGAACACCGCATCGGGCGCGACGTGGGTCTCGATCCACCACGGCGGAGGCGTGGGCATGGGCCGC
>JBGSMX010000014.1:0-38312 GCA_041739935.1 Coriobacteriia bacterium | reverse complement strand
CGGAGCTCCGAGGGGTGCGGGTCGTCGGCACTTCGCCGGCCGCCCAGCTCCACGGGTGCTCCGAGAACGTCGTGACGAGCGGCTGAAGCTCCCCGAACAGGGCGCGCCGCCGCGCCATCGAGAACGCACCGACGACGCCGACGCTCACGAGCTCGCCGCTGTCGTCATACAAGCCGAGGAGCAGCGAGCCCACTGCTGCGGTGTCGGTCTTGTATGTTCGGTAGCCCGCTACGACGCAGTCCGCGGTCCGTACGTGCTTGATCTTGAACATCACCCGCTTGTCTGGTTGGTAGATGCCCTCGAGCGGCTTGGCGATGATGCCGTCGAGCCCTGCACCTTCGAAATCGGCGAACCAGCGGTGTGCCAGCTCGGTGTCGCGCGTGCTCAAGGTGAGGTGTATCGGCGGCCGCACAGACGCGAGGGCCTCCTCAAGCAGGTGGCGGCGCTCCTCGAAGCTCTGGCCAGTGAGATCACGGTCGCCAAGAGCGAGGAGGTCGAAAGCGACGTAGTGTGCCGGAGTGCGCTGTGCGAGGAGCTTCACCCGGCTCTCGGCGGGATGGATCCGTTGCTGAAGTGCCTCGAAGTCGAGACGCCCGCGCTCAGGGTCGGGCACGACGATCTCGCCGTCGAGGACGCAACGGCCGGGGAGTCCCGACCTGAATGCGGCAACAAGCTCCGGGAAGTACCGCGACATCGGTCGCTCGTTGCGGCTTCCGATCTCGACCTCGTCGCCATCGCGAAAGACGATCGCGCGGAAGCCGTCCCACTTCGGCTCGAAACTGTAGCGGCCGCGGGGGATGTCCTCGACGGCCTTCGCGAGCATAGGCGCGACAGGGGGCATGATCGGCAGGTTCATGCGGGCTCTTTTCCCGTTCCCCGCTCACGCGTTTCCTCGGCCGCGGGATGTCGAATTGCATCACGTGGCTCCGGTCGTTGACTCCGGAGCGCGGCCACGACGATCATCCCGGGTGAGTTCTCCGCGTACGCCGAGAGGTCGTGGTCACCGTAGAGGGCTTCGATCTGGAAGCCCGTGTCGTCGAGCAGATCCTCAAGCTCGGCCCGGGACACGAAACGCATGGGGAACGCCTCCGTGAGCCGGCTGGTGGTGCCGTCCGGCCCCAGGATCTCGTACGCCACCTCGCACTCGTTCCACGGTAGCGCCGCGTCGCCGTCGACAACCGTCGCGAAGTATCGCACGCGGCGGCCATCGGGCAGAGCGAAGTCCTCGGCATCCACGCCGGTATCGGCCGGCTCGTCGCCGCCTGCGTTCCCCGACGCAGGGACGGCATTGAAGAGATCGAGTACCAGTCTCCCTCCCGGCAACAGATGTCGTTCGCACCGCTCGAGGCATGCCAGCTGCCGTTGCCTGGTGATCAGGTGGTGGAAGGTCCCGCACGAGCAGTAGATCTGGGCGAAGCGGTCGTCGACATCGAATGATGTCATGTCCGCTTCAAGGAGGGTCACTCTGTCACGGATCTCGGGTGGCTCTGCCTGTAGCTTGACGCGGCATCGCTCAAGCATGTGTGCCGCGAGGTCGATACCGGTGACCGCGCGGCCGGCCCGTGCGAGCAGCAGTAGTACGCGGCCGGTCCCGCAGCCCAGCTCCAGCAGCGGTCCCCCGCACTGGGCGGCGGTCATCCGTGCCCAGAAGGCGACATCGCTCCACTCAGCGTAGACGGCGTCGTAGAGGGCCGCGAGTCCGGCCGATCGATAGGCGCTGTGGTCGTCCATGTTCTCGGGTCCTGCCCCGTTCGATAAGCCGCACTCGCGGGGGTGTCAACGCGGGGCACATGCCGCTGTTAGCTGGGGATGAGCGTGTTCGCGAACACGAGCCAGGCGAGAAGCGATTTCGCGGTGAGGCTCAGAAGCACGTAGGCGGCCTCACCGAAGAGGTAGTCGCGCCAGGGGCCGACCTTCTTATACTGCAGCACCATGTTCACGGCGAAGCTGTTGAAGAACACGAACATGGAAACGAAGATCCAGTACACGAACGCGGGAGGTTCCGCCGCCGAACCCGGGCTCCAGATGTATATTCCGATCGCGAGCCACGGCACTATGCCGGTGAGGCAGCCGAAGATGAACGACATCCAATTGGGCGACCCCGGCTGCTCGTAGTGTTCCATCAGCAGGCCGAAGAGCAGCATCGACGCGTTCGCGCCGAAGATGGCGATGATCGCCGCCACGTCGAAGACACCTGGCAGCATCCCGATGAGAATGACCATCAGCGATGACGAGAAGGAATACTCGATCCACCGCGCATAATTCCGGTTGCGCTTGAGGTTCTTCACGTACCACGGATACACAGGCGGCGACGCGATGATGAAGTGCGCCAACGCCGACATGAAGATGAAGGCGGCGACCGCAAGTCCGAGAGGTACTTCGAAGAGGATCTCCGGAGCAGCCGGCGGCGTTCCCGGAGGGCCCGCGAGGAAGCTCGCGGTGACCGGTAACGAGAAGTCGTTCGACAGCGCAACGATCGCGATGCCCTGCGCCAGATGAAAGAACCCCATCACGAGGTTGTACAACCGGAGTCGTCCAAAACGGCGTTCCTCGGCCATGATGCCTCCACGTTCTTCTGTCAGCCATGCGGGTCTCTTGATTCTTGTACCCATCGCGTTCCCGAGCGACCCGCGCTCACGCCGGTGGCTACTCGCGCCAGTGCTCTGGCCGGTCCAGGGCGTTCGCACATGCGATGGTTCCCCTGACCTGACCCAGGAGGCCCGGGCGCAACTCCCTGACCATCCAGGCCTCTGGCGGTGAGATCGGGTAGGGGGCTGCGAGCCCGAGCGGGATCGCGGGAACGAAGCCGTGCCGGGGATAGTAGCCAGGGTGGCCGAGGACGAAGACCAGGTCCACTCCCTGTTTCGTGAGGCGCTCGATGCCGTGCTCGATGAGATCTCCGCCGATCCCGCGTCCTTGCGAATCGGGGACGACGGCCAGCGGCGCGAGTATCGAGACAGATGACTGCGGGGACCCCTCAAGACGCGCGGTCGTGAACATGATGTGGCCGACCGGTTTGTCTCCCTCGCGCGCGAGAAGCGACAGCAGGGGACGAGCCGTCGGATCCTCGAGCAGGTCGGCTACAAGGTCTGCAACATCGGGCTCGCCGAAGGCCTCGCGCTCCACGAGCAGAACGCTCTCGGCGTCGGTAGCCGAAGCTTCACTGATCGTCATCTGAAATCACCTCACACGGTCGGTCGATCGCTGCGCTCACGGTCGCGGTGCGCCACTATGACGTCGTCCCGGCGTTCACGATCACCGGCATGCCCCCCCTCCAGCGCTTCCACGTATCGCCGTCGACTATGAGCTCGCACATGAAATGAGCGATGTTGGCCATGTTGGTCTCATCGGGCTTGAATATGCTGCTCGGGAGTTCGTCGTGAACCTGATAGTCGGTGACCTCGCCCGCCAGAAGGGTGTCCGGACGCACGACTACCCACTCGACGTACGGATCGCTGACGCCGATCTCGTGCGCGAAAAAGTCCGCAGCGCGCTGGTTGTCCCGTGCCGGCGGTACGAGCGCTCGAATCAGCCACAGGTAGAAACGCTGTCCTGCGCCGCGCGTCGTGTCGGCCGTCGCCGGCCGGTTCACCGAGACGGAAGTCATGAACACGAACCGTACCGGCTTGGTCGGCCGCATCGCCTGAACAGCGCGAGCGGGGTTCGATGCCGCCCCCGTCACGAGTCTGTGGGGCGGCCCGAGTATGCCCTTCACGCTGATGTTGTGACCGAGGCACGAGATCACGGCGTCGCAGCCATCGAGGTGGCGCCGCAGCTCCTCGGCAGAGAGCGCGAGCAGCTCGGCCTCGATGACGGTGAGTAGCGGATCATCTGACACGGCATCGGGCAGCCGTGCCGCCGAGCGGACGATAGCGCGTACCGCGACGCCGCGCTCGAGTAGCTGGGTCAGGACGCGCCCGCCGGTTCGCCCTGTGCCGCCAAGCAGCAGGACGGTATGCTGCGGATCCAGGGTCGCCTCGTTTGTTCCGGTCCCGCCGTTCGTGCGGGTAGCATCCGCTGTCACGACTCCTCCTCCGGGTAGTGGAACACTTCGTCCAGCGGCGCGCCGAATGCGCGGGCGATCTTGAACGCTACCTCGAGCGACGGGGAGTATCGCCCCTGCTCGATGGCGATGATTGTCTGGCGAGTCACCCCGACACGGTCCGCCAGATCCGCCTGTGTCATCTCGTCGGCAGCGAAGCGGAGGGCCCGGATGCTGTTGGTGACTCTCGTCGGCTTGCCCATGGCTAGAAGCCCCTGCGGTAGGAGACAAGCTTGACCGCCGATGAGACGAGTCCTGCGATCGCGAATGCGGTGAAGATGCCGTTCGCGATCCAGAAGTATTCGAACTGCAGCATCGTGATGACGAGCACGCCGAACATCAGCACGGACGAGACGTAATAGCCGACGATATCTCCCCGCCGGCTGATGTGGGCGTCCCGCTCATCCGAACGGTCGATATCGTAGACGGAGCGTTCACCCGTGATCTGTGCCGATACCGCAGCGCCGATGGCCGTGACGATCGCGCCGATGATCGTAAGCACGACCATTGCGGCCGCTGCCGCTATCATCGGACCTTGGTAGGCGATCTCGCCGACGGGAGTCTCGCTGATCTGGCCACCCACGAGCCACGCGTACACGAGGACGACGATGACCGTAACGCTTGTGCTGACCCAGGTCAGTTTCTCTTCGAATGACATGGCTGCCTCCCGATGTCAGGTTTCTTTTACATTGTGACTGTAAAGCGACGCAGACATTATGTCAAGGATTATATACTCCGGTCGGTGCGGATGAATCGGGCGCGCTGACGAGTGCGGGCACCGCGCTCGAGGTCTGCTCAGTCGACGGGGATGTCGAAGTGCAGCACATCCTCGCGAGATCCCAGCTTGGTGTACAGCTCGATCGCCGGTGCGTCGACAAGATCCGCCTGCACGTACACGACCCAGGCTCCCTTGGCTTTCGCGACGCGCCTGGACGCCTCGATGAGCGCGGTCGCGATCCCGCGACGGCGATACAGCTCGAGGACACCCAGATCGTAGATGTAGAACTCGCTTCGAGCCTGCTCGAACTTGCGGAGCTCGTAGCCCGCCAGCCCGCCGACGACGCGCTCGCCGTCCATCGCGACGATCGCTACGAAGCTCCCGTCGTCGAGCAGGTCGTTCAGGTATGCGTCGTCGGGTTGCGCCGAGCAGTAGGTGGTCGGATCCTCGAATGCCTCGCCGAGGCAATCCAGCAGCGCCCGCAGGAGGCGAGCGTCGCCCGCCCCCAGGACTCGAATCTCGTATGGCGGCGCTGCGTTCACTAGGGGCATCTCCATCCGATTCGAGGGTGGAAGCCGTCGGTTCAGCTGGCGTGCGCGCCGTAGCGGAGATAGACCATTCCGTTGGTGAAGCGACGTTCGTCAAGGAGCACGAGATCGAGTCGCACGTGCTCGGGAAGGAAGCGGAGTCCACCGCCGACCGCGACCGGAGCGCAGAACAGGTCGTACACGTCGACCAGCCCCGCCTCGATCGCCGTCGCGGCGAGGGTCGGGCCGCCTATCACTATATCGCCCTCGGTTTCCGCCTTCATCGCTCGGACTGCCTCGGGATCGAACTCCCGCTCGATCCGGGTTCGCGCCGTCGACGCGCGCTCCAGCGTTGTGGAGTACACGATCTTCTCTTCGGCTCGCCAGATCGTCGCGAACTCCCGGATGTGTGCCGGGACCGCGGGGTCGGAGTCCAACGTGTCCCACACACTCATCACTTCATACATCCGCCGGCCGTACAGGGAGGTGCTCGCAGACCGTTCGAGGGTGTTTATGAAGGTATGGACCTCTTCGTCCGGCTCGGCCCAATCGAAGCGGCCCGACTCGTCCGCGACGTACCCGTCGAGGGAAGCGATCGCGGAGTATATCAACCGTCCCATTGCAGCCTCCGATCACGAACCGCGTATCGGCTCTGACCAGGTCGGTACCCGTACGCCGATGTTTGCTCACAGGTGCCGCCCGAGAAGAGGCGTGGTCGGCTCGATGCGTCCGCGGGCAATGCTCCTCCAATTGGCCGAGGAGAACCGCGTCCGGCAATCGCATAGGTGGGCCGCGCGTGGCCTGGCTAGGTCAGCATCACGAAAACGACCCACGCAGCAGCCGGTGCATACACGGCTTCCGAAGCGATGCCGACGACCGACTCCGCGATACTGCTGCGTCCAGAGACCGCATCGCCGACTTCGCTTGCCGCGAACATGATGAACCAGATCGCTGCGTAGACGAACCATTGCTCCGCCCACACGTCGCGGGCGAGCCAGAAGATCGCGACGAATGCGACGGCGGTACCAAGTTTGGTCACCAGTACTCCGGTCAGGAACCGCGCCGGTCCGACATTCTCGGGCGAAGGCATCTCGACGAACCGGCTGCTCGCCCCATACATGACAACAGGGACGACGTAGATGATGGCGAGAACCGCCAACACGGAGAGAGTCAGCTGCAGAAGCACGATATGGTCCTCTCGACCGAGGCTATTCGATGACCAGACTGCCGTCGGGATTGAACTCCCACGCCGCTGACCAGGCAATCTCCCACAGATGTCCGTCCGGGTCTTCGAAGTAGCCGCTGTAGCCGCCCCAGAACACATCCTGCGCCGGCTTGACGATCGTGGCTCCCGCGTCCCGGGCCTGGTCGAGAAGCGCATCGACCTCATCGCGAGTCCGTGCGACGTGGGCGAGGGTGACGCTTGAGAAGCCCGTTCTGGTCGCGGAGAGGTCCGGCGAGACGTCAGCCGCGAGCGCAGAGCGCGGATAGAGGGCGAGACAGGTTCCCGAGGTCTGGAAGAAGGCGATGTCAGCGTCGTCGTCCGCAGATGTGGGGAATCCGAGGCCGTCTCGATAGAAGCGGATAGCGCGCGGCAGGTCATCCACTCCCAGGGTCACGATACTGATGCGCGGCTCCATGCGTGCCTCCACAACTGGTGCTGACGGCGTGTGCTAGGTGGCGATCCAGCCCTGGATCCACCTTAGATCTTCCTTTGTCGGCCGGAAACCGCGACTCACGCCGTCGGCTGCACCAGCTGGATGAGGTTCCCGCAGGTGTCCTCGAAGACCGCCGCTGTGACCGGACCCATCTCGAGCGGTTCACCCCGGAACACGACACCTGCCGCCTTCAATCGCTCGAACTCTCCCTGAATGTCGTGTGTGACGAAAGCGGTCGCCGGGATTTCGGCGTCGAACAGGGCCTTCTGATAGACACGGGCCGGCGGGAATGCCAGAGGCTCGAGCAACAGCTCGACGCCTTCCGGGCCGTCCGGCGAGGTCACCGTGAGCCACCGGTACTCACCGACGGGAATATCGGTCACCATGCTGAATCCGATGATGTCGGTGTAGAAGTCCAGTGCTTGCTGCTGGTCCTCGACCATCACGCTGGCGTACTTGATCTGCACGAGTACCTCCGGGGTCGGATTCGGTCAGAGAAACCTTCGTGAGCGGCGTGATCAGCCCGCCTTCATCTCAACATACCCACGCGGGGCCGCGCCACGCCGCCACAGTACTTGACGGGCGGGGGATAGTTCGTATACAAAGGAGATAGTACGCATACGTAGCACATGGGAGGCGCGCGTGGATCAGCTCGGCTACTTGCTCCATCGGGCAGTCAGATCGCTCGACCAGGAATTCGCAGTACGACTTCGGGAGGTGGGACTGACGCCCCGTCAGGCCTCCGTGCTTCTGACGCTGTCGCGTGACGAGCCGTCCACTCCGACGCAGTTGTCCGAGAAGCTCGGGATCGATCGTGCGACGATGAGTGGGCTCGTCGCCAGACTCGCTCGAGGTGGCTGGATCGAAGTGCGGGACAACCCCGCCGATGGCCGCTCCCAATCGCTCTCGCTCACGGCGCGCACCCGCGATGCCCTGCCCCGGATCCGTGAGGCTTCGGGTCAGGCCCAGACGCGAGTCCTCGGCGGAATGGAGCGCGGTGACGTGGAATCGCTGCTTCGGTCACTGAGAGTCCTTGTCGAGGGAGAGTCGGCTGAGTCGGAAGGGTCACGGTCGTCATGAGCGGGACCGTACTCGTCACCGGCGCTGCCGGGAACGTGGGCAGCGAGGTCGTGAAGGCGCTTCTGGAGGTCGGTGAGTCGGTCCGCGCGACGGCGATCAGCACCGACGAGGCCGAACGGATACCGGCAGGCACCGAGGTGGTCGCGTTCGACTTCTGTGATGCATCGACGTTCCCGCACGCGCTCAGTGGCGTGGACCGTGCGTTCCTTATGCGCCCACCACATATGAGCGATGCAAAGGCCTTCGTCCCGTTCCTGACGGCGATGAAGGAAGCGGGTGTGGCGCAGGTGGTGTTCCTCTCCCTGCTGGGTGCCGAGAAGAACCCCGTCGTGCCACATCATGCTGTCGAGAAAGAGATCAGGCGAAGCGGGCTTATGTGGACGATGCTCAGGCCGAGCTTCTTCATGCAGAATCTGAGTACCACTCATCTTGCTGACATCCGCGAGCACGACCAGATCATCGTTCCCGCAGGATCGGGGCGCACCAGTTTCATCGACGTGCGAGATATCGGTGCGGCGGCAGCCAAGGTGCTCACCGGGTCCGGACACGAAGGAAAGGCCTACGCGCTCACCGGCGCCGAGGCGCTCGACTACGACGAATGCGCCGCCATTCTCAGTGATGTGACGGGAAGGCGGATCACCTATGCGCGACCGTCCGGGCGCGCGTTCGCCGCTCACATGCGCGAGCGGGGCCACCCGACGGAGTTCGTTTCCGTGATGCGTGCGATATACATGGTCGCCAAGCTGCGCATGGCAGCAACGGTGACGACGGACCTCTACGATCTCATCGGGCACGATCCGATCAGCTTCAGACGCTTCGCCGAGGACAACCGGGCGCTGTTCTTGCCGGGCGGCCAGGGCTAGCGCGGCATCTGCTCGTCGGGCCCGCTTCCCGCCGTGGCCTGTTCAGGACAGCGGCACGCCAGTCGACGCCAGGCAGAGAAGTAGCGGCAGAGTGGCGTCGATCAGGAAGTGCAGACCCATGAGGTACGGCAGTGCCGTCGGGCGACGTTCGACGATGAACCCCGTCCACAGCGCGAACGGCAGGAACTTCACCGCCAACCAGAGGTCGTAGCGCCAGTCGAGCTGGAACGCGAAGAACATGTGCTGCAGCGACAGAACCGACCCGACGACGAAGATCACCATCCATCGGTCCATCCCGAACGCGCGAAGGCGGGGCGCAACGTAGCCCCAGTAGATCGGGAGTTCCGCCAGCGCTTGCGTGACGGGCATCAGGAGGAACAGCGGGTAGACCGCGAGCAGCGGCAGCGCCTGGAACAGCAGCCCATTGGGATAGGCTGCATCCCCCCACAGCGCTCCGGCGAGATACGTGCCTGGCAACATCGCGAACACAGCTGTGCCCGCCGAGAAGAGGAGCGCCCACAGCAGATCGCCTTTCCAGGTGGACCTGCTGGCGAAGTAGATGTCGCGAAGGCGCAGGCCCTCGAGCCGCCCGAACCGGGCCATGAGCACGATGCAGACGATATTGGCTGCGGTAACGAACCACAGCCACCACGCGGCCGACGCCGCTACGGCGCCGGGGCGGCCAGCCAGGGAGAATGCTCCTGCGACGGCGAGCAGCAACGAGAACGTGAGCACCGAACGCAGTGCGAGCATGCCCCACACTCGCTGAGGCGGTATGATCCCGTCCGCGATCAGAGGCTCGAGTGCTTCTGCCGAGTTCGGTGCGCTCACGCCGTCGTGCACAGAGACTCCTTTGTCGGTCGCACCCTTCATGGCTGTACTAGTGCGCTTGCGCTCCAATTATGCGACACCCTGTGCGCGTCCGGTGGAAGCGTGTGTCAGATCTCGCTACCGGACGCATCGACCGCTGTGATGAACTCGGCGACACTGTCGCGGATCGACTCGATCTCATCGCGCGACCAAGACGAGCCGCACTCGAGACCCGTTCCGTCACGCATGATCACCCGGAGGTGATAGGTAGGCGCGCCGTCACTCCAGTCGCGGACGCCGACCTCGACACTGCTGATGTCCCTGAGCGGGTACGTGTGCGTCGTCCACTTGGTGATCGGAGCCTTCTGCGAGTAGGTGAACGTCGCACGCGAACCTACGAACACCATGCTCGTGCTCAGACCGGCCACCGCAGCGAACAGCAAGAACATGCTCAGCGCGACCGCTCCCGCCGAGACAAACGCCGCCAGAAAGAAGAAGGGGTGGAAGTAGGAGTCCCATTTGAGCTGAACGAGCAACTCGTACGGAGCGAGCAGTGGGAAGAGCGCGAGCGCGGCGAGGAGGATGCGCATCCCGGGGCGCATCAGGGACCTGACTTCCAGGCGGTCCTCAAGTTCGACGAGTTCAGGATGCGACATGGAGACGGTCCCGTCGTTCTACGCTTCGCGCCTCCCTCAGCGCGCGTGCGCTTCCAGAGTACACAATCACGCGGTCGTGCCGCAGAGCCCCGGTTTCGTCGACTGCCGCGGGCGGGAACACTCCTCTTGGGTGTTTCTTCCACGGAAGGTCGAGACGATGGATGACCAAGCGTACAAGCCTCGCGGCAGAAGGCGGCTTTTCGTGCTGCTGGCGGTCCTGCTGGTCCTAGTCGTGACGTTCGTTGCCGGAATGTGGCTCGCCGATCGTGGCGAGCGAAGCGTGGCGGCTGTCACCGAGTCGTACGCTGCGGCGTATGAGGGGCTCGACACGACCAAGGATGTGCCGGTCCTTCTCCCACTCTATGCTCCCGATGCAGTTCTGCACGATGCGGCTGCTGACAGGACGCACAGTGGAACCGGTGAGATCGAGACCGGCCTCAATGCGCTCTTGGCGACGCCCGACTTCGATCTCACTATCGAGCGGACGCTTGTGGGTGACGACTGGGCACTCGTGTTCTGGACCGCAGACGGGATGCGCCCCGACCTTGACAGAGTCGCTCAGGTCGTCGGAGTCACATCGTTGGAAGTCGCGAACGGCGAGATCGTGCAGGAAACCTGGTACTACGACCCCGCCAAGGCTCCGTTCTGAAGCCCGGGGATACGCACCAGTCCATCCGTCGGTCCATGCTCGATCCCGGACGCCTCTCGGCAGCGAAGCCTCATCCGATGCCGTCAGGAACGCTGCCGTGAGATCTGGCCACAACAAAGGCGAGAACCGCAGTGGCGATCAGCACGCCTAGCGCAGAGACCGCCAGGACGTTGTCGAGAGCAGTTCCCACCGCGAACGCCGTCGAGACGATCGCCGCGACAGCTCCGACCGCTGGCAGCAACGGCGCTCGCCATTGACCGAACTGCGTCGTCCCAGCGTCCGATGACTCGGATCGCTCGGCAGTTCGAGAGGCTATGAGCAAAGGGATCAGGAATGCCGGCTTGAGCAGGTTGGCGACGTTCTGGATCGTGTTGCCCGGGGCCAGGTTACCAGTGGCGAGCACGTCTTGAAGATGGACGACAGAAGCGCCCACGCCCAGCACGGTAACGGCTATGACCGTCGCCTCCCTGAAGCCGTCCCGACGACCGGCGGCTATCAGGCCAAGGATTCCGAGTGCGAGGTTGGCGAAAGCCATCTCGAGTTGAAAGGGGCTGCCGGGTGGCCAGCCGATGGACTCGGCGACGGTGTCGGAGAAGAAGTAGTGCCCGAAGAACGAGGCGATCCCGCTGCCCGCTACGCCCAGGCCGAACAGCATGACGAGTGCGACCTCGATGCGTCGGTCTCGCGTGTTGGCCGAGCGATCGAGCCACAGGATGCCCGCACTGAAGAGAAGTGGGAGAAGCGAGTACAGGAACACCCTCACTCCGAACTGAACCACGCCCAACCTCCATCATTGAGGCGCCGACACCTGCCACTGGCCGCGGCCTACCGTCCCATCGACCGAGCGACAGTCAAGACGGCTTCTGCATCGCGCGCATCGTCGATCCAAACGTTGTAGAACCACTCCGCGTCTGCCCACTGGACAGCGGCTCCCAGTGGCAGCGGGTCCCACGCGCTGAACCATTCCGAGGGCAGCTCGCCGACGGTGACGACTGCGAGGGTACCGTCCACCGTCTCGGTCTGCACCTGGCTGTAGGAGTCCTGCGTCGTCATCTGTCCGGCGTGGTCCGCGAGTATGGTCGCATCTGGGCGTACGGAATCATCCGCCGTCGCCTGGACGAAGAGTCCTCCTTCGAACAGCAGCTTCACGTAGGGGGGAGCGCCAGCCGTGCTCTCTCCAGACCCGCCGTCCGTATTCCGGATGGCGGCGCCCAGCAGGTTCCTGCCCAGAGTATCGCTCGGGACGAGCTCTTCCGGAATGTCCTCGACCGAAAGCATCACCCATCCCGTAGGGAAACCTGGAGGCCCGTCCCCGTCGCGGAATGCCTTGAGAAGCGCCTCGTCTTCCGGAGTGGAGGGCTCAACCAGAGCGAGCTGATCCGGTTGCTCCACTGGCGCCGCCGCCGTCTCAACGTTCGCAGCGGTGCAGCCAGACAGGACCGATCCGAGCAGAAGCGTTGTCAGGCATATCGAGAAACCCCTCGCGCGTCTCATGCAGACCCCCTCTTGTTCCCCCAAACGTGTTTGCCCTTCATCCGCGCGGATCCTTCCATTATGCGATACCTGACTAGGGTCGGGTGGGAAGCAGGACGCGAAGGGTCGTTGGGCCCGAGAAGGGAGATTCCGGCCCGCGCTAACTGCCGGCTTCGATTCCGGTCAGTAGCACGTCGACCGCAGCAACCATGTCGACGTCATCCGGCACTCCGGCAGCGCGTGCCATGCGCCCGGTCACGACCGCCGCGAACGGGATGGCAAAGAGGGCGAATGCCGCGTGCGTCGCGTCCACGTCGGCGCGAACCCGACCGAGCTTCTGCTCCGCCTCAAGGTAGCGTGCGAGTGGCGCCAGAGGCGCGATCGCCGGCAGTCCCGCCGTCGGTGGACCCGCCGTTGCGAAGAGAGCGACCGCGAGCTCTTTGTCGGATGATATGGCGGCCTGGAGCGGCGCTACGTTAGCCTCGACATCCTCGATCGCGCGAACGAGGAAGAGTAGATTCTCCCGAACCGTCTTCGTGCCGGCAAGATCCGGAAGCCGCGTGATCGCTGCGGAGTTTGTGGCATTGCGATCCATGAAGACCGCCTGGAACAGCCTCTTCTTGTCCGCGAAGTGGCGATAGATGGTGCCTTCAGACACGCCCGCCGCCTTCGCTATCTCCTTGGTAGTGGCGCGCGCGTAGCCGCGCTCGGAGAAGACTTCCGCAGCGGCGTCGAGGAGCTGCTGTCGTGTGGTCGCGCCTCTCTCGGCCATCCGCCCGCCTCCCTAGTAGGTGATCTCCCGAAAGTGCATCACGGCTAACGCGATGACGAGACTTCCCACGAAGTACGCTGCGCCAAGCTGGAGTGCCGACTCAAAGGCGATGGAGGGTGTTCCCCCAGCAGCAAGCGCCGTGAGCGTCGAGCCGAGGAGCCAATCCGCGCCGTCCTGCGCGACCGCCACGATCATGTTCTCGAAGACGACCACGTAGCCGACGCCTGCGGCTATCGCGACGCCGGAACTCCGAGTGAGCAGCGCGATGAGCAGGCCGATGACCCCCCAGACGATAGCTGACAGCGACAAGTTGCGAAACGCTTCGGCAAGAGTCACGAGCGTGTCCGTGCCCCAGGCCGCAGTGGAGACATCGAACAAGGGGGCGCACAGAAGCGCGGTCACGTAGGCGGCGACTGTCGCAGCAAGCGTGCCGACGAGCGTGTAGAGCATCAACGCCATGACCTTGCCCACCAGCAGGCGCCAGCGTCGTGGCTCCGCTTGCGCGAGGAGCCGGATGAGACCTGTGGAGTAGTCCGCCGCCACGGCGATCGCCCAGAGCGAGAGAGCGATGATACCGATGAGGTTGGCGGCGAGCATGAGGCCGGCGGCGAAACCGTCGGACGCCGCGAGCGCGGCCTCAGAGGGGATGTACGCGCCCGGCCCCACGCCGGTCTTCCCGGCTGCGGCGAAGCCGATGACAGTGGCGATCGATCCGAATGCCGCCATTGCACCGATGCCGCCGACGATGAACGACGGCCGCCGCAGACGGATCAGTTCGGACTTGACCACCCTAAGCATCGTCGGCCTCCTTGTCGGATCCAGCCGTGTGTCGCGAGAGGATCGGCTGCGGCTTGCCGCGCTGGCGTGAGCGGAAGAGCGCGTTGTCGCCATCGGCGGCACCAGTCATCTCGAGGAAGACATCCTCGAGTGTTTCCTCATGCGCGCTCAGCTTTCGTAGCGTGATGCCGCCCTGCGCGGCGATTCGATTCAGCTCAGGCGCTGCGTCAGCGGGCGCCTCGACCATGAGGTCTCCGTTCGTCTTGCGGAGTCCCCAGCCGCGGGCCGCATACAGCTCGGCGAGTCTTGTCAGGTCCTGGGCACGTTCCGGCGCGACACTCACCAGGGCCGTCGTGCGCGCCATCAGCTCCGTGAGCGGTCCCGAGAAGAGCATCTCTCCGAATCTGACGACTACCACCCGACTGCACGCCGCCTGAATCTCGGAGAGCAGGTGCGACGAGACAAGCAGGGTGCGACCCTGGGTGCCTAGTTCTTGCAGCAGCGTGCGCACCTCCACGATGCCGGCGGGATCGAGCCCGTTCGTGGGCTCGTCGAGGATGAGGAGCTCGGGGTCGGGCAGCAGCGCTGCCGCAATGGCGAGTCGCTGCTTCATACCCAGCGAGTACGTCTTGACGAGGTCATGCTCGCGCCCTGCAAGGCCGACCGTTTCGACAACCTCGGCAAGGCGACTCGCTGGTAGGCCGCGCAGCGCGGCGAGCGAGCTTAGGTTTGCGCGGGCGGAGAGTGACGGTACGAATGATGGACTCTCGATCAACGCTCCGACCCTCGCCGCGTATGCCGCGGGCCGCGAGATCGACGTGCCCAGAACCTCGCCTGTGCCAGCCGAGGGGTTGATCAGACCGAGCAGCATGCGGATGGTCGTCGACTTGCCAGATCCGTTGGGGCCGACGAAGCCGACGACCCCGCCCTGGGGGATATCCAGGTCGAGTCCGTCGACGGCCACGAGATCGCCGAATCGTTTCGTAAGGCCGTGCGTGACGATAGCGCTCATCCGTCCTCCTTCGCGAGATGCGAGCGAACACTCACTGCGGCAGGACGAATGTAAGTGAGCGCGCACTCACTTGTCAACGAACACGCCGCGTGCGATCAGCTGGAGGAAAGATCTGATTCCCCGGCCTGCTTCACGCGATTCACCAGCGGTGCGCCGGAGGCTGCCCGGGGTCCTATTCAGACGATTGTGAGAGACCGATCAGATTGCCCTCGGTGTCGACGATGAGTGCGAGCCACCCACCCATCTGACCGAAGTCCTGCTTCGGTGCGTGAATCGTCCCACCGGCCTCGACCGTGCGCTCAAGCATCCCGTCGATGTCATCGTTGGCCGAGAGGTAGATGATGGGCCCGTGCGTCGTGCTGGGCTGAGTCATTCGAACCCCGTCGCCAATGAAGCCGAGCGTCGAGCCCGCGATAGCCAGGTCGGCGCTCACGTCCATGTCGCTGCCGGTGCCCATGGGCATGAGCAGCGCCGACGCACCCTCGGATCCCGGCAGCTCCTCGATCGGGTTGCCGAGCAGGTGCTCGTAGAACTTCCGCGCTCGTTGCATGTCCTTCACCGGTATGTCGACCCACACGACTACGTTCGGCATCGTCTTCTCCCGCATCTCTCGGGCGCCGGCCTGTTCCGGACCCGCTGAAGGGTGTGTACCCGAAGGCCCGGGCAGTGGTGCTTCGCACCCAGGCCCTTGGACTCAGGCCAAGTTGTCCTCACGGAGCGCTCGGGTGACACCGGCCACCGGGCTAGGCGACCGTAACGACGATGTTGCCCAGCTTCTGCCCGGAGTCGGCGAAGCGGTGAGCCTCGACTATCTGCTCTAGCGGGAAGCTTCGGTCGACGACCGGCTGCAGCCTGCCTTCTTCGATCAGGCCTCGCAGGTAGGCCAAGTCCTCGCTCGTTCCGCTCGATCCCGCGAACGACACTCGCTTCGTGCTCCGTCTTGTCGCCCACTTGGCGCGAACGATCTGCGAGAAGCCAGGATTGGCCATGAGCAGGCATCCGTTCTCGTTCAGCGACCTCGCCATGCGCCCTGACGGTGTGTTGCGGACTACATCGAAGATGACATCGTAGGTCTCGGGGCTCTCGGTGAAGTCCGCCTGAGCGTAGTCGATAACGCGATCCGCACCGATCGCGCGCAGCATCTCCAGCTTCGGCGCGGCATCCACTGCGGTCACGTGGGCGCCGAAGATCTTGGCGAGCTGGACCGCGAACGTTCCGAAGCTCCCGCCCGCCCCGTTGACCAGCACCCTCTGTCCGCTCCGGACGTCGGCTTTGCGCAGGAAGCCCAACGCTTCGCCGCCTCCGTAGGGGACGGCAGCCGTTTCGGCGTAGCTCAGGTTGGCTGGCATTGTCGCTATCGCCCCGGTCTGGGGGTTCTCCCGCAAGCAGATGTACTCCGCATAGGCTCCCAGCCCGATGCCCGTCGCCGCGAAGACCCGATCGCCACTCCTGAGCGAAGTGACATTCTTGCCCACGGACTCGACATCACCGGCAAGCTCCTGCCCGAGCACGGGTTGTCTGGGTCGGAGTATGCCGAACGCAAGCCGCATCGGCAGCCAGATCCACGGGGCGAAGTCGAATCTCCGCAGCTCACAATCGGCGGCGCTCACCGTCGTGGCGCGGATTCTGATGAGCACTTCGTTGTCTCTTGGAGTGGGCTTCACGACGTCCCTGAGTCGAAGGACATCCGGTGGGCCATAGGCCGTGCACACTACCGCTTTCATGAGTCCTCGGTTCGTGATATTGACAGCGGTCCGAATCCGTCCGTCGAGCGTGTTGTGCTTCAAAGGTGGAAGTGCTGGTCCGGCAGTGGCCTGCCAACCGGCCGAAGACGCTAGTGAGTCATGGCAGCGATGAAGACCACTGCGGTGACGAGGTCGAGGGTGTTGACCAGCACATGGACGATGGTGGTGACATACAGGTTGCGCCGTTGAGCGACATATACCATCGGGATCATGCTCAGTGTTCTGGTGATGAACTGCCACGGCGTCCAGATGTGATAGAGCGCGAACAACAGACTGTGCAGGGCGGGCGCCCACCTTCCGGCATACCCCATTCGAGGCAACAAGAACCCGCGGAAGTAGAACTCCTCGATGACCGGTCCCACGATGACCCCGAACACAGCCACCGAGGCGTAAGTCCAGATCAACGCGGTCCTGGAGTACTCGGCGGTAAGGCCGCTCTCGAGCATCGGCATCCAGGCGAACAAGGTCTGGTGCAGCGCGGCGTCGACCGGCTTCATCACGGTGAAGATGACTCCCACGATCACGAACAGGGCTGGCACCCATACGAAGTACTCCCACGTGGGTATCGGAGTCCGGTACAGCACGATGCCGTGCAGCGAGTAGCGGCCGTTCTTCTTGCGACCTTCGTGCAGCAGGAAGCCCAATTCGAAGGGAACGAGGACCAGGGCCACGGTGGCCATGAGCGCCGCTATCGAAGGCAGTCCCCACTGGCGAAAGACCGGTGAGAGTGCGAAGTAGCACAAGCCGATAAGTACGCCGGGTCCCAGGTGCAGCAGAAGAGATCGGCCAACCGAGTGCGGCTCGACGGGGGAATCAGAACCCATTGCTCTCCTTGCGTAAGGATGTCTTTCTCCAGCTGGCCGACCTTGTTGGGCGTGAGCCTACAACGGCTACGTACGCCCAAGACCGAGTGTAGCTCACGCGGCTGGTCAGGTTGACGGTCGTGTCAGCCATCACCTCATGGGCTGGCGGATGACCGTCTTCCAGTTCGCGGGATCTGCTTTTCGGATGTCCGAGAGATAGATCTCGTGATGCTTCCCCGAACGCTCGCGCCCCGATTGCTCGATGAAGTCATGCACACGCTCGATGACCGGCCCCTCGTCCGAGAACGGCCCGATGTGCATGATCTGCGCTGCCGCTCCCTCCGCATAGGTCTCCAGTCTCACATGGGCAAGTGCCGCAGGATCCTTCTTCTTGCGAACCGCGTCAGCGGCCTCATCGAACATCTCACGGGTGACGAAGTGCGGCTGCATGATCATCATGGTCCACTGCCACCCCGAGCGGTCGCCGGTGATGAAGTCCGACATGTCGTCCGCCCACCACAGCCCTTCCAGCGGCATGACGCCGTAGTCGATGCTAAGTGGACCCCTCTTCACGGCGAACTTTATCGCGTACGAGAGCGAGAACAGCGCCTCCACGGCATCGGCATAGGGCTGTGATGTGTTCGGATCGCCCTGCCCGTCAAGCATCAGGAAGCTCATGCCCGGGACGTCGATGGGCACGACCTGCTTCGAAGACGGCAGGTAGAGGTGCTTCAGCTCGCGCTTGAGATCGACCTTATCCACAAGTTCTCCCTCGTGTATGGCCAACGTGCTTGCGCATGTGCGGCCGCTGCGTGCCCGCTCGACTGTAGCAACCTTCGCCCTCCCCGTGGCCTTGCGTGCAGCTTCTACCTCTCGAGAAGAGGCAGAACCGCCGCCAGAAAGGCGGTCGACAGGTCCGCGATGTAGTGCGCTCCCATCAGCGGAACCAGTCGGCGACCTCCTCGCACGAACACCACCGGGAAGAGGCTGACCGCTGCGGTCGCCGCCAGTACCCGGGACGCGAGGTACGTGGGGTCAGCGATGAACGGTATGGCCACATGCTGAAGACCCCAGAACAGGATGACGATCATGACCGCGAGCCAGGTCTTCCCCGTCATAGCCTCGATGCGGGGCAGGAGATACCCGATATAGAAGAGCTGTTCGGTGATCACCCAGACCAGCGGCCAAACGAGCATGGAGTAAGCCACTCCCGCAGACGGCAGATCGACGATCGAGATCATCGGCGGCAGCTGGCTGCCGTAGAAGGCGGTGGTGATCAGGTGCGCCGCGATCGCTCCGGGCGCCACCAGCAGCAGATACACCGGTGTCCAGCGCAGCTGACGCCAGCTTTCCCACCACGTCGTCACACCGAACAGTTGCCGGAGACGCAGCCCTTCACGTCGCAGCAGCCACGCGATCAACACCAGGCAGAGGATATCGGCGATGGTCGTGTGGACGAGCCACGACTGGGCGGCTCGGTTCCCCGGGTCCGCGCTGCCGGCAAGGTAGAAGTAGGTGGCCGCGAGCCCCTGAGACAGGAAGCAGAACAGCATACGCGCAGGCAGTACGGCCAGCACGGGCCACCAGCTCAAGCCGAGCTCGGTGTAGCGACCACGTATGGAAGACTGAGTATTGACGTCCATGCCTGGCCTCCGGCACTGCCCCTTGGTTGCTGCCCCACGTGTGCGCGCTTCAGCCGCTAACGAGCGGCTTCCCCTTCAGCCTAACGCTGTCGGGAGTCGGCCGGAAGCGCTTGCTGGATGCCCGCTGCTCGGGCGACTGTATAGTGCATAGCACCGTTGCCTCCCTGAACCGGACGACTAGCATGCCGACCGTGACCATACGCCCGATCGATGTCGAGGACTATCCGTTGCTGGAGGAGTTCCTCTACCTGGCCGTGTACCAGCGCGATCCCGAGAAGCCTATTCCACGCAGCGTTGTATACGACCCCCGGGTCCGCATATACATCGAGGATTTCGGAAGCCGCCCCCATGACCGCGGCCTGGTCGCCGTGATTGACGGGAACGTGGTAGGAGCGGCATGGGCGCGGGTGCTGGGGGGAGATCCTCCAGGATACGGATACGTGGATGAGATGACCCCGGAGCTCGCTATTTCGCTCCTGCCAGAGTACAGGAGCCGGGGAATCGGGACGCGCTTGATGCGCAGCCTGATCGGGGTTCTCGCCGAGTCTGGCTATGCGAGAACGTCGCTGAGCGTCGACGGGGCAAACTATGCGGCGAGGATGTACCTGAAGCTTGGTTTTGTGGTCGTCGCAGAGAACGACGATGATCGACTTATGATTCGCTGTCTCTCATCGGCAGACCAGCAGAGCGGCTGACGTGTTTGCGCTGCAGCCGCATCCTGTCTTGAGCCCGATCACGGAGGACTAGATGGCGCGGACCGCAGTCTGCTCCGGTTGCGGGGGGGGGGCCGATCTGGTCGCCTTCCTAACGCAGACGCCTTAGCGCTTCATCAGCTCTCGAACACCTCTGAGTCCAGATCGAAGCTCGGTGTGTGAAAGAGACACAGGGACGCAGGTGATTCGCTTTGATTGCGATACGAGAAGCGCCCCCCCTGCGACACGAGACAGAAATCGCCCGCGGACAGTACATGCGTCTGTCCGGAATCGGTGAACTCGATCGTGCCGGTTACGACGTAGTAGTACTTGTCTGAGCGCCGCGACCACGAGTCCGCATGCGCCACGCCCGGGGGGACAGTGATCACCGCGAAAGAGGAGCTCGTCTCAAGGCCGGCGGTGTAGTCCCGGATACCCAATCCGTCGAAGTCGATCGGAGGCACGGAGTCTCTCGTGACGACCACAGCTCGTCTCCTTCCGGTCACACATCAGAACGCTCGACCAGCGCGCTCGTCACTCGTCTTACGCGCCTTGCGGTACCGTCTCATCCAACTTCTCGGCCAGGCCGTCAGCCCACTTCTCGATAGCGTCCCAGTCACGCAGGTCGAGTGAGCCCATCTGGCGCATCGCCGGGTTGTTGTCAGGGAAGCGTAGAAGTTCGGGAGCCAGCTGTCCGCCAAAGACAGCGACGGAGACGGGTGACAGCCAGGCATGCTTCGCGAGCCCCTTGTCCAGATGCTCGCGTGCGCCCGCGTACTGCTCAGGTGTGTCCTCGATGGGGCCCATCCCGAACAGGGCTACCGGCAACTGCTCGAGAGTCCGGTGGTGAAGCTTCAAGAACTTGTGGGCCGATCCACGCCATCTGAAGAAGTACAGGGCGACACCAAGCACCACTGCGGAGAACCCATCGAGATCCTTGACCGACTCCACCGGGGTAACGACCGCATCAAGTCCGCGATTGCGAAGCGCTGCTGCGATCGCCTCTGCCGCTTCGCCTGTTGAGCCGTACTTGCTCGAGTAGGTCACGAGCACCTTCGCCATCGTTCTCCGCCCCCTATCTCGGATACTGCCAGAACGCGTCGGCATGAGAGCCGCACGTGCTCTTACACGGTTGTCGCTCGCGCGTCAGCTCTCGGTTGGAGCCAGGGCTAGGCCGAGCTCGCAGGCTCCCCGGGGGCTGCCGTTGCATTGTCAGACACCACACCCCGCGTGTCCCACGGGCGCCAGAGCGCAGTGACCACGAGTGCCATCATGATGTACGGCAGATACTCCAGCCAGTTGTACAGCTGCGAGCGAGTGACTCCGGTCGCGACGACTTGCGCGCTATACGTGAACATCCAGTGGAACAGCACCGCGGTCCACACGCTGCCGGAAGTGTTGTTGTGCAGCCACGCATAGAGGACAGAGAGCGCAATGATGCCGGAGGCGAAACCCAGGAAGGGGATACCCAACACGCTCTGCGACGTGCCAACCATGTAGAACAGCGGGAGGTGCCACAAGGCCCAGGCGACTCCGACGATCAGTCCGGACACAAGTCCGTTCCATCGGGTCTCGAGCCTATCTTGCGCGTACCCTCTCCAGCCGAGTTCCTCAGAAAGCGGGCCGAGGATGATAAGCGGCACCGCGCTGGGGAGCTGCGCAGCAAAGAGCATCAGGTCGAAGGTTCCACCAAGTACGTGTATGAGAGCGATCTGGGCGGCGGTTCCAAGGAGAACGATCCCCACGATCGCAAGGTACCAGCGCCATCCGATCTTGAACTGAATGACCCTGCGACCGAGGCGCTTGAGCCCTTCGCGACCCTCATGGCGCCAGGTCAATGCGATGGCGACGAAGGAGGGTACGAACCCGCCGATGATGTAGAGAGCGATCGCCCACGGTGGTCCGGTCGTCTTGTCGACGAAACTGATGGTCGGGATCTTGAACAGGGCCAGGGGACCCCAGAACACAAGAAACGACAGCAGCAACGTCAGCAGCAAGAAAGTTGACGCTTCCTTGGCGGCCGTGCTCCGTGCTCGCATTCCTCACCTCACGGAGAAGTCAGATTCAGCTTCGGCCTCTTTTTCTTCGGCATGAACAGCGGTCATGCGCTCGCTTGGATTCTAGCGCTCTCGCCGTCTGGTGTGAGTGCCGGTGGGGCGCACAACTAGCCGAGTTCCTACGCGGACCGATAGATCTGCAGCAATCCGTCGACGCCCGAGTACAGAACCAGCAGTCCGAGGATCAGAAGCACCGCCGCGCCAACGACGGATCCATTATCGCCGAGCCAGCGCTCCGCGAACGCGAGCGCCCCCGCCGATCTGCGCGGGAAGAGTACTGCACCGACAACAGGGGCCGTCACGCTCGAGCTCGACAACAGGACAAACACCACGAGCGCGGCCCACTCGGTCTGCGTGCTGAAGGAGGCTGCCAGAATCGCCAGGACACCCGCAGCGATGAATGCGATCGTCTTGGGATTGAGTGCCGCATAGGCCAAAGCGGCCACGAAGGCACGTGGAGCGGAGATGTCGTGCAGCCTACGCATCCAGCCCGGCAGCTCCTTGTCGCCGGACGCCCGCCGATGACTACGCCACTTGGCGGCGGCCAAGCCGAGCAGCGCGATGCCGATCACGGCCTTGGCCACAAGCATCGGCGCGGATGCGCCGCCCGGTTGCTCAGTAGCATCGCCGGCAACCATGACGACGCATGCGACTAGGAGTAGGCCGAGAACCCAGCCACCGGCAAAGGCGAGCGCTTTGCTGCGGGAGGAGGCGACCAGGAGTATCGCCGCGATGACAGCAGGCGGGTTGACCGTGACACCGACAGCAGCCAAGAGGATCTCGATGACAAGCGGTCCCGCCACCATTCCCCCTCGCACGATGCATCGGATGTGCTTGCGCTTCCAGAGTACACAACCATTCGCGCGTTTGGTGGAAGCGCAGGCATATGCTCAGCTCGCTGCGCCGTGCCTGCTCATCAACGCACGCATCGCCGCCGATGCTTCACTAGCGAACCGAACCGCCAGCTGCTGTTCTGACTCGCCGGGCTGTGGTTGCGGCGCCGAGAGAGGCTCGCCGACAATGTATGTGAGCTTGCATGGAAGCGGTAGCGCGACGACCACTGACAAAGGAAGTGGCAGCGGCAGCAGGCCGATTGCCAGTGGGTTGCGATAGTCGGCGTACGCCTCACCGAGGCGGAGGACGCCGCGATATGTCAGCGTCCCGAGCATCCGCCCACTGGTGAGAAGGACCAGCCCGTTGTTGACACCGATACCGACCACGGGGATGACCGGCACACCGGCGCGGATGGCGACGAGTGCGAAGCCGTATCTGCCTTCCCAGTCCAAGTGCTCGCGTCCGAAGCGCCCGCCGAAGATCTCGCGCACCCCGCCGGGATAGGTGAACACGAGCTCACCCTCGTCGAGCAGCCGAAGGGCGTTCTCGCGCGTGCCGTCGACGGCGCCAGCGGCCGTGAAGATCCTCGGCGTGAATGGGATCTTGAACCACATGTGATCCGCCATGAGTCTCGCCAGCCGACCGCGCGACTGCAGCAGCAGCCTCAGCACGAGGAACGAATCGAAAACGAGACGACCGTGGTTGCTCACTAAGACCGCGCCGCCAGAGAGCGGGATGTGCTCGGGATGCTCGATCGAAGCGCGGTGATACCGCAAGCGGGGGTTCAGCAGCATGAGTGCGCGCATTGAAGAACGAGTGTCGGGCTGCGACATCCTCACGCTCCTGATGCTCCTAGCGTGCGAGCGCTTCACCAGCGCTCGCGCTTCCAGAGTACACAACCACGTGCGCGTCTGCTGGAGCCGCAGGCTAGGCGCTCGTGTCCAAGGACGTGAGCGCGACCCACTGCCCGAGGATGTCGAGGAACGAAGCTAGCTGGCTGTCGACTTCGGAGGCGCTTCTGAAGGTGACGTTCGCCCGGTCGACCGCCGCCCACTTCAGTAGCCCTTCAGGATCCGAGATCTCAAACTGCTTCGCGTCCGGATTCACCTTCGCGCCAGCGTGCATCACGATCTGGATCCGGTCAGGATAGTGCAGGTTGAACGTCGCAAAGTGATCGTCGATGTAGAAGCTCGGAGCGTTCCACTTGATGGACTCGTTGATGCGCGGGTCAGTGTCCAAGATGGCAGAGCGCAATCGTTCCACCTGCGCGGCCATCGGATGCTCCAGGGTGTCCATGTAGGCGTCGACCTCGGCTGATCGGGTCATGTCATCCTCCAAAGGGCCGAGCAACGGGGACAATTCCATGCGGGTGGGCGTGGCCCCGCCCTGACTCAACTGGACGATTCGTCGGGGAGAGCTGCAGCCGTGAAGGACAGAACCTCCGCTGCATACTTCGCGGGGTTGTAGAAGTGGATCATATGCCCTGAGCGCATCCGGACGTAGCGAAGCGCAGGCACGATCTCACGCATCCGCGAAACGTCATTGTCGTCCACCGACCCGACAAGGATCCCGTCGCCGCCAACGCGGAACCAGTCCGCATGTAGGAACATCGCTGGACAACGCATGCGGCGGAGCGTATCAGCGTGGTCGAAGTCGCGACACGCGCTGCCGTCGAGGAACGCGACGGAGAACTGCGGGTCGTAGGCTGTCAGTGAGCGGAGAATCAGCCTCATCACGGGCGGCAAGAATACGATGTCGACAGGCTCGCCCGGCCGCAGGGTCTCGTGGATGCCGGCGATCCAGCCGAGTGGCTCCATGAGCCATCTGGGCAGGGACCACAATCGCTGACCGTGCTCGACTGGAACTTTCAGGCCGCCGAAGAATCCGGCTACGTCCCGCTTCCCCGGACCGGCAAGCGAGCGGGAGACCTGCTCGAACACCTGATAGACGTAGCAATCGTCTCGTAGGCGAGGCCACTCACAGCTGAACACCGGCGCGTCCTCCATCACGATGCCCGCGACGAGATCCGGCCGCTCCGCTGCGAGCCACATTGCGATCAGCCCTCCCGAGGAGTTGCCTGACACGATCGCGGGGGCGTCCGCGATCTCTTCGAGCAGTGCCGCTGCGTCCGCACCCATGGTCGGGAAATCGTACTCGCCGGGCGTCCAACTCGAGCCGCCGTGACCGCGAACGTCGCTTATGACGACGTGGAAGTGCGGAACAAGAAGGGGCAGTGCGCGCGCGTAGCTGTCCCAGATCATCGACTGCCCCGGTATCAGGAGCAGCGTCGGCCCGTGACGCGGGCCCTCGACATAGTGGATGGTGATCCCGCGCGCTTGGAGTTCTCGATCGTGAAACCCCAGGCGGGAGAGTCTTCGCAGCAAGTCGGCCTCCCTTCGGTGCGCCCCAATGCGCCCGAAATCCGTTCCGCTCGGCTAACGTGTCTCGGCATGAGTGTGGTCATGCGCTTCCATGATTCTACGCTCAAGCCGTCTGCTAGATGCCGGGGTTAGCCAGGAGAAGACGCGGCCAACCCAATGAACGTCATCA
Organism: Coriobacteriia bacterium; assembly: GCA_041739935.1. Lineage (GTDB taxonomy): Bacteria > Actinomycetota > Coriobacteriia > Anaerosomatales > JAGXFU01 > JBGSMX01. Next base: position 12,951 of record JBGSMX010000014.1, on the reverse strand, counting down.
GTATCACGCAGTTCAAGACGACGGTTACCCAGAAGGTCGACTGGAACGACTGCTTGCGAGTCTTGTGATGGAAGTGCTTTTGGGCGAGGAGTGCCCCTGGCCAGCCACCCATCAGCGCAAGCAAGTGCAACGCAGACTCCTGCGTCCGGAAGGCACCGTGCTGAGCCGCTGACTTGTCCATCCCGTAGGCTACATAAGTCGCAGCGCTCACAATCAGGTAGCCGACGAGGAACACGAGCATGAAGGGGTCGACCAGCAACGCGCTCAGCAGCAGCACGGTCACTAGTGCGGCGATGAAGGGCCGAGCGCGCACTTGAGAGGGACCGCGGCAATCTGTCCGTCGCGTGAGCGTGATGCGGTCGGCGCGAGGAACTGGATCTCGACTGCCCGAGGCCGGCCGTGCTCATCCTGATTCAGTTCGAAAGTGACCAGATCCAGTGCTTCGGGTCGCCTCAGGTCGTTCGGGAACTCGCTGACGTGGGCGAAGACGCGGCGGCTCTCGTCGAGTGGAGTGACAAAGCCGAATCCACGCGCATCGTTCCATTCGACGATTCTGCCCTGATGTCGCACCCGATCCCTCTCTGGCTACGTGTTAGCGCTTCACCAGCGCGCTTGCGATTCCAGAGTACACAACCATGCGTGCGTCTGGTGGAAGAGCAGGTTTGTCGGTACGCATCGAGTCACGACTCGTGCGGTGTCTTCGCCAGCGACTCGAGCGGATCGACGAACGCCCGCTTCCAGTACGGCATGCCGAATGCCGAGACCATCCATGCGTACAGCGGCTTGAGCCAGCGGCGCCGCACGGTAACGTAGTACGTGTACTTGATGCGCGTACCCTCCGGATCGTCGACGAGCAGTAGCTCCTCGTCTCCGGTGGTATCGAACGTGAGGTTGTGGGTGGTGCAGCGGTAGCCTCGACCTGGAAGCAGCGTGGCCGTCATCTCGATCCTGACCGCCGGGAACAGCGAGCCGAACGACGCCGCCTCCGCCTCGAGTCTGAGCACGTCGCCGTCGCGCTCGACGAGGCTCATCGCGCGAGCGATCTTTGGGAAATGCTCAGGCATGCGCTCGAAGTCCGAGACGATCGCGTAGACCGACTCGCGGTCCGCCCGCACGAGCCAGTCGCCATGGACGGCCACTACGTCGGAATCAGTCACCGGATGACCGCACCTCTCCTGTACGGGCTAACGTGATAGCGCTTCACCAGCGTGCTTGCGCTTTCACAGTACACAACCATGCGCGCGTCTGGTGGAAGCGCAAGTTAGACCGATTCAGAGCATGCCTCCTATAGCGCGGCCGCGATTGTAGAGCCGATGAAACAGACGAAGGCCACTGCGGCAACCGCATAGTCCCACGTGACCGCTCGAATGCCGTAGCGACCGGAGACGGGTTTGGCACGCAGCCAATACGCGCTCATGACGACGGAGTACGCTGCAAGCGCCACATACACCCAGTGCCCGCTGAACTGAGGGGCTGACACAGCAATCCGCAAAGTGAGGCCCATCGAAGCGCCGAGCACGCAGCCCAAGGCCACGTAGAACAAGGGATGGTCGTAGTCGATCGGCTCGTGCACGAAAGCTCGGGGTGCCCCGGTGTCTCTCGAACTCAAGCAGTCCCAAAACGCCTCGCTGTCTTCGAGACCGTTCACATACACCGCTGGGCCATCGTCGATGCTCAACTTGATCTCACGGATCACGCCGTCTGTCGTCCGCTTTGCCTGTGCGTGGCGGATGGAGTGCAGCTGATACTCATGGCTGGAACAAAGATCAGTGCGGGTCAGCGTGGTGTGGCCGATGTTCCAGGTCGTGCTGGCGAATTTGCGATTCCCAGCAGCCAGCCAGATGCGGGATGCGACGAACAGTACTGCGAGGCACGCGACTCCGCCAAGCAATTCTGGATAGTGTGCTGCGAACAGGTCGGCAGAGACGATGGCAAATGCGAGAACAGTGCTCACCCCGAGGCGATCGAAGGCGTTCTCACGCCGTCGAAGTTCATCCGTGGACATCGTGAAAGGATGATCATCCTCACTGCACGGCTCCACCTGACACTCCGTTCCTGTGGTTCGGTCTAACGTGTTAGCGCTTTTCCAGCGCGCGTGCGATTCCAGAGTACACAACCCTACGCGCGTCTGATGGAAGCGCAGGTTAGCCGCCAACTGGCTCTTGCGGTTCAGCCGGGATCTGGGCATCGTGCCATACGCCCACCACCCAGGCGGTGTCCGGTTTGTCCCGGTAGAAGAACCGGTAGGAGTCGACCAAGACCTCGCGGAATCCGAGGGCCGGGAACTCCGGAATCACGCGTCCCGAGTTGGGGAACTCGATCAGGCGTGAGAGGTCGTGTCGCGCGCGATCCTTGAAGCCGCGCGCTGCTGCGGGCCTGTCGGCTTGGATGTAGGCCACCGCCGAGAGAAACTGCGCCCGAGCGGGTGGAGTGAACCGGACCTTGCGAATCACGGCTTGTCCAGAAGCTCGTCGGCCTCTGCCATCACCGCGTCGAGGTCGAATCCGGCACCGGCCTCGATGTCGGCCTCACCTTGGGCGAGAATCCTCAAGATCTCGAGCTCGCGCTGCGTCCGCTCGTAGGTTCCCGCGCTGACAAGGACCGCCGAGGCGCGCCCGTGCTGCGTGATGAAGACGGGGTCTCCGGAAGCCGACGCGCGCTTCACGATCGCCGAGGCGTCCTGACGCAGCTCACTGATGGGGATGATGTTGGGCATCGCACTCATTTGTGGTACCTCCTTAGGTAGTGAATATGGTACCACGATTGAGTGTGCGGCTAACGTGTTAGCGCTTCACCAGCGCGCTTGCGCTCCCATTATGCGACACCATGCGCGCGTCTGGTGGAAGCGCGGATTCGACATCATCGTCGTCTTCCAGAGATCGACTACCTTGAATTCAGTGCCGTGCGTTCTGACTGGAGCAGGATGTATGTCGGCGATGCAGAGATGTCCCAGAATCGACGACCTGCCCCGCCCACGAAGGACAGACCTCCCAGGAGCAGGCTGGCTGGGGGGACTACGCTCAATCCTAGTAGCACACCCGTTGCGGCCAGGCCCAGTGCCGTGTAGGTTGCCTCGCGTCGAAGTGCACGCCGGAGTTCGGCGGCTTCGGCCCGGTACTGCGCTCGAACCGCCTCGATAGCGGCCTCGGAAGGAGTGCGATTCCCGGCACGGAGCGAAGCCACATCGGCGCCAAGTCGAGATCGGAATGCGGCGAGCGATTCTCCGTAGTTCAGCCGAAGGTCCACTGCCCTCTCAAGATCGAGGTTCTGCACGTATGGGAGCGTCAGATCCAAGGCTACATCGATAGTTGACTGCTCGGTTTCGTTCGGGACTATGGTAGCTGCGACCATCGCTCGATAGATGGTGGCCGAGTCGGTGACGAATCCGCACCGATTGCCGCTCGCGAAGAGCAGTTGCTCCGCCACGTTGTTCCAAAGTTCCGCGGCGACGGACGGCACCACCTGTTGAATCCAGTTCCGGTACTCATCTGGTGCGATAGGCTCTGAGGCATCTGTTGCTGGTACACGGAACCCAATGCCTTCGCCGTCAGCGCGCGGGTCGGCGATGTTCACCAGCTGCTGAATAGACATCGAGGGGTGATCACCGAACTCGATCCCAATCCGGCGGTAGCCACCCTCAGGCATCGGCTCCACTCGCAGCCCGGCACCGTCAGGGAGCGTCACGGCCGCGGACAATTGCGTTTCCGAGGTGAGTGCTTCGAGGATCGCCTCGGGAACCATCGCGATACGTGCTTCAGGGATGACTAATGGAATCGCCTGGTCGTAGCGATCGGTGCCGGCTAGAGGCGCAAGCTTGACGTAGTCTGCGCCAATGGCGGCGCGCAATGAGCGGATGTACTCACTAGCCGCGGCAATAGAGGAACGGCTCGGAGATGCTGATAATGGGACACCCAGCGACGCACCAACAGCTTCGTTGTCGAGGCGTGTTGCAGCTAGTGAACGCTCCAGCAGTGGATCCCACAGCGTGATGCGCTGCAGGTAGAGCGCTCCACGAGTGACCATCTGTAGGGACGGTGGGCCAATGCGCTGCGCGTGTTCCAGTTGGACGCTGAGTGGGCCACCTGACAACTCCTGCAGAATGCCTGCCTGGTTGTCTGCAATGTAGGCGCGATATCCGTCGAGTTCCTGGACAAGCTGGGCGTCCGAGAGTCCAGCGTATTCGCTCTCGATCTGTTGGGGGTCGAGCAGAGGACTCTCTGCGAGGTAGTCAATCGCGATTCTGGTCATCTAGTCCCCCAGCCCCCATAGTCATCTCTGGGTGAGATGGATGTCGAACGTGTTTCGGCTTGAGCAGACGCCCAGCGCCTGCATTTCGATTCTACCTCGCGGCGTTCTGCTCGAAGCCGGGGTTAGGCATGAAGCCGCACGGCCGTGTCCACGTTCGTTTTGGAGACCGTTGTGGCGACTACGCCCCCGGTTCAATCGCTTCTTCGGAGAGCGCTCCATCATCGGAGACCGAGGAGGTCCATGCGATCCCGTCCCAGTAGCGCAACTGATGTCGACCAGTGGGATCGGGTTTCCAATCGGCCGGAATGACCCTGGCCCAATTGGTGCCTCCGTCGTTGCTGGCAATCTCCGCGAGGTAGTCTCTGTCCATCACGTAGCTCTCCCAGTAGCCGCACGCCGTGCATAGGAGCGTTTGACCGGTGGGTTTCCATGAGGCGCTTCTGGAGGTCAGCATGCCCCAGCCGAAGCGTTCGTCAGCGATACCGGGCCCATCCTTGGAGGCGAAGACATCGGAAGAACCGCACCTCGGACACTTGCCGTCTCTCATGGTCCGCCCCCTCTGATTGCGGTCTGGCTTCCATGCCTAACGTTCTTGCGTTTGAGCGGCGGTTTGCCGCTCGCATCTACCCTAGCGCTTCCGCCGTCCGCTCGAAACGCCTGTTAGCGGGCGGTCGTGTAGCACAAGTATGCTACAATCGGCGTGACCCACCGATGGAGGCACCGGAAATGACACAGGGCGTGAAGCTGCGGCGCGCTGGCGGTTCGATAGCCGCTACGCTGCCCAAGGACATGGCCGACAGGCTCAAGCTCGAAGCGGGGGATACGTTATCGCCATCGAAACGGACCGCGGGATCTTGCTCACCCCCTACGATCCGGACACCGAAGAGGCGCTCTCCATCGCCTCCGGCGTAGCCCGCACCTACCGCAACGCATTGCGCGAGCTGGCCAAGTAGCCGCGGATGACGGGCACAAGCGAAGAACCGCGCTGGGTCTCGCGCCTGGTCGTTGATGCCGTGCACACCGACATGCTGCTCACCCACGGTGGGCTGCCGGGACTGCGCGATGAGGACGGGCTCGAGTCCGCGCTCGCGCGCCCTCGTCAGAGGCTTGCCTACGAGCCGTCCACTGACCTAGCGGCGCTAGCTGCCTCGTACGGGTTCGGGATCTCAAGCAACCACCCCTACAACGACGGGAACAAGCGAGTCGCGTTCGTGACCATGGCGGTGTTTCTGGGGCTGAACTCAATGGAGTTCACCGCCGAGGAATCCGAGGTCGTCACAGCGATGGTGGCGCTCGCTTCCGGCGCGCTTGGCGAGGAAGCACTGGCCGAGTGGATCAGGTCGCATAGCTCGAAACGCGCCGAGTAGTCCCGCTAACGTCTGAGGCTTCACCTGCGAGCGAAGCGAGTCAGGTGGAAGCCTTTGTTAGTCCGCAGATTCGAGTTGCGATATCAGCGTTTCGCACTCGCCTCTGAGAGTCTGCAGGTCGACCTTGACGAGTCCCCACACCAGTTCGTCGTCGACGGTCGGATACTCATGAGTCAGTCGATTGCGGAAGTCAACGATTCGCCGCGCGCCCGTGATTGCAGCGAAGACGTCCGGCGCCTTGTGAGACAGCGCCAGTACCGCCTCGCCGATGATGGTGAACTCCCGCTCCACCGAGGAGCGCACGAGTCGATTGCCTAGGTAGTCGTCGATCTGCATGCTGGAGACCGCAGCGTCGATCGCGTCGCAGGACTCTAGGATGTCAGCGAGGTAGGTGCGTGGCTCACGCTGCATAGAGCTGCTGCTTCGTCCGGTTGACGTCGTCACGAATGTAGCGGTTCTTGAGCGCGCCAACCATCACGAGGTCGACTTCGGCTCCGAGAATGGCGCGCAACTCATCGAGCAGACCGAAGTATGCATCCGGCTTTTCGAACGGAGACATGGGTCCGAAGTCGACGAGGAAGTCGATGTCGCTGCGCCCGGGCTCGAAGTCCTCACGGAGCACCGAGCCGAAGACATCGAGGCGCGCGACATGAAAGCGCTCGCACGCCCCCCGTATCGCATCCAGCCTGTCTTCAAGCACGGCAACCATGTGGACACCTCCTCTGACATCGTACTCGCTCGACGCGAGACCGCGCCATCATCCTCGGTATGCGGGCACCTTCTGTCGGACTAACGTGTTTGCGCTTCACCAGCTGCGCGCCAGCAAGCGCTTGCGACCTGAGTCTACCGCACAGGGCGCGCAGTCTGTGTGGAAGCGCGGGTTAGGCAGAACGCAGCTTGAACAGCGTCACTTCTGGTCGAACCATTAAGCGAGTCTGGTTGGCCAGATGGCCCACACCACGCCCAATGTACAACCGTCGGTTCCCGGACAGCTCGAACTCGCCGGAAGTGTAGCGCTTGTTCTGCACCGGCAGTCTGGGTGGCGCCATGAACGGCGGCTTCACCTGCCCGCCATGAGTGTGGCCTGACAAGATCCAGCCTTCGAAGCCGTCCCAACCCTCAAGATCGACGCTGTCCGGGTTGTGCGACAGCGCCATCATCGCCACGGTGGGATCCAGCCCCTCCAGCGTTGCCCGCGCATCGAAGCGTCGCGCCCACAAGTCGTCCATCCCAGCCACCTGAAGGCCCGCCACGGACACAACCTCGTTCGAGAGTACGCGTATGCCGAGCGAATTGAGCGCAGCGGCGAGCTTCGCGGCGTGGCCCTCGTCAGACCAGTCCACTCCGTAATCATGGTTCCCGAGGACCGCAAGCGTGGCCAGTTTGCCGTGCGGAAGCTTGGAGTAAATGCGCTTGGCCTGTTCAACGACGTTCGCGTGATACGCCGTGAGATCACCCGTGACCACGACGATATCCGGACTCGCGGCAGCAACGGTCGCGAAAGTATCGAGCACGTAGGCGTCCGAGACATGTAGACCGACATGGATGTCAGTGAGGTGTGCGAGCGTCGCTCCCTCAAGTTCGCCAGGCAGATTGCGCACCGACATGGGGACGCCTACAACTTCGAGCCAATGCGGTTCGACGAACCAGGCGTAGCCGCCGGTTCCCACCGCTCCAGCGATTAGAGCTGTTGAACCGAAGATGAACTGCCGGCGCGTGAGCACGTGAGTGGACCCTTCAAGTGGCCTAACGCCACGTTGTGGCTGTTTCTGCCTAACGTGTTAGCGCTTCACCAGCGCGCTTGCGCTTCCAGAGTACACAACCAGGTGCGCGTCTGGTGGAAGCGCAGGTTAGGCAACAGCGTAGCCGCCGCCTACCTTTGCGTCAGGAAGATCACGAACATGATCGCAAGGACCATCAGTCCGCCTACTCGATACGCCTGCACGATATGTCGCATCCTGCGCTCGGCCCGCTCGCGTTCCTCGTCGCTGTCGTCAGGCAAGGGATCGAAAGCGGCAGCCCAATGACGACGCGCCCCGGAAGGTGCGAATACGACCGTTGCGATTGCGGTTGCGATGAACAGTAGGAGGACAGGTACCACCACGCGCTCCTGACATATGCCTTCGCTGTCGCTGTTTGCCTAACGTGTTTGCGCTTCAGCCGCGAACGAGCGGCCACTTTCAGCCTAGCGCGTTCATGAGTCGGCTGGAAGCGCGGGTTAGACGGCTGGCTCCACCGTCTTCTTGAAGGGCCGGGAATCAGCCAGTCGCGGACACGGGATGTGCGCTCGAGCTCCCAGACTCGCGCACCGCTCGTTTCTCGAACGAGCGCTTGATCGCCGCATAGTCGCTGCGGGTGAAGGGACACACGCCCACACAGATTGAGCAGCCCCAGTGCTCGCCGAAGTACGGCAGACACAGGTCACCGTCGGTCGATGTCAGTTGCCCTGACTCGTCCGGCCGCCATTCTTCGTGCAGCGCCCCAGCTGGGCACGCTCTAATGCACTTGCCGCAGGTCTTGCAGAAGTCGCTGACCCACGAGTACTCCTCGGCTTGCTGGAAGTCGAGTGCTTCGATATCCGTGAAGACGACCGCAATCCGCTGCGAAACACCGTGCGTCTGGGAGATAAGAAGACCGTTCCGCCCGAGTTGGCCTATGCCCGCCATCTCGCCGAGGAGTGGGTAGTCCACCGTCCCTCCCATCGAATGACCGGGGATTGCGTTGTAGCCCAGTCCGCGCAGATGCACCGAGAGCCTGTTGGCCATCACGCCCGTCCGCTCATAGGCGGCGGCCACCTCACGCATCCCCTCGAATGTCGGAGCATGCTTCATCAATTCACGATTCATCTCGCCGGTGAACACGATCGCCCGCGGCAAAGGGGCGACACGATCGCGGAACACTGCATGCTGCGGGACGTCGACGACACCTACCTCGGCCGCACCCCACCGCTTCAGGCTGGCTGCGATCTCGGCCGAGAGATCGGAGCTCGCTACTCGCGGAGGCAGCTGCTCGAATGTCCGCGCGAGCTTCATGCCGTTTCGGAATGACGCCTGTTCCCGGATCATGGTCGGCATGATCCGCGCCATCTGTGTCAGGTTCATCGTATCGAACGGGCTGCCAAAGCCGAAGGTGTGTCGCTCCTTGGAATTCGGGGCCGACCGAGTGGGATCGACTGCTACATCCGCGAAGATCGCATCGGACTTGTCGAGCAGACCGTCGAGACTCGGGGTGTCCGAATCCGAATCTGTGATCTTCGCCATGACCTTCATCAGCAGCTTGTTCATCGAGCCATCCTTCGCACAAGTAGCTATGGGACACATTGCCTCACTACGAGACGTACTGTATCATACTTGTTGTATCGGCAGCTGGCAGCCGAAATGGAGTCCAAATTGTGAAGACTGAAAGCATTGCACCGACCGATCCTCGCATCGAACGCACACACGAACGCGTGATTGAGGCCGCACTCGAACTCCTGCGCGAAGACGGACCCGAAGCGGTCACCCATCAGAATGTGGCGAAGCGCTCTGGGGTAGGCAGAGCAACCGTCTACCGACACTGGCCGGACAGATGGTCCCTCATCATGAACGCCTTCGAGAGCTTCTCCCTCTCCTCCATGACCCCCCCGGTGGGCCTACCGGTGCGTGAGAGCCTGATCGCCGTTCTCGAGATGCTCTGTTACCACCTCGACTCCCCAATGTCCTTGGCGATGGCATCACTTATCGCACGAGCCGAGTGGCAGCCCGAGGCACGGGCGTTCCTGAGCCGCTTGATCGAACACGCGTCTTCTGAGATTTCAGGACTCCTCGAGCGGGGCGAGGTCGAAGATGGGCTGCAACTCGACGTACCGATCGATGCGGCGCTCTCGCTGATCGCCGGACCCTTCTTCTATGAGCGCTTCATCGGTGGCAAGATCCGTTCTCGCGATCAGATTCCGGCACATGTCGATGCCCTCATGAACCGCTGGGGAGTTTCCCGGTAGTCCCAATCGCACGAGATGCCCGTCGGCGAGATCGACCAAATCAGCCTTCTGGTCACCGAAAACAACGGCCCGCGCGCGTGGCTCGCCTCCGCGCATGCCGACATCAAGGCTCTCTCCTTCGCCATGGAGAATCCTCACGCCCGGGTGCACGACTACTTCGAGATGTGCCGCGCGTGCATCAAGCACCGCCCAGGCATGTCATCTACCAGGACCCCATCGAAGTGCCCGAGGGCCAGCCCTGGCTCACGGCCTGTGATGCTACTGATGTGGGATTAGGTCCGTCTAACGTGTTTGCGCTTCACCTGCAAGATAAGGCCGAATGGCCTCGCCTTGTCGAGCGTAGCTCGCACGCCTCATCTTGTCAGGTGGAAGCGCGGGTTAGGCGGGTACTCGGTTGCACGGCCCACCAGACCAGCGCACATCCCAGGACAATCCCGAGAACATCTGCCTTGATCATGACACTCGATGCGAGTGCCGCGTGAAGGCCAGAGTACTCGTAGCCGACGCTCGTCCCGCTGGCGAGCTTGAACGACAGAAGCGCAGCGAGCGGCACGATGTAGGCGATTGCTGGTGCGAGCCAGATCCACCGCCCGATCTCACGCATGCGTCTTGCCGTGAACGCAAGAACCAGGTACGGAAGCAGCATCACCGCCACCTCGAGCGCGAACCACATGACAGCCAACCCGGGAGAAGGCGTGAGTCCGAACATGGCCGTCGCATCGTCCATCGTCGTCATGGCCAACGACCTCGCAACAAGCAAGTAGTACGCATAAGACAGCGTCACGGCAAGACCGAGCGCCAGAAACGCGCTTCGAGCGCGAGCGGGCTGTGACACGGGTGTGACAGGGAACTTGTCACTGGGCGCACCATTCGATATCTCAGCGCCGGCGTCGTGAGTTGCGGTGCCGTTGGTGATCTCACTGCGACTCACCAACTCGTCCAACGAGACTCCGTAGAACCGCGAAAGGGCGATCAGATTATCCGTGTCCGGAGCGGACTCGCCGCGTTCCCAGTTCGAGATGGCCTGCCGACTCAACCCCAGACTCGCGGCGAGCTCCTCCTGCGAGAGCCCCTTTGCTCGCCGCAGAGAGGCGAGGCGTTGACCAGTCTGAATATCCACCGAACGGCCTCCAGGGTGCTCAAACGTGTCCGACGACGAATCGTACTCTGGACAAGTATCGGGCTCTCGGGCCAGTGACGCTAGCAAATCGCGTTGTCGAAACACGCAAGTATCGCTTGCATCTGCAGACATCGGGTGACCGACGTAGGAACACGACTCCGCCTAACGTGTTAGCGCTTCACCAGCGCGCTTGCGCTTTCAGAGTACACAACCATGCGCGCGTCTGGTGGAAGCGCAGGTTAGACACCGAGAGCGTGCTCTGAAGACTCGGTCACGTGCCAGCCCTGCTTGGACGCAACGGTCACTCCTCTGGCTCCTGCGCGGGGATGGTCGGGAACCGCAAACCCTTCACTAGCCGCGCCTCGCGCCACTCGTCGTATCCAGGAACCCACACGTAGTCTCCCGGGCTAATGTTGCCGCACCGAGCCCATTGCGCGACGGCGGCGAAAGTCATGGGTCCGAAGTGTCGCTCTCCAACGGTCACATACCAGTCATCAGCCGTTGCCGCAGGCAGCATGGGCCCGGAACGAAGCTCCTCGACGATCGATCCGAGGCGTCCGGCGATCTCGGCGCTAGCCACACCGCTCACAGTGACCTTGCTGCCCTGCCGCATGGAGTTGACCGCGATCGTCAACTTTTCGTCCGTCGTCATCATCATGTAGAGCGGGAGGCCGGGAAGCCGGAGCGTCATCTGAACCACGGTCGCGGACGGCGGCTCGTATCTGCGTTTGATCACGATGGTGCTGCTGCCGACGATGGAGACTCTGCAACCATTCACCCCGACAACACTATTGGCGAATCTTTGAACGACCGGACGGATCGGCTGCTCGGTTGTGAACGCGAAGGCGTATCTAGCACCCGGACTAGCCATTTCTCGACCTTCCCGCGTTCGCGCCGTCCTTGGATTGTGGCAGCTTCGCGTGGCTCCCCATGTTGCGGCTGACCGCACCGGCACACTCGGCACTCGCTGCGTGTCTAACGTGTTGCGTTTGAGCAGACGCTCAGCGCGTTCAGGTCATTGTAGCTCCTGGCGTTCTGCTCGAAACGCTTGTTAGGCTGGCATCCCGTAGATACTCGTTCAGTCGTGTAGCAAGCTCCTCAGCTTCCTGACGTGTGAAGTAGCCGCCACCCAACGCCCACTTCGAGTCCGTGAGGCGGACAAGCGGTGTTGACGATTGCATGCTCAAGAAGCCGGGCTGGTCAGGAACATAGAAGGTGCGGGAGTCGACAGCAACGCGCCGGTTCTTCCAGACGCGCCCGTACACGATCAGGTAATGCGACAGCTCGTTGTTGGAGATCCGCAGACCCTCCTTCACCGGCGCGAATACGAGGGGAACTGACAGCAGGGCGACTATGCAGAACGCACCAAAGTAGGATGTCGTGTACCCGAGAAGCGACGAGAGAACGCCAGTCAGCGCGGCTAGCGACCAGAGGATCCCGGCAACGCGACTGCGACGCAGCTCTCGAAGTGTAACGTCGAGTGCGTCGGGTTCCTCTCGAATGACGAATGGCACCGCGCCTCCTTGCTCAGCCTAACGTGTCTCGGCATGAGCAGCGGTCATGCGTTCACATGATTGTAGCGCTCGCCCCGTCTGCTCGATGCCGGGGTTAGCCGGGTCGCGGCTACAAGGGTGCGAACGACAACTTGACGTCTTCATAGCTACCCGGCCCCACTGTCACCGTGACTGGTTCTCCGATTCCCGCGCCGTCCGCGCTCAGCTGGATGAGCGTGTAGGTGCCCGGCGGCAGGTCGACCTTGAAGTCGCCGGAAGCATCAGGAGCAACCGTCACCACGACCGCCCCGGACCTGTCCCCTTCGCGGATCTCGATCACGCCTTCGTAAGGTCGTTCCTCCGAGGCCGCGGCCGTGTCGGCGAAACCCCCACCACCCGCACCGAAGACAAGGGATCTGCCTTCGATTCCGGAAGACTCGGTCTCAGCTGGGGGTGGTGGCTCCTGTGCCGATGCACACGCCGTCAGCAGTGAACCGGCAAGGATGATGGATGCAGCGACGGTGAACGCTCTTCGCGCTCCGTCCATTGATGTCTCCCTCGCGACTCCGGCTAACGTGTCAGCGCTTCACCAGCGCGCTTGCGTTTCCAGAGTACACAACCATGCGCGCGTCTGGTGGAAGCGCAGGTTAGGTGACCGAGGGCGCTCGCACGACGAACGCACCACCGGCCCTATCATGCAGTGTCTGTCGCCTCTCACCGATGAGCATCGCGGCCAGGTCGGCT